>CAILZB010000059.1 GCA_903838565.1 uncultured beta proteobacterium | reverse complement strand
GCGCCGCGCAACGTGACCGAATTCAGCTACCGCATCAGCGACGCGGCGCAGGCCCATGTGTTCGTGGGACTCACCACCGCCGCCCCGGGCGAGAGCGCCAGGATCGCCAAGCAGTTCAGCCAGCATGGGTTCAAGACACTGGACCTGACGCACGACGACCTGGCGCAGGAGCACCTGCGGCACATGGTGGGTGGAAGGTCGAATTTGGGACAGGGCGAGCGCCTGCTGCGCTTTGTCTTCCCCGAGCGTCCCGGTGCCTTGCTGAAGTTCCTGAATCTGATGCGTCCGGGCTGGAACATCAGCCTGTTCCACTACCGCAATCAGGGCGCAGATTACGGCCGCATCCTGGTGGGACTACAGGTGCCGCCGTCGGACAACAAGGCGTTCGACAAGTTTCTCGCCACGCTGGGTTATCCGTGCGTGGAGGAAACGCTCAATCCTGCGTATCGTCTGTTCTTGCAGACCTGACCCTGCGCCCCGAAGGCGCAGCCGCCGAGGGTATCGGCGGGCTCACCGGGGTCCTTGGCGCAGCCTCCAGGGCAACCGGCTGTGCGCCGGCTGCCGGCACATACGGAGCGACTGGCTGAGCCGGGACGGGCGCCGCTGTGGACGGGGCCGCAGCGGGATTGCCGGACGAAGCAAGGCCAGGGGCCGGCAGTTCCAGTGTCATCGTCACCGGGCCATCGGGGCTCGCGGCCAGGCTGGCCTGACGGCCCTGCACCGAGCGCAGGAACAACCCTTCTTCGACCCGGGCACCGACAGAAATTGACTTGGCCGGCTTGCCGTCAATGGCGATCAACGCCGCTCCGGTGTGCGACCCGGTGCGCGCCACCACGCCCGCCAGCACCAGCCGGCTGGGCGCGTTCACCGCCGTAGCAGCGACCACACCGGCGCTTCCCAGCAGCCGCGCCACGGCGCCGGCATCCGCCACCGTGGCGCTGGGCGCAAGCGTCGCAACGGGCTGAGTCAACGCGGTCTTGCCGTCCCAACGCAGGCCCCAGAAAACGGCGCTGGCGGCGGCCAGAGCCCACACGACAAAGGTCAGCGAGCGTGGGAACCAAATGCTGTTCGGAGCGATCATCATGGTGTGATTATGATTGAAGCCCTGGCTCACCCCACTTCCAAACTTTCATGCCTGGTGCGCAAGGCGCCCCAGCACCATGAAAGTTCGTTCTTTCACATTAAGGCACCATGAAGACATTGGCAACACCCCTGATGCGGCGCATGCACCGCGGCTTCACCCTGATCGAGTTGATGGTGGTGCTGGTCATCATCGGCATGTTGGCCGCGATCATCGTGCCGAACGTGCTGGACCGCGCCGACGATGCGCGCGTCACCGCCGCCCGCACCGACGTGAACAACCTGATGCAGGCGCTCAAGCTCTACAAGCTGGACAACCAGCGCTATCCCAGCGCCGAGCAGGGCCTGCAGGCGCTGCTGACCAAGCCCACCACCGTTCCTGTGCCCATGAACTGGAAGCCCTATCTGGACAAGCTGCCCAACGATCCCTGGGGCCATCCCTACCAGTACCTCAACCCGGGCATCAAGGGCGAAATCGACGTGATGTCGTTTGGCGCCGATGGCGTGGCCGGTGGCGAAGGACGCGACGCCGACATCGGCAGCTGGCAATAGCGCAGCCAGAGCGAGCACCCGCATTCCATGCCCCGTCGCCACGCCGTCACGACCAGCGGCTTGCGTGCGTCCGCGGTTCGCGGCTTCACGCTGCTGGAGCTGCTGGTGGTGGTGGCGATCATGGCCATGGCCACGGCGGGCGTGAGCCTTGCCATGCGCGACTCGAGCCAGACCGGGCTCGAGCGCGAGGGCCAGCGCCTGGTGGCGCTGCTCGAGTCGGCGCGCATGCAGTCGCGCGCCCGCGGCATCGCGGTGCACTGGCAGGGCGGCGCCCAGGGCTTTGCGTTCAGCGGCCTGGCCGACACCAGCCTGTCGCGCAACTGGCTCAGCGCCGACACCGGCGTGCGCGAGGGTCAGGCCCTGCTGCTGGGGCCTGAGCCCATCATCGAGCGCCAGACGGTCGTGCTCTACAGCCTGAGCCAGCCGCAGCGCAGTCTGCGCATCGGCACTGACGGCCTGCGACCCTTCGCCGTGCTGAGCGACGAGGCCACAGCCACGCCATGACGCCGCTTGCACGTCAGCGCAAGAAAGTTAGCCGCGGCTTCACGCTGATCGAAGTGCTGGTGGCGCTGGGTATCGTCGCCATTTCACTGATCGCGGGCTTTCAGGCCAGCGCCGCGCTGACGCGCAGCACGCAGCGTCAGACCGACGTGCTGCTGGCCCATCTGTGCGCCGAAAACGAACTCGTCAAGGCGCGCCTGTCCAAGCAATTTCCCGGCGTGGGCGACAGCAGCGTCAGCTGTGATCAGGCCGGGCGCAGCTTCACCGTGACGGTCACGGTGCGCCCCACGCTCAACCCCAGCTTTCGCCGCATGGACGCGCAGGTGCTGGACGACGCCACGCCCATCCTGCGCCTGTCCACGGTGATCGGACGCTTCTGATGCCACGCCACAACACTAGCAAGGGATTCACGCTGATCGAGGTGCTGGTGGCCATCGGCATCCTGGCGCTGATGGCGGTGATGAGCTGGCGCGGCCTGGACGGCATGACGCGCTCGCAGGCGCAAACGCAACAGCGCATGGACGAAGTGCAGACGCTGCAGACCGGACTGGCGCAGTGGAGCGCGGATCTGGACGCGCTGATCGCGCAGCCGCAGTTCAACGCGATCGAATGGGATGGTCTCGTTTTGCGCCTGACGCGGCGCAGCAGCGCCGCTGACGCCGATGGCCTGCTGGTGGTGGGCTGGACGCGGCGCGTGATCGACGGCACAGGTTACTGGCTGCGCTGGCAGTCGCCGCCGGTGCGCAGCCGCGCGGCGCTGACCGACGCCTGGCAACAGGCTGTTCTGTGGGCGCAAAACCCCGGTGAAGAAGCCAGGAAACGCGAAGTCACGGTCACGCCGCTGGATCAGTGGCAGATCTTCTACTTCCGCAACGACGCCTGGAGCAACCCCCAGTCCAGCGCCGGCGCGGTGCTGCCGTCGATACCCGCGTCCGGCGCCGCCGGCACGGTCGTCACGGTTTCTTCCCAGCCCATCCCCGACGGCGTGCGCCTGGTGCTGACGCTGCCGCCGGGGCAAGCCTTGAGCGGGACGCTCACGCGCGACTGGGTCCGGCCCACGCTGGGTGGGGGCAAGTCATGAACGTCAGCCCCCCTGCGTTGCTCGCTGGCGCTCGTCCCGGGGTCTGCCACGTGGCGCGTTATGGCGTGCAACGCGGCGCGGCGCTGCTGGCCGCGATGCTCACCGTCACGCTGGTGGCGACGCTGGCAGCGGCCGCGCTGTGGCAGCAGTGGCGCGGCATCGAGGTGGAAGCGGCAGAGCGTTCGCGCATCCAGTCGAGCTGGATCCTGACCGGCGCGCTCGACTGGTCGCGGCTGATCCTGCGCGAGGACAAACTCTCGGCAGGCCAGACCGACAACCTGTCTGAGCCCTGGGCCACGCCGCTGGCCGAAGCGCGCATGTCGAGCTTTTTGTCGATCGACAACAGCGCCAGCGACGACACCGAAGAGGCGTTCCTCTCGGGCCAGATCACCGACGCGCAGGCGCGCCTGAACCTGATGAACCTGGTGGCTGGCCAGAAGATTTCACCGTCGGCGCACCTGGCCTTTCTCAAGCTGTTCGATCTGGTGGGCATTCCAGCCGAGCAACTCACCGTGCTCGAGCAGAACCTGCTGCTGGCGCTGGGGCCGCAAACCGACCCCGATGCACTGCTGGCGCCGCAGCGCGTGGATGAGCTGGCCTGGCTGGGACTGCTGCCGCGCAACATCCAACTGCTCAAGCCCTACGTCACGCTGCTGCCGACGACCACGCCCGTGAATCTGAACACCGCCAGCGCGGAAGTGATCAACGCCATCTTTCCCAATCTGGACCTGAGCGGCGCCCAACGCCTGGTACAGCAGCGCCAGAACAAGCCCTTTACCATGCAGGGCGATGTGGCGGCAGTCGTGGGCGAACTGGCTCTGCAAAGCAGCGACGCCGCGCTTTACGCCTTCGTCACCGACTATTTTGAAGTGCACGGCCGGCTGCGCCTGGACCAGACGGTGCTGGAGGAAAGGTCGCTGTTGAAGCGCACCGGATCCGATGTGGCAACGCTGTGGCGCGAGCGCTGGGTGAGCGAAAGTTTGCCCGGCGTCAACCCGCCGTGATGGAGCCCGACGGAACCGTCCCACAAAGTTTCTACAATCACCCCACCCCATGAGCACCCTCATCGTCTATCTCGCCCCCGGCGCAAGCCATGACACCGAGTACGACTACGTGCTCTCCCACGACGGACAGACGGTGGCGGCGTCCGGCCGCACGACCGCCGCGCTGCTGCCGACGGTCGCAGCGGGCGAGGTGGTGGCGGTGGTGGCGATACAGGCCCTGTCCTGGCAATCCGTGCAGTTGCCCAAAGGCAGCATCGCCGCGCGCGGCGCCGTGCCCACGCCGCGCTTGCGCGCGGTGCTCGACGGTTTGCTGGAAGAGCGCCTGCTGGACGAGCCGCAGGAACTGCACTTCGCGCTGGCGCCGAATGCCCGCCCGGACGCGCCGGTGTGGGTCGCCGTGTGTGAACGCGCCTGGCTCAAGGCCGCGCTGCAAGAACTGGAGAACGTGGATCGCGCGCCCAACCGCATCGTGCCCGAGTTCGCCCCAGAAAGCAGCGCGACCGGGGCCAGCCTGCAGGTGATCGGCACGGAACAACACGCGCTGCTGGTGCGCAGCTCGGATCAGGGCGTGACGCTGACGCCACTGAACGCCGGGCCCGCCAGCGTCCTGCCGAACGAGCCGGCGCCCAAGTTGCTGGCCGAACCGGCCGTGGCGGCGCTGGCCGAGTCCTGCTTCAAGCGCCCGGTCGAATTGCAGCAGGCAGCCCAGCGCTGGCTGCTGGCGACGCAGTCGTCCTGGGATCTGGCGCAGTTCGATCTGGCCAGTTCCAGTCGTCTGCGCACGCTCAAGAAACTCGCACAACACTGGCAAAGCCTGCGCCATGCGCCGCAATGGCGGGCGCTGCGCTGGGGCGCGGGCGCACTCGTGCTGACCCAGTTGCTCGGCTTGAACCTGCTGGCCTGGCACGAAAAATCAGCGCTGCAGACGCAGCGCGCCGCCGTCAACGCGGTCCTGACCCAGACCTTTGCGAACGTGCGCGTGGTGGTGGATGCGCCCACGCAGATGGAGCGCGAAGTCGCCGCGCTGCGCCAGGCCACCGGCAGCGCGTCCGGCGGCGATCTGGAGGCCATGCTGACGGCTGCGAGCATGGCCATCCCGGCGAATCGATCCCTCTTGGCACTGGAGTTTTCTTCCGGAGAAGCGCGCATGAAGGGCCTCAAACTCAGCTCGGCCGAAGTCACCACGCTCAGCACCTGGCTCGGTCGCCAGGGCTACAGCGTGCGCACCGAAGGCGAGGCACTGGTGCTGCAAACACGGGGGCGCCCATGAGCCGCTTCGACGCTGCACAGGATGTCTGGAACCGGCTGGCCGTGCGCGAACGCAGCGGCATCGCGCTGGCCGCAGCGGTCGTGGCGCTGATGCTGCTGTGGTGGCTGGCGCTGTCGCCCGCGCTGCAAACGCTGGCACAAGCCAAGACCCAAGGCGGCCAGCTTGAAGCCCAGTTGCAGGCCATGCATGTGCTGCAGGCGCAGGCACAGGCACTGCAGGCCCAACCCAAGATGGGCCGGGACGAAGCCGTACGCGCGCTCGAATCCTCGGTCAAACAGCGCCTGGGCGCGAATGCCCAGTTCACGCTGCAGGGCGAGCGCGCCATGGTCACGCTCAAGGGCGTGTCGGCCGAGGCCCTGGCGCAGTGGCTGACGCAGGCGCGGGTGAATGCACGCTCGGTTCCGCTCGAAGCGCGGCTGCAACGCAGCGCCGCCGCCACGGCCAACGCCGCCGCGCCAAGCTGGGACGGCAGCCTGGTGCTGAGCCTGCCCGCACGCTGAACCGACCGATCGACGCTCCCATGAATTCCCGTCGCACCCGCAAGTCGCACCGCACGCTGTGGTCCTGGGCCACGGGTGGCGCCGCCACCGGCCTGTTGCTCTCGCTGGCGCTGTTCGCCCCGGCACGCTGGGGTGCCTGGTCGATGGATCAGGCCACCGGCGGTCGCACGCTGTTGATGGCGCCGCGCGGCACACTCTGGAGCGGCTCGGCGCAGCTCATGCTGCAAGGCGGCAGCGGCAGCCGCGACGCGTCGGCGCTGCCGGGACGCGTGAGCTGGAACTTGCGGCCCAAATGGAACGGCGTGGAGCTGCAGATCTGGGCCGACTGCTGCATCCAGACGCCGCTGCTGCTGCAGGCGCAGCCGCGCTGGGGCGGTGTCCACGTGCAGGTGCAGGATGGGCAGTCGAGCTGGCCCGCTGCCGTGCTCGCCGGACTGGGAACGCCGTGGAACACCTTGCAGCCGCAGGGCAGTCTGAGCCTGTCCACGCAGGCGCTGGAAGTCGATCTGGTGCAGGGCCGACTGACGCTGTCGGGTCAGGCGCAGATCCTGGCAAGCGCAATCTCGTCGCGCCTGTCCACGCTGCAGCCCATGGGCAGCTACCGCATCACGGTCCAGGGCGGCGCCAGCACCACCTTGCAACTCGACACGCTGGAGGGCGGACTGCAACTCAAGGGCTCCGGCCGCTGGGTCGACACGCGGCTGCATTTCGAGGGCACGGCGAGCGCCGCGCCCGAGCACCAGGAAGCCTTGTCGAATCTTTTGAACATCATCGGACGGCGCGATGGCGCACGCTCCATCATCCAAGTGGGTTAAGCCAATGCAACACCTGAATTCAAACCGCCTCCCCATCCCGCTGGCCGCCTGCGCCGCCATCGCCTTGCTGTCGGCCCTGGCCGCGAGCCCGCAGGCGCTGGCGCAGAGCGCAGCACCGGCCGCCACCAGCGCCAAGCTGCCGGCGCGCGGCGAGCCGGTCACGCTGAACTTTTCCAACGCCGAGATCGAGGCCGTGGCCCGCGCCATGGCCAGCATGACCGGACGCAACGTGGTGGTGGATCCGCGCGTCAAGGGGACGATGAACCTGAACACCGAGCGCGCGGTCTCGCCCGCGGTCGCCTACAACCTGTTTCTGGCGACGATCCGGCTCCAGGGTTTCACCGTGGTCGAAGTCGGCGGGCTGGACAAGGTCGTGCCTGAGGCCGACGCCAAGCTGCAAGGCGGCAGCGTCTCGGCCGGACCGGTGAGCAGCAACAGCAACAGCCAGCTCACGACGCAAATCTTCAAGCTCAACTTCGAGCCCGCGAACAACCTCGTCGCCGTGCTGCGCCCGCTGATCAGCCCGAACAACACCATCAACGTGAATCCCGGGAACAACTCGCTGGTGATCACCGACTACGCCGACAACCTGCAGCGCATCGCGCGCATCATCGCCGCGCTCGACGTGGCCAACGCCACCGACGTGGAGATCCTGCCGCTCAAATACGCGCTCGCCGCCGACCTGGCGCCGCTGGTGCTGCGCCTGGTGGAGTCGGGCGGATCGGGCGCTCCCGCGGGTCAGGCCGACACTTCGTTCAAGACCACGCTGGTGCCCGAGCCGCGCTCGAACGCGCTGATCCTGCGCGCGGCGAATGCGGCGCGCGTGGCCCAGGTCAAGCTGCTGGTGGAAAAACTGGATCAGCCGACACAAGGCGGCAACGGCGCGGCCGGCAACATCTACGTCGTCTACCTGAAGAACGCCGACGCCACCAAGCTCGCCGTGACGCTGCGCGCAGCGATGTCGGGTGAAGCCCGCGCCAGTGCTTCGGCACCCACGCCGGTCGCCGGCTCGACCGGCACCACCGGCGCAAGCCAGGCCAGCGCCCAGCCTTCCACTGGCGGACAGATCCAGGCCGACCCGAGCACCAACTCGCTCATCATCACCGCCCCCGAGCCGCAGTACCGCCAGATGCGCGCCGTCATCGACCGACTCGATGGCCGACGCGCCCAGGTGCTGGTGGAGAGCCTGATTGTCGAAGTCAGCACCGACAAGGAGGCACAGTTCGGCGTGCAGTGGCAGGCCTTGCTGAACAACATCGGCGGCGGCGCCGTTGGTGTGGGCACCAATTACACCGTCGGCGGCGCCAACATCATCACGATGACGGGCGCCATCAACACCGTCGCCAGTGGATCGATTCCGTCGGCGCTGCCATCGGCCGGCGCCAACATAGGTTTTGTGAACCGCGTCGGCAGCCGACTGGTGCTGGGCGCTCTCGCCAATCTGCTGCAAAGCAGCAACGACGGCAACGTGCTGTCAACACCCACGCTGCTCACGCTGGACAATGAAGAAGCCAAGTTCGTGGTGGGCCAGAACGTGCCTTTCGTGACAGGCAGCTACGCCAGCACCGGGACCAACACCGCCAGTCCGTTCACGACGGTGGAGCGCAAGGACGTGGGGCTGACGCTCAAGGTGCGACCACAGATCAGCGAGGACGGCAGCGTCAAGCTCACGATCTACCAGGAAGTGTCTTCGATCCAGGCCGGCACGTTGCTGAATCCGAACGGCCCCACCACCAACAAACGCTCCATTGAATCGACCGTGCTGGTGAGCGACGGAGCGGTCGTGGTGCTGGGCGGTCTGATGCAGGACGACTATTCCGGCACCCAGCAAAAGGTGCCCTTCCTGGGCGACCTGCCCGTGGCCGGAGCGCTGTTCAGAAGCGATACCCGCGGTCGCACCAAGACCAACCTGATGGTGTTCCTGCGCCCGCTGATCGTGCGCACTGCGGCCGAGAGCGAGGCGCTGGCATTCGATCGCTACGACTCGATGCGCGGCGTGCAGCAAAGCGCCCAGCCCACGCAAAGCTACACCGTGCCGGTGGACCAGGCCCCTGTCATGGCACCGCTGCCCAAGCCAGCTCCCACTAAACCCATGCCCGGGCCGCTGATGGCACCTGGCATGTCTGGCACCTGGGGCAGCGCGCCTGCGGCAGCGACGCAGCAGGACGTGACCGGGTCCCAACCCACACCGAGTCTCAAGTAGCATGGCCAGCCCGCGTCATCCCCTGCCCTATGCCTTTGCGCGCAGCTGCCAGCTGCTGCTGGAGGACGACGGCCAGGTCTGCACCCTGTGGCACGGCCCGGCGCCCGACTTGGGTGCCTGGAGCGAAGTGATGCGCAAGTACGCGGTGCAGTCGGTGCAGCAGATCGACGCCGCCACCCTGGCGCAGCGCATCAGCGCCGCCTACGCGCAGGGCGAATCGAGCGCCGCCACGGTGGTGAGCGAAGTGGAGAGCGACGCCGACCTGTCGCGCATGATGCAGGACCTGCCGGCGATCGAGGATCTGCTGGAGACCTCGGACGACGCGCCCATCATCCGCATGCTCAACGCGCTGCTCACGCAGGCCGCGCGCGACGGCGCCAGCGACATCCACATCGAACCCTACGAGCGCCACAGCTGCGTGCGGTTTCGCATCGACGGCACGCTGCGCGAGGTGGTGCAGCCGAATCGCGCGCTGCACGCGGCGCTGATTTCGCGCCTGAAGATCATGGCCGATCTGGACATCTCGGAAAAACGCCTGCCGCAGGACGGGCGTATTTCGCTGCGCATCGGCACCCGCGCCGTCGATGTGCGCGTCTCCACGCTGCCCAGCGCGCACGGCGAGCGTGCCGTGCTGCGCCTCTTGGACAAGAGCGGCGACAAGCTCACGCTCGAAGCCGTGGGCATGCAGGGCGACACGCTCGCGCGCTTCGTGAAGCTGATCGCGCAGCCGCACGGCATCCTGCTCGTGACCGGCCCCACCGGTTCCGGCAAGACCACCACGCTGTACGCGGCGCTGCAACGCCTGGACGCGGACCGCGGCAACATCATGACGGTGGAAGACCCGATCGAATACGAGCTCGCCGGCGTGGGCCAGACCCAGGTCAACGCCAAGATCGACCTCACTTTTGCCAAGGCGCTGCGCGCCATCCTGCGCCAGGACCCGGACATCATCATGATCGGTGAGATCCGCGATTTCGAGACCGCGCAGATCGCCATCCAGGCGTCCCTCACGGGCCACCTGGTGCTGGCCACGCTGCACACCAACGACGCAGCCAGCGCCGTCTCGCGCTTGACCGACATGGGCGTGGAGCCGTTCCTGCTGAGCTCCTCCCTGCTGGGCGTGCTGGCGCAGCGACTGGTGCGCAAGCTGTGCCCGCACTGTGCCCCCACGCTCGGCACTGGCGTGTCCTCGCTGCCCCCCGGGGGGGCTGCTCCGCCTTGGGGCGGCCCTGCGGCGGAGCGCCACGGCATCGGCTGCGGCGAATGCGGCCACACCGGCTACCAGGGGCGCACCGGTGTGTTCGAGTTGCTGGTGACCGACGACGCCATCCGTGCGCAGATCCACAACCGCGCCTCCGAAGCCCTGATCCGTGACGCCGCGATCAAGGCCGGTATGACGCTGATGCGCGAAGACGGCGAGCGCCTGGTGCAAACCGGCGTCACCTCGCGCGAAGAGCTGGTGCGCGTGACCAGGGATTAGTAATAGTACTAGTAGTTCGTTCCATTAAAACAAATACATATCAAGTGACGCCGAGGTCGAACTTGTTCCATCGAAATACCACCGGCGATGCGTTTATCTCTGCGATGCCTTTGAGGATGCGTTCTTTCAGATC
>CAILZB010000058.1 GCA_903838565.1 uncultured beta proteobacterium | reverse complement strand
AGGCAATGCCGTCGATCACGCTGATGATGTCGGAGATCTTCCTGGAGGCGTCGTTGATGCCCTTCATGGTTTCCACCACTTGGCCCACGACTTCGCCGCCCTGCACGGCCACGGTGCTGGCGCTCATGGCCAACTGGTTCGCCTGGCGCGCGTTGTCGGCGTTCTGTTTCACGGTGGAGCTGAGCTCCTCCATCGATGCGGCGGTCTGCTCCAGCGCGCTGGCCTGGCTTTCGGTGCGACTGGACAGGTCGTGGTTGCCGGAGGCGATCTCGGCGCTGGCCGTGGCCACGCCTTCCGAGCCCTGGCGCACGTGGCTCACGATGCGCGCCAGATTCTCTCTCATGGCCGAAAGCGCCTGCATCAGGTGCGCGATTTCATCCTCGCCATGGGCGCGAATCTCATGCGCCAGATCGCCGCTGGCGATGCCCTGCACCGCCTCCAGCGCCTGCTGCAGCGGCGTCGTGATCGAGCGCGTGACGAGCACCGCCAGCAGCAGCCCCAACACCAGGGAGACGGCCGCGCCAGCGCCCAGCGCCAACTGGGTCGAGGTCGCCGCCGCTTCGGCTTTGGACTGCGCCAGTTCCAGGCCTTCCCTGGCGTGCCGGGCGACCTGGTCCACGTTGTTCAAATAGGCTTGCGCCAAGGGACGCAGGTCACGGTCCACGGCATCGGAAATCTTCTCGCCCGCTTTCTGCTTCTTGATCAGCTCGGCGCGTGCGTTGACGTAGACGGTGCGGCTCTGCGCCACGGCGGCCATCAGCTGCTCGGTCTTGTCGTCCTTCAGCAGGGTCTCAAGCTGTTTCTGGTTCTCGCTGATCGCCTTGGACGTGGCCGCCATGTCGGCCTGCAAGGCCTCGATATAGGCGGTGTCCTGCGTTTTCAACGCGGCCGAAGCCCGCACCCAGTTGATGTTGATCATCTGCGCCCAACTTTGGGCCAGCAGGCTGCGCTGTACCTGACCGGTGGCGATCTCCTTGTTCGCCGCCTTCACGCTGCCCAGCTGCCAGACGCCGATGCTGGCGATCAGCGCGGTGATCAGCAGCAGCACACCAAACGCCAGGCTTTGGCGCGTACTGATCTTCAATTGATTCAAGTTCATGGAATCAGACCCTCCGAGTTGACACAGGCTTCACTTTAGCCGATCAGCGCGCAGCCTCCATCCCGGCCACGCAGGTTTGCTACACTTTGGCCATGTTCATTCATCGCGTCATCAACACGGGTCTCAGCGACCGGGGAGCCTGGCCCTGGCGTCGCTTGCTTTGCGCCCGCGCTGAGCAGGCCTGACCCCCGCCACCGCGCCGACCAACGGCGTGGATTTGAATGAACGCAGCGCCCCACGCCGGCCGCTGCAACCCCGGCAAACCCTTCGGGGTTCGCCTTGAAAGGTTTTCCCGTGATGACTGAAATTGAATTCGAGCGCCTGAAGTCCCAGGGCTTCAACCGCATCCCCTTGCTGCTGCAGGCCTTTGCCGACCTGGAAACGCCGCTTTCGCTCTACCTCAAACTGGCGCAGGGCAGCGCCTACAGCTTCCTGCTGGAGTCCGTGGTCGGTGGCGAGCGCTTTGGCCGCTACAGCTTCATCGGCCTGCCGGCGCGCACCCTGCTGCGCGCCAGCGGCTTTGGCGAGCAGGCGCTGACCGAAGTCGTGACCGACGGCGTGGTGGTGGAGACCTCGCACGCGAACCCGCTGGACTTCGTGGCCGCCTACCAGCAGCGCTTCAAGGTCGCGCTGCGTCCCGGCTTGCCGCGCTTTTGCGGCGGCCTGGCCGGCTACTTCGGCTACGACACGGTGCGCCACATCGAGAAGAAGCTGGTGCACTCCTGTCCACCGGATACCCTGGGCTGCCCCGACATCCTGCTGCTGCAATGCGAGGAGCTGGCGGTGATCGACAACCTGAGCGGCAAGCTGTATCTAATCGTCTATGCGGATCCGGCCCTGCCCGATGCGTACAACCGGGCCAGCCAGCGTCTGCTCGAATTGAAGGCGCAGTTGGCGCAACCGGTGCACGCGCCCATCGTCAAGCCCACGCAAGGCCACACGGCACAGCGCGACTTTGCCAAGGCCGATTACATCGCCGCCGTGGAGCGCGCCAAGGGCCTGATTGAGGCCGGCGATTTCATGCAGGTGCAGGTGGGCCAGCGCATCCACAAGCGCTACACCGAGTCACCGTTGAGCCTGTACCGCGCGCTGCGTTCGCTCAACCCTTCGCCCTACATGTACTACTACCACTTTGGCGACTTCCACGTGGTGGGGGCTTCGCCCGAGATTCTGGTGCGCCAGGAGGCGACCACGGCCGGCGAAAAAATCACCATCCGTCCGCTCGCCGGGACGCGTCCGCGCGGCGCCACCCCCGAGCTCGACCTGGCGGCGGAGAGCGAACTCATCCACGACCCGAAGGAGCGCGCCGAACACGTGATGCTGATCGACCTGGCGCGCAACGACATCGGGCGCATCGCGCAAATCGGCAGCGTGAAGGTGACCGACGCCTTTGCGGTGGAGCGCTACAGCCACGTGATGCACATCGTGAGCAACGTCGAAGGCATCCTGAACCAGGGCATGAGCAACATGGACGTGCTCAAGGCCACGTTCCCGGCCGGCACCCTGACCGGCGCGCCCAAGGTGCACGCGATGGAGCTGATCGATCAGCTGGAGCCCACCAAGCGCGGGCTCTATGGCGGCGCCTGCGGCTACCTGAGCTTTGCCGGCGACATGGACGTGGCGATCGCGATCCGCACCGGCATCATCAAGGACCAGACCCTGTACGTGCAGGCCGCAGCCGGCGTGGTGGCGGACTCGGTGCCCGAACTGGAATGGCAGGAAACCGAAGCCAAGGCGCGCGCGCTGCTGCGCGCCAGCGAACTGGTCGAAGAAGGTCTGGAGTAAGCCATGAATCACAAGCTCAGACTGTTGATGATCGACAACTACGACAGCTTCACCTTCAACATCGTCCAGTACTTCGGTGAACTCGGCGCCCAGGTGGAGGTGTTCCGCAACGACGAGATCACGCTGGAAGAGATCGCCGCGCGCGCACCCGATCGCCTCGTGGTCTCGCCCGGCCCGTGCTCGCCGGCCGAGGCCGGCATCTCGGTAGCGGCGATCCGGCACTTCGCGGGCAAGCTGCCGATACTGGGCGTGTGCCTGGGGCATCAGGCGATCGGCGCGGCCTTTGGCGGCACCATCGTGCGCGCCCAGCAGCTGATGCACGGCAAGACCAGCGTCATCACGACCACGCAGCAGGGCGTGTTCGCCGGACTGCCCAGGCAGTTCACGGTGAACCGTTACCACTCGCTGGCGATAGCACGCGCCGACTGCCCCGCCTGCCTGAGCGTCACCGCCTGGACCGACGACGGCGAGATCATGGGCGTACAGCACAAGACGCTGGCGATCCAGGGCGTGCAGTTCCACCCGGAGTCGATCCTGACCGAGCACGGGCACGCGATGCTGAAGAACTTCCTGGTGCAATCGTCGTAAGACCTTGCGCGACAGAGGTCCAAAACTGATCGCCGCAAAGTGCTTGACATCCCGCAACTCGGCTGGTTCATCCTAGCCGGCGTACTGCTCAATCTGACGCCCGGCCCCGACGTACTCTACATCGTGACGCAGTCGCTGCGCCGCGGCACCCGGGCCGGCGTGTTCGGCGCGCTCGGGGTGACGGCGGGCTGCTTCGTGCATGTGGCCGCGGCCGCGGTGGGCCTGGGCGCCTTGCTGGCCGCGTCCAGCACTGCGTTCACGCTGCTCAAGTGGCTGGGCGCGGCCTATCTGGTGTGGCTGGGACTGCGCAGCCTGCTGGCACGCCAGGCCACAGACGACGCGCGCCTGGTGGCGCCAGCGCCTGTCCCTGGCGCTGCTGCTGATCTGAAGGGCGCGTTTTTCGGCGGCTTCCTGACGAACGTGCTGAACCCCAAGGTGGCGCTGTTCTTCCTGGCCTTCGTGCCGCAGTTCATCCCGGCCGAGACACCGCACAAGGCACTGGCCTTCGTGCTGCTGGGCGTGCTGTTCAACCTGAATTCGGTCGCCATCAACATCGGCTATGCCCTGCTCGCGTCGGCTCTGGCGCGCCGTTCCACCGCACTGCAGCGCGGCCAGCGCTGGATGCAGCGCGCCGCCGGTCTCATGTTCATCGGCTTCGGCATCCGCCTCGCGATGTCGGACAATCCCGTTCACTGAATTTCACGTCAACATCTTCACCTTGGCACCACCATGACGCACAAAATCACCCCTCAGGAAGCGCTGCAGCGCACGATCGAACACCGCGAAATCTTTCACGACGAGATGCTGCACCTGATGCGGCTCATCATGAACGGCGAAATGTCGCCAGTGATGATGGCGGCCCTCATCACCGGCTTGCGCGTGAAGAAGGAAACCATTGGCGAGATCACCGCTGCGGCGCAGGTGATGCGCGAGTTCTCCACCAAGGTGCAGGTGGCGGACCGCACGCATCTGGTGGACATCGTCGGCACGGGGGGCGACGGCTCGCATACCTTCAACATCTCCACCTGCTCGATGTTCGTCGCGGCCGCCGCGGGCGCCAAGGTGAGCAAGCACGGTGGGCGCAGCGTGAGCAGCAAGAGCGGCAGCGCCGACGTGCTGGAGAGCCTGGGCGTGAACATCCACCTCGCACCGGAGCAGATTTCCCGCTGCATCGCCGAAGTCGGGCTGGGCTTCATGTTCGCACCCAACCATCACCCGGCGATGAAGAACGTGGCGCCGGTGCGGCGCGAACTGGGCATACGCACCATCTTCAACATCCTGGGTCCGCTCACCAATCCGGCCGATGCGCCCAACATCCTCATGGGCGTGTTTCATCCCGATCTGGTCGGCATCCAGGTGCGCGCGCTGGAGCGGCTCGGGGCCGAGCATGCGGTCGTGGTCTATGGCCGCGACGGCATGGACGAAGTGAGTCTGGGCGCCACCACGCTGGTGGGCGAACTCAAAGGTGGCGTCATCACGGAATACGAGATCCACCCGGAAGACTTCGGTTTCACCATGGCCAGCCACCGCTCGCTGAGGGTGGAGACGGCCGAAGAGTCGAAAGCCATGCTGCTGGGCGTGTTGGAGAACCACCCCAGTGCCGCGCGCGACATCGTGACGCTGAACGCGGGCGTGGCGCTGTACGCGGCCAACGTGGCACCGACCATGGCTGACGGCATCGCGCGCGCAGCCCACGCGCTGGCGTCGGGAGCGGCACGCGAAAAGCTGGAGCAACTGATCGCGGTCACGGCCACCCCGAAGGCCTGAATCGGGCCAAAAGGGTCTGCGATTGGTCAAACATGAGGTTTTTTGCCCGTCAGACCGGGCCTTTGTCACCGATTTTTTACATTATTCTCAAGCACAATAGACGGAAAACAAGTTCGCATGCTCGCGCACGGGCTTTCTTTCAACGCGACCGTGCTTCGAACTTGTCAGAGTCAATACTATGTTTGTCATTGTTGGTTATGTCGTTTCGATGGTCTGCATTTTCGGCGTGTACATCTTTCACGGCGGGAACATCAGCGTCATCCTGCACGCGCTGCCGTTCGAGATGATTACCATCTTCGGCGCGGCCGGCGGCGCCTTCGTGGTGAACAACCAGCCCAAGGTGCTCAAGGCCACGCTGAAGATGATTCCGGAGGCGCTCAAGGGCTCCAAATTCACCAAGGCGCGCTACATGGAACTGCTGGCGCTGCTCTACGACATCCTGCAAAAGGCGCGCAAGGAAGGCCTGATGGCGATCGAGAAGGACGTCGAAGCACCGCACGAATCACCCCTGTTCAAGAAGCACGCCGTGGTCGGAAGCGACCATCACGTGGTCGAGTTCATGACCGACTATCTGCGCATGATGGTCTCGGGCAACCTGAACGCGCACGAGATCGAATCGCTCATGGACAGCGAAATCGATACGCACCACCAGGAAGCACACGCGCCTGTGGCGGCGATTGCGCGCCTGGCCGGCGCCCTGCCGGCTTTCGGCATCGTGGCCGCCGTGCTGGGCGTGGTCAACACCATGGGCTCGGTGGGTCAACCGCCGGCCGTGCTGGGCGGCATGATCGCCTCGGCGCTGGTGGGAACCTTCCTCGGCATCTTGTTGGCCTACGGCTTCGTGGAGCCGCTGGGCGGACTGCTGGAGCAGAAGACCGAAGACGCGGCCAAGGAACTGCAGTGCATCAAGACCACGCTGCTGGCCAGCATGCAAGGCTACAACCCCACCACGGCGATCGAGTTTGGCCGCAAGGTGCTGTTCTCTCCGGACCGGCCCACCTTTGCCGAACTCGAAGCCCACGTGCGCGGCAAGAAATAACAGCGACAAGTCTGCATCATGGCCACTGAAGGGAAGAAACTCCAGCCGATCATCATCAAGCGCATCAAGAAGGGCGGCCACGCCGTGCACGGCGGCGCCTGGAAGATCGCCTACGCCGACTTTGTCACGGCGATGATGGCGTTCTTCCTGCTGATGTGGCTGCTGGGCTCGACCGCACAGGGCGACCTCAAGGGGCTCTCCGACTACTTCAATTCACCCTTGAAGGTGGCGCTCTCCGGCGGCAGCGGCGCCGGCAACAGCACCAGCATGATGCCCGGCGGCGGCACGGATTTGAGTCGCTCCGCCGGTCAGGGAAAGCCTTCCGGCAGCGCGCCCGCGCCGACGAAGAAGCAGGTGGCCGAAGCCGCCAAGGCCGAGGTCGCCAAACAGGACTCCAAGCGCCTGTCCGCGCTCCAGGCCAAGATCGAACAGCTGATCGCCGACACGCCCAAGCTCAACGAGTACCGCTCGCAAATCCGCATGGAAGTCACGCCCGATGGTTTGCTGATCCAGATCGTGGACGACCAGAACCGGCCCATGTTCGCCAGCGGCAGCGCCTCGGTGAAGTCCTACATGCGCGACATCCTGCGGGAAATCGGCGCAGCGCTGAACGGCGTGGAAAACCGCGTGAGCCTGGCCGGTCACACCGACGCCACACCCTACAGCGGCGGCAATGGTGGCTACAGCAACTGGGAGTTGTCCGCCGACCGCGCCAACGCGACGCGACGCGAACTCGTGGCCGCCGGCATGCCCGACGACAAGCTGGCGCGCGTCGCCGGCCTGGCCGCGACCAGTCTGCTGGACGAAAACGACCCCAAGAGCCCGGCCAACCGCAGGATCAGCATCACCATCATGACGCGCGAGGCCGAGGAGCGCCTGCTCAGCAGCAAACCAGTCGCCATGCCGGACGCCCCGGAGCCCGCAACCGTGGCGCCGCCGGGCGCACATTGAACTGCGTTAAGCTCTTGCCCTGAATCCGCACTTATCCCCTTACCGAAAGTTTCAAACATGGCAAACGACCTTCGCTTTCTGATCGTCGATGACTTCTCCACGATGCGACGCATCGTGCGCAATTTGCTCAAGGAAAGCGGCTACGCCGATGCGGATGAGGCGGAGGACGGCGTGGTGGCGCTGCACAAGCTGCGCAACGGGAGATTCGATTTCGTCGTGTCGGACATCAACATGCCCAACATGAACGGTTTTCAGCTGCTGGCAGAAATCAAGAAGGACGAGAAACTCAAACACCTTCCGGTGCTGATGGTCACGGCCGAGGCGCGCAAGGAAGACATCGTCGCCGCCGCCCAGGGGGGCGCCGCGGGCTACATCGTGAAACCCTTCACCAAGGCCACGCTGGAAGAAAAGGTCGCCGCCATCCTGAAGAAGATGGGACTCTGATCTCACCATGGAAACCACCGACATGACCACCAGCGCTCCGGATACGGCATCGGCGGCTGTGCACCACAAGCTGGGCATCCTCACGCGCCAATTGCACGACTCGCTCAAGGAGCTCGGTTACGCCGACGCGCTCAAAGGCACGGTGGAAGAACTCCCCGACGCCAAGAGTCGCTTGTCCTATATCGCCCGACTCACCGGTGAAGCCGCCGAAAAGGTGCTGAACCGGGTGGAACTTGCCAAGGTGCAGCACGACCTGATTTCGGCGGAAGCGCAGCGCATCGCCGACCTGATCGTGAAGGACCCGGTGGGTGCGGTGGCGCGGGGCCACGTGCTGAACTTCGTGCACGCGGTGCAGAAGAGCTCTCAGGAGGTGGACTCCCACCTCACCGAAATCATGATGGCCCAGGACTTTCACGACCTCACGGGACAGGTGATCACGCGCGTGGTGGCGCTCACCTCCACCATCGAGGAGCAGCTGGTGCGGCTGCTGATCCAGACCGCGCCCGCGACGCCCGTGGTGCCCGAACCGTCGAAGAACCTGCACGGCCCGGTAGTCAATCCCGAAGGCAACCAGGATGTCGTCACCGACCAGTCACAAGTGGATGATCTGCTCGCCAGTTTGGGCTTCTGATCTGCATTCGGCGCAGGGACCTGCGCCGCTTCTCAATAAGCGGGACAAACGCCGTCTTTTTGCGCTTTAGTTAACGGCGCCATTGCAGACAATGGGTGAACTTCAACGGTACACCCCACATGGACTCCAGTCAGGACCGCAGCCTTCCCGCGACGCAGCGCAAGCTGCAAAAAGCGCGCGACGATGGCCAAGTCACGCGCTCGCGTGACCTGAGCAATCTGGCGGTGCTGGGTACGGGTGCCGTCGCCCTGTCGATGATGGCGCCCACGCTGCTCGACCAGCTCAAGCTGGCCCTGTCCCAGCAACTGACGTTCAACGCCAGCATCGTCGGCCAGACCAGCGACGTGCTGGTGCGGCTGCGCGACGTGACGCTGGTGGGCCTGGGCGTGGCCGCCGCCTTTGCCGCCATCATCCTGCCGGCCGTGATCATCAGCACGGTCGCCACCGGTGGCTGGGTCATGAGCATGAAACCCCTGGGCCCCGATTTCAGCCGAATCAATCCGCTCGCCGGCCTGGGCCGTCTGTTCTCCAAGGAACAGGTGTCGCAGGTGCTCAAGCTCGTGCTCATGACCGTCGCCCTGGTGGCCGTGGCGAGCAGCTTCTTCATGTCTCACCTGGACGAAGTCGCGCAACTGGTGCTGCAGCCCTCGGTGGCGGCGATTCCCGAGTTGGCCAGGTGGGTGAGCGCCGGCGTGAGCCTGCTGCTGCTGGTGGTGTTCGCGGTGGCCGCGGTTGACGTGCCCTTGCAGGCCTTCATGTTCAGTTCACGCATGCGCATGTCGCACCAGGAAATCAAACAGGAGCACAAGGATTCGGAAGGCAACCCGCAGATGAAGGGCCGGTTGCGCGCGCGTCAAAAGGAACTGGCGCAACGCAACTCCGTGGGCGCCGTCCCCAAAGCCGATTTCGTGGTCATGAACCCGACGCACTTCGCGGTCGCGCTCAAGTACGACGAGAACAAGATGGGCGCGCCGCAGGTCATCTCCAAGGGCGCCGATCTGCTGGCGCTGAAGATCCGCGATCTGGCCAAGGCGAACAAGGTGCCGGTGCTGCAGTCGCCGATGCTGGCGCGCGCCCTGTACGCCCACGCCGAACTGAACCAGGAAATCCCCGGCAACCTGTACACCGCCGTGGCCCAGGTGCTGGCCTATGTGTACAAGCTCAAGACCGCGCTGCAAGGCGACGGCCCGATGCCCGAGCAGATGCCCGAGCCCTTCGTTCCGCCGGAGATGGACCCCTTCTCCAAACTGGCGGCTGAGGCGGTGCCAGCATGAACGGCCAAACGTCCTCGCTGCAGCAATGGCTGGTGCGCAACGCCGCGCTGGTGAACGGCGCGGCCGCACCGATCCTGGTCGTGGCCATCCTGGCGATGATGGTGCTGCCGATTCCGACCTGGCTGCTCGACACCTTCTTCACCTTCAACATCGCGGTCGCGCTGATGGTGATGATGGTCGCGTCCTACATGATCAAGCCGCTGGACTTTGCCGCCTTCCCTTCGGTGCTGCTGCTGTCCACGCTGATGCGCCTGTCGCTGAACGTGGCTTCGACCCGGATCGTGCTGCTCGAAGGCCACAGCGGGCCCGGCGCTGCCGGCGCGGTGATCGAGGCCTTCGGCCACTTCCTGATCGGCGGCAATTTCGCGGTCGGTCTGATCGTGTTTGCGATTCTGGTGGTGATCAACTTCATCGTCGTGACCAAGGGCTCGGAGCGCATCGCCGAAGTCTCGGCGCGCTTCACGCTGGACGCGATGCCGGGCAAGCAGATGGCCGTGGACGCGGACCTGAACGCCGGCCTGATCGACGAAAAGGAAGCCAAGCGCCGCCGCGCCGAGGTCTCCGAAGAGGCCGACTTCTTCGGCTCCATGGATGGCGCGTCCAAGTTCGTGCGCGGCGACGCCGTGGCCGGCATCCTGATCCTGGTGATCAACATCGTGGGCGGCTTTGCGGTCGGCATGTTCCAGCACGACCTGTCCGCGGGCAAGGCCGCCGACACCTACATCCTGCTGGCCGTGGGCGACGCGCTGGTGGCACAGATTCCGGGCCTGCTGATCTCGGTGGCCGCGGCCATGGTGGTGTCGCGCGTGGGCAAGGACCGCGACATCGGCGGCCAGATCGTCTCTCAGATGTTTGCCTCGCCCCGGGTGCTGGGCGTGACCGCCGGCATCCTGGCGCTGCTCGGCATCATCCCCGGCATGCCGCACCTGGTGTTCCTCACGATGGGCGCTGCGCTGGCGTACGGCGCCTGGGCCATTGCGCACCGCCCGCCGCCGCCCGAGCCTGTGGTGGAAGCGCCCAAGGCGGCTGCGCACGACGGCGAGGCCAGCTGGGACGATCTGCAGCCAGTGGACCTGCTCGGACTGGAACTGGGTTATCGCCTGATTGCGCTGGTGGACAAGAACCGTCAGGGCGACCTGCTGGCACGCATCAAGGGCGTGCGCAAGAAATTCGCCCAGGAGGTCGGCTTCCTGCCGCCTGCCGTGCATGTGCGCGACAACTTGGAGCTCAAGCCCAGCAGCTACCGCATCACGCTGCGCGGCGTGGTGGTGGGCGAAGGCGAGGCCTACCCCGGCATGTTCCTGGCGATCAACCCGGGCGGCATTTCGACGCCGCTGATCGGCACCGCCACCACCGATCCGGCGTTCGGTTTGCCAGCCCACTGGATCGACGAAAACCAGAAGGAAGCAGCACAAATGGCCGGGTTTACCGTGGTTGATTCGGAAACCGTGATGGCCACGCATTTGTCACACTTGATGCAGGTGCAGGCGGCCAAATTGATCAGCCGCACCGAGACCCAGCAACTGGTGGAACACGTCGCCAAGCTGGCCCCCAAACTGATCGAGGAAGTCGTCCCGAAAATGGTCTCCATCGGCAGTTTTCAAAAGGTGCTGCAGCTCTTGCTGGAAGAAGGCGTACACATCCGCGATATCCGCACCATCGTCGAGTCCCTGGCAGAACATGCGGGCACGGTGACCGACCCGGTGGAGCTGGCGCGGCGCATCCGCATCGCCCTGTCTCCCGCGATCGTGCAGCAGATCTACGGCCCGGTGCGCGAGCTCAACGTGATCGCGATCGAACCCAATTTTGAGCGCCTGCTGATGCAGGCCCTGGGCAGCAACACCGGCGCAGCGCTCGACCCATCCATGGCCGACATGCTGAGCAAATCCGCCGCAGCCATGGCGCAGCAGCAGGAAGAGCTCGGCGTGCCGGCCTGCCTGCTGGTGCCGGACGCGATCCGCAACGCCATCGCCAAGCTGGTGCGCCGCCTGGCGCCCCGCCTGCAGGTGCTCGGGCACAGCGAAATTCCTGAAACCCACACGATCCGTATTGGTCCGATTCTCCGAGGTGCATTGACATGAACATCCAACGATTCCACGCCCCCACCGCACGCGAAGCGCTCATTCTGGCGCGCCAGGCTTTTGGTGACGGCACGCTGATCCTCTCGAATCGCCCGCTGGGCAACGGCGTTGAAGTGATGGCCACGGCCGAGGAGTCGCTGGCCACCATCGCCCGCGCACCGGCCAGCGCGGGTGCAGCCAAGGACGGCGTCAGCCAAGACACGGAAGAGCTGGCCATGAGCACGCTGTCGTTCCAGAGCTATGTGCGCGAGCGCATGTTGCGCCGGCGCCAGGAAGAGATGGGCGCAGCACCCCGCACGGCCACGCCAGCGCGCGCGCAGCCAGCCCCGGCGCCCAAGCCCAAGGTCATGCACGCCGACCTGATTCAATCGACGCCACAGGTGGCAGTCGCTGCCCCGAGCCCGCGCGCAGCTCACGCCGTGCCGCCCACGCTGTCGCTGAGCTCGCAAGGCATCGTGGACGAACTGCAGAACATGAAGGACCTGATCGAGGAGCGCTTCAACACCATGTCCTGGCTGGGCCAGGCACGCCAGGATCCGATCCAGTCGAACCTGATGCTCAAGATGATCCGCGCCGGCTACTCGCCGTCGCTCTCGCGCAGCGTGCTGGAACGCCTCCCCAAGAGCATCGACGCGGCGCACGCGGTGCGCTGGGTCATGGATGTGCTGGAGCGCAACCTCAAGACCGACATGGGTCAGGCTCAGCTGCAGGAAGAAGGCGGCATCTTCGCGCTTGTGGGCGCCACCGGTGTGGGCAAGACCACGACCGCAGCCAAGCTGGCCGCGCTGTGCGTGCGCAGCCATGGCCCCAACTCGGTGGGTCTGATCACGCTGGACACTTACCGCGTGGCTGCGCTGGAACAGTTGCGCGGCTATGGACGCCTGCTCGGGGTGGTCGCGCACCAGGCGCACGACCGCGCCGCGCTGCAGGACCTGCTCAATCTGCTGGCCAACAAGAAGATGATCCTGATCGACACCGCCGGTGTAGCGCCGCGCGACCCGCACAAGCGCGACATGGTGGACGATGTGCTGGACCTGCCCCACGTCAAACGCCTGCTGGTCGTCAACGCCGGCAGCCACGGCGACACGCTGGACGACGTGTTGAGCTCGTTCAAGAGCGACTCGGCGCAGCAGCAAGTGCTGCTCTCCAAGGTGGACGAGGCGGTGAAGCTGGGGCCGGCGCTGGACGCGCTGATCCGGCACCAGGTGACGCTGCGCGGCGTGACCAACGGTCAACGCGTCCCCGAAGACTGGGAGTGCGCGGATGCGGCCAAGCTGGTGCGCATGTCGATGCAGACCACCGGCAAGTCGGCTTTCGACCCCAAGCCCGACGATCTGAATTTCTTCTTCTCACCCGCTCCGATGCAGCAGCATCAAGGCGTGCTCCATGCATAATGAATCGTTTACAGGCCCAACCCGGCAACCTGTTCGGAGTCACTGATGTACACCGCCACCGGCCATCTGGATCGTGACGCCACGCTGCGCCAATACGTGCCACTGGTGCGGCGCTTGGCGCACCACATGATCGCCAAGCTGCCCGCCAACGTCGAGGTCGACGACCTGATCCAGGTCGGCATGATCGGACTGGCCGAAGCCCTGAGCCGCTATGAGGTGAGCCAGGGGGTGCAGTTTGAAACCTTCGCCACCCAGAGGATTCGCGGCGCCATGATCGACGAACTGCGCGAAGGCGACTGGATGTCGCGCGGCGGACGCAAGAGCCAAAAGGAAATCGAACAGGCCGTGCGCAAGCTCGAACATGTGCTGGGCCGCAGTCCAATCGAATCCGAAATCGCCGCCCAACTGGGTCTGAGCCTGGACGACTACCAGTCACTGCTGGGCAAGGTGCGCGGCACGCAACTCGTGTACCTGGAAGACATGTCCCGTGGCAGCGATGATGAAGAGGGTTTTCTGGACCGCTACGCGGGCGACGAGAGCGCCGATCCGATGCAGCTGCTGCGCGACCAGCGCATCCGTGTGTCGCTGGTGAAAGCCATCCAGAGCCTGCCCGAACGCGAGCAGTACATCATGAGCATGTACTACGAGCACGACATGAATCTCAAGGAAATCGCCAAGGTGCTCGACATCACCGAGTCGCGCGTATGCCAGCTGCACAGCCAGTCGGTGGCGCGGCTGCGGGCGAAAATGCGGGATCACTGATAGCCCTTCTGGCGCGAAGGGCGTACCCGCTGGGGGTGCAGATGGTCCTGCTGACCGATGATGTGTTGTGACGTGCGCGTAGCCCGCGAGGCTTTGTCGGGATGTGCGCCCGACTGCGCAGTAACTTTCTTTTGCGTCGCCAAAAGAAAGTTACCAAAGAAAAGGCGACCCCGCTGTCTGCGTCCCTCCGCTTCGCTGCGGGCAACCTGCGCTGATCGCAGCGAGCGGGGTCGGCCTAAACTCGCTTCGCTCAAACAACGTCCGCCCTGATCCGCTCTCTGCTGCACTGCTCGGCGCATACAGAGGGGGAAGTCCGGATACAAAGTCCAACAGCCTGAAGCAAAGCCTACAAGGACGCGCCATGGCGCGTCCTTGTGGGTCCTGGATTTCGGATTTTGTCTTTGGCTCCCAAGCCGTTATGAGGAGACGAGAAGCGCAGGTGCAGCCGGATCAGGGCTGGCGTCTGTTTGAGCGAAGCGAGTTTAGCCAGACCCCGGCTGCGCCGAGCATCGCAGTGCGCCCGCGCAGCGGGCCGACGAATCCGGCTCGCCTTCTCTTTGCTTACTTTTTCTTGGCGAAGCAAGAGAAAGTGAGTCGCCCGCCGGGGCGAGACCCGGCATGCCTCGGGTGCAAATCCGGATCGAACAAGACCACCGCATCCGCCGCGACGAAACCCCGGCAAAGGCGCGCAAGTCGGCGCAAGACCCGACCCCCCAACCTAAGCGGATAGAGATGTAAACGATGCGAGCGATTTCTGCCCGGCGCCGTAGGCCGCAGGGCCGCGGCCGTAGGTGGTAGCGCCGTTAGTCGGCAGCAGGATTTGCAGCGAGCGCTGCACCGCAGCGGCCCGGCGCGCCATGTTCTCGCGCACCTGGGCGATGCCCGCGCGCACCACCTTCAAACGCGCCTTCAACGTCGCGTCGGACGACACGGACTGCAGCCAGCGCGGGTCCACGCGCGAGCAGTCGAGCATCGCGCCTTGCAGGGTCTGGCAAGCCATTTCCAGTTCGCCCGCCTGGCCGTCGGCCAGATGCGCGCCCACCTCGGCCAAGGCCTGCTCCACCCGCGTCAGCGTCGCATCAAATTCGGAGGGTTTGCGGGGTACAGGTGCGGCCATGGTTGCTCGATCGGTTCAGTGGGTTCTTTTCTGCAGCATTTCCTCGGCGGTGGACAGCATCTTGTCGGCAATCGCCTCGGCATTCACCTTGAAGGTTTTCTTTTCGATCGCGCTGCGCACCGCGTCCACTTTCTTCTGATCGACGTCGGCCGCGCTGACTTGGCGTGACTGCACCATCTGGTGGGCCACCTCGGTCATCGTGACCTTGGTCGGCGTCGAGTTGGCCGTTGCTGGCGCGGGGGCGGATTTCTGTGTCTTGTCTGGAGAGTTGTCCGCAACCGTTCCAGCCTTGTCCGGGCGCTGGCCGTTGCTCACCACGGGGGGTGGAGTAACAGGTATTCGGCTTACTTCTTTCATGACACTCTCCAATTTCGCCCATTGAGGCGTTCTTGCAGACTGTATCGACGGATTGCGTTCAAGCTTTAGCTCTTTTGGAAAATTTCGGCCTTACAAGGAGATTTCCACTGTATGGGTATCCAGAACCGTGCCGGAAACCACCTTTCCAGCCTCGGTTCTCACCCGCGCCAACTGGCCCACGATGCCCGGACTGAGGGCCTGACCGTCAGAGCTGATGCTGAATCCCTGCCCTTGCGCCAGCACGCGAATCGACGCGCCGGCAGCAAAGGCCTGGGCCGGCCGGATCATCGCCTGGCGCAGCGGTTGCCCCGCCGACAGCGAGTAGGCCGCCACTTTGCCGACCCATTGGGCCGCGTCCCGGATGATGGGAGACGGCTCGCTGGCCCAATCCACTTCGGCCGCCATGGCGTCTTCCTCCCGTATCGTGCTGCCGGGAGCGACTGCGCCGCGCAGCACCCAGGCCGGACCGAACGCCTTGACCGTGACTGGCAGGAACACATTCCAGCGGCTCGTCCCCTTGAGACAGCGCAAGCCCACGCGCGTCTTCCCCCAAAGGCTGGTGTTGACCGGCAAATAGGGTTCGATCTCGGCGCAGGGGGCCAGACGCAACCGGGAGTCCAGATTGCCCACGTTCACTTCCAGCCGCAGCGGAGATTCAGACTTGGCTGGCTGACGCACGGCGGCGTCGAGCCAGCGCTGCGTGAGCGCCATCGCATCGGCGTTGGCCACCAGATCCTGTGCCGAGGCCGACGCGGCCAGGCACAACAGCCAGGCACACGCCAGGCAGACCAGCGCCAGGGGTTTGAAATGTGCGGTGCGTTTCATGATCGGCTTTCTGAAATGTGGCGTGGCGTCGTGCCGAGGAGGCACTGGTACACGCTCCAAACTGTAGTCCGCTCGTGCTGCACTGAAGCGCCAAACAAAGCGGGCTTCACCCCCTTGATTGCGCCATCGGAAATTAAAGTTTTCCGAATAATCTGTTCACGCCCCAAAGCGGCGACACACGGATATCAGGGACTGAAGAACACGCGAGGTGCGACATGCTGAACAAGATGACTGCCGATCTGGATTTCCATGCCAAGGCACTGGTATTGCGTGCCCAGCGCCAGCAAATCATCGCCAGCAACATCGCCAACGCCGACACCCCTGGCTATGTGGCGCGCGACCTGAACTTCAAGCAAGCCATGGGCAACGCCATGGCCCAGCAAAGCGGTCTGTCACTGGGTATGAGCCCCTCGACTACGCAGGCCGGCCACATTCCCATGGGTTCGCTTTCGAACTCGACGCTGCAGCTCGGCTCGGCCGGGCAACTGGGCTACACGGTGCAAACCCAGCCCAGCATGGACAACAACTCGGTCGACCTGGACCGCGAACGCGCCAGCTTTGTCGACAACACCGTGCGCTACGAGGCCACGCTGCGCTTCATCAACAACGACGCCAAGACCCTGCTGGCAGCCATCCAGGGGCAATGAGCCCGCCCGGACCTTAGGAGAATGCCATGTCCATGTTTTCCATCTTCAACGTCTCGGGCAGCGCCATCAGCGCCCAGGCACAGCGCCTCAACGTGGTCGCAAGCAACCTGGCCAACGTCGACGCCGTCGCCGGCCCCGACGGCCAGGCCTACAAGGCGCGCCAGGTCGTGTTCCAGACCGCGCTCATGGGCTCCGACGCCTCTGCCGGCGTGCGCGTCAACGGCATCAACGAGAGCCAGGTTCCGGGACAGAAGATCCTCGACCCGAGCAACCCGAACGCCGATGCGCAAGGCTATGTGACGCATTCGAACGTGAATTCGGTGGAAGAAATGGTCAACATGATCTCCGCCTCGCGCTCCTACCAGAACAACGTCGAGGTCATGAACACCGCCAAGTCGCTGCTGCTCAAGACCCTGCAAATCGGCCAATAGGCTCATTGAAAGAACACCATGTCCATCACCTCCGTCAACTCCACCAGCAGCGCGCAGTCCACCGCCAACGCCGTTGCCAGCGCGGCCAGCAGCGGCAGCAGTCCGGCCGCCACGCAAGCCAACTTTCTCAAGCTTCTGGTGGCGCAGCTCAACAGCCAGGACCCGATGAACCCGATGGACAACGCCCAGATGACGACGCAGATGGCGCAGCTCAACATGGTCAGCGGCATCGACAAGCTCAACGCCACGGTGCAGAGCATGTCCACGCAGTTTTCCGCAATGCAGGCGCTGCAGGGCGCCTCCATCGTGGGCCACGACGTGATCGTGAATGGCTCCAACCTGGCGCTCAACGCGGGCGTGGGCAAGGGCGCCGTCAATCTGTCGAGCAACGCCGACGCGGTGTCGATCAGCGTCACGACCGCCGGCGGGCAGGTGCTGGACACGATCAAGCTGGGGCCGCAGAGTGCGGGCCAGGTTCCATTCTCCTGGGACGCGGGCAGCTATGCCGGACGGACCGATCTGAGCTTCAAGATCACGGCCACCGCTGCCGGCCAGGCCGTCGTAGCCACGCCGCTGATGCAGGCCACGGTCGTCTCCGCCAACCCCAGCGCCAACGGGCTTAGTCTGGGTCTGCTTGGACAGTCCAGCCCGGTCGCCTACAGCGACATCGTCTCCATTCTCTAGTTCAGTTTCTGCAAGCAGCCTACGGTTTAACCCTCCCAGGAGAGCATCATGAGTTTTCAACAAGGCCTGTCCGGTTTGAGCGCATCCAGCCAAAATCTGGATGTCATCGGCAACAACATCGCCAACGCCAACACCACCGGAATGAAGGCGTCGCGCGCCGAATTCGCCGACCTGTACGCCTCCTCGCTGGGCGGCAACTCGGGCGCGGGCATCGGGGTCACGGTGGCAGCGGTGTCGCAGCAGTTCAGCCAGGGCAACATCTCCTCCACCGGCAACCCGCTGGACGTGGCCATCAACAACAGCGGCTTCTTCCAGCTCACCACGGCCAGCGGCTCCATGGCCTACACCCGCGACGGCGCATTCAAGCAGGATGTGAACGGCAACATCGTCACCAACGCGGGCGCCAAGTTGCTGGGCATCGGCCCCGATCCCACCACGGGAGCCATCCTGCCAGGCGGCAGCCTGGGCCCGTTGTCGCTGCCCACGGGCAGCGGCATTCCGGCCGTCGCCACCACGACCGTGACCGCATCGCTGAACCTGGACGCCACGGCCGTCGCCTCCACCGGCAGCGCCGTGGTATCTCCGCCCACGCTGGTGCCGCCGCTGGCCACCTACGGCACGGCGCTGACCGCCTATGACGGCCAGGGCGTGCCGATTCCGGTGAGCCTGTACTTCACCAAGACCGGACTCAACACCTGGCAGCCCTACACCAACGATCTGGTGGGCGGCACCAGCACGCCCCAGGCGCTGGCGTCCGGGCCGATGGAGTTCAACCCGGCGACCGGCAATCTGGCCGCAACGGTGACGCGCATGCTCGGCGCTCCGCCCGTGGCGACGGTGATCGCCAACCCCTACCTGACGCCGCAGACGCTGGCCATGTCGTCGGTCAACGGCGCCCTGGCTCCGGCCCCGACGCTGGACCTGTCCAAGGTAAGCCAGTTCGGGACCAGCTTTGCCGTCTCCACGCTGAGCCAGAACGGACAGAAGCCGGGCAAGCTCACGAGCATCAACATCGACGCCTCGGGCGTCATCATGGGCAGCTACGACAACGGCAAGCAGGTGCCAGCAGGCCAGATCCAGCTCGCCACCTTCGCCAACGTGCAGGGCCTGTCGCCCATGAGCGGCGGCATGTGGGTGGGCACACCGTCTTCTGGCACGCCCGTTTCGGGCGCGCCCGGAACCGGCAGCTTCGGCTCGCTGACTTCTGGCGCACTGGAGGACTCCAACGTGGACCTGACCAAGGCGCTGGTGGACATGATGACGGCGCAGCGCTCCTACCAGGCCAACGCCCAGACCATCAAGACCCAGGATCAGGTGATGTCCACGCTGGTGAACCTGCGTTAACGCTGAAACAGGAGCTGCGCCATGGACCACCTGATCTACACCGCGATGACGGGAGCGAACGCTGCCGAGCAGCGCCAGGCGGTCATTGCCAACAACCTGGCGAATGCATCGACCAACGGCTTTCGCGCCGAGATCGCCACCTTCCGCTCGGTCCCGCTGCGCGGCGACGGCGCCAGCACCCGCGTGTTTGCACTGACCGCCACGGCGGGCTTCAAGGACACGGCCGGCCCGATCCAGTACACCGGACGCAACCTGGACGCGATGGCGCAGGGCAACGCCTGGTTTGGCGTACAAGCCCTGGACGGAACCGAGGCCTATACCCGCAACGGCGCCTTTGAGGTATCGCCCGAAGGCAACCTGGTGACGGCCAACGGCCTGCCGGTGCTGTCCGACTCGGGCTCGCCCATCGCCATTCCGCCTGGCGCCTCGCTCACGCTGGGAACGGACGGCACCGTGACGGCCAAGGTCGGGAATCAGCCCTCGGCCAGCCTGGGCCGCGTCAAGATGGCCACGCCCGGCGCCGAAGACCCGCTCAAGCGCGGCGACGACGGCCTGTTTCGCTCCACCTCCGGCAACCCCTTGCCGACCGACGCGACCGCCAAGCTGCAGACCGGTGCGCTGGAAGGCTCGAACGTGAATTCGATCGAGACCATGGTCCAGATGATCCAGGGCGCGCGCCAGTACGAGGCTCAGATGCGCCTCATGCAAAGCGCCGAGTCGAACGACAAATCCGCGACCCAGTTGCTCAGCCTGCAAGGCTGATCTCCAGCGTCGTCAGCAACAGCGCAAACCTCAAAGGCAGCACCATGATCAACTCCCTGTGGATATCCAAGACCGGCATGGAGGCGCAGCAAACCCAGCTCGACGTCATCTCCAACAATCTGGCCAACGTCTCCACCAACGGCTTCAAGCGCGGCACCGCGGTGTTTGAAGACCTGATGTACCAGAACCTGCGCCAGGTGGGCGCCAATGCCACCGAACAGTCGCAGTTGCCCACGGGCCTGCACCTGGGTCTGGGCGTGCGCGTCGTGTCCACGACGCGCTCGTTTGCGCAGGGCACGCCGGCGCAGTCCGGCAACAACCTGGACGTGGCGATCAAGGGCAACGGCTTCTTCCAGGTCACGCAGACCGACGGCACGCTGGCGTACACGCGCGACGGTTCGTTCCAGGTGGACTCGCAGGGTCGGCTCGTGACCTCCAGCGGCCTGCCCGTGGCCAACGGCATCACCATTCCGGCGACCGCGCAAAGCGTCACCATCAGCACCGACGGCACCGTGAGCGTCACGGTGCCGGGAAGCGTCACGCCGCAGTCGGTGGGAACCATCGCGCTGGCCAACTTCATCAACCCGGCCGGCCTGCAGCCCATGGGTCAGAACCTCTATACCGAAACGGCCGCTTCCGGTCAGCCCGCCAGCGGTACCGCCGGCACCAACGGCCTGGGGACGATGATGCAGGGCTTCGTCGAAACCTCCAACGTCAACGTGGTGCAGGAACTGGTCACCATGATCCAGACCCAGCGCGCCTACGAGATGAATTCCAAGGCGATTCAGACCTCGGATCAGATGCTGCAAAAGCTCGGACAACTCTGACGCGATTTCGTTCACCCCATCCAACCCGCCACAGGACGCGCATCATGAAAACCGCTCGTGCACACACCGCCCACCGCGCTCATCCGGGCCTGGCACGCTGGGCCGCAGCCCTGCTGGTGACCCTGTGCGGCGCTTGCTCGCACCTGCCCCAGCCGCCCACGGTCGACTTCGCGGAATCGGCAGCAACGCGTCCCGCGGTTCTTGCGGCTGCCGCAGCCGCCGCAAGGGCCCCGGCGCCGGCCACCGGCAGCCTGTTCCGTACGGCCACCTTCCGCTCGGGCTTCGAGGACATCCGCGCCAGCCTGGTCGGGGACACGGTGACGATACAGATCGTGGAAAACGTCACGGCCAGCCAGACCTCGCTCTCCACCATCGATCGCTCGGCCGCCAACTCCGCCAGCATTTCCGCCTTCCCGCTGCTGGGCGCCAACGACCTGGCCAAGCTGGGGGTGGGCGCCAAATCGGGCAACAGCTTCTCCGGCAAGGGCGGCACGCAGAGCACCAACACCTTCACCGGAACCATCACCACCGTGGTAGTGGAAGTGCTGCCCAACGGGCACCTGGTGGTGGTGGGCGACAAGCAGATTGGCGTGAACCAGAACGTGGACGTGCTGCGCTTCTCCGGCACCGTCGATCCGCGCCTGGTGCAGCCGGGCAGCATCGTCAATTCGAGCCAGGTCGCCAACGTGCGCATCGAATCCAAGGGTCGCGGCGCTCAGGAAGAGGCCCAGACAATTGGCTGGTTGTCGCGCTTCTTTTTGACGGTTCTGCCGTTCTAGCCGGCTCCACAATCAACTCCAGCCCCCACCTTCACGCCAGCGACCCCGTGTCAACACCATGAACTCCCCGTCCTCCTCCCCCACGCGTCGCCTGCGCCTCTGGCTCCTGGCCGTGGGCTTGATTGTGGGCATGGTGCAGCCGGCGAGCGCACAGGGCTTGCGCATCAAGGAAGTCGCCAGCGTGCAAGGCGTGCGCAGCAACCAACTGACCGGCTTTGGCCTGGTCGTGGGTCTGGACGGCACCGGCGACCAGACCACACAGATGGCCTACACCACCCAGGGTCTGGCGAACTACCTGCAGCAAATGGGCATCACGCTGCCGGCAGCGGCGGCGTCGCAGTTGCAGATCAAGAACGTGGCGGCGGTGCTGGTGACGGCGCAGCTGCCCGCATTTGCGCAGCCGGGACAGACCATCGACGTGAATGTGTCTTCCATGGGCAACGCCAAATCGATCAAGGGCGGCATGCTCATCACCACACCGCTGCGCGGCGCTGACGGCGAAGTCTATGCGCTGGCCCAGGGCAACCTGGTCGTGGCCGGCGCCGGCGCATCGGCCGGCGGCTCCAAGGTGACGGTGAACCATCTGGACGCCGGGCGCATCCCCGGCGGCGCGCAGGTGGAGCGCGCCGTGCCCTCGCCGCTGCTGCAGGGCGACAGCATCAACCTGAACCTGAGCGCCTCGGATTTCCAGACCGCGCGCCAGGTGGCACAGGTGATCAACGCGCAAATGGGCGAAGGCCTGGCGAAGGCGCTGGACGGGCGCACGGTTCAGGTCAAGGCGCCGACCGAGGCCGACGCGCGCATCACCTTCATCGCGCAGCTGGAAGAGCTGCCGCTGGAGCGCTCCATCCCGGCCGCCAGGGTCGTGATCAACGCGCGCACCGGCTCCATCGTGCTGAACCAGGCCGTGACACTGGGGCCCTGCGCGGTCGCCCACGGCAACCTGTCGATCAGCATCAGCTCCACCTCGTCGGTGAGCCAGCCCAATGCGCTGTCCACGGGCGGCACGACCAAGGTCACGGAAAAGGCCGACATCCAGATCAAGAGCGAACCCGGCATGCTGATCCAGGTGCCGCCTTCGACCCAGCTCACGGACGTGGTGCGGGCGCTGAACTCGCTGGGCGCAACCCCGCAGGACCTGCTGGCGATACTGCAGGCGATCAAGGCCGCCGGCGCGCTCCATGCGGAGCTGGAGGTGATCTGATGAGCATCGCCCCCGTTTCTTCCAACGCACTCGCCGCGGATGCGAAATCGCTCAACGCGCTCAAGCTGCAGGCCGGCCAGGCCACCCCCGCGTCGATCAAGGAAGCCGCCAAACAATTCGAGTCGTTGTTCATGCGCGAGCTCATCAAGAGCATGCGCGACGCGACCCAGAAGTCGGGCATGCTCGACGGCCCCCAGGGCGACCTCGGCGCCGACCTGCTGGACCAGCAACTGGCGGTGCAGATGTCGGGCAAACCCGGCGGTCTGTCGGCAGCCATTGAACGCCAGCTTTCGCAGCAGATGGGCGCGGCCCAGCCTGCAAGCCCGGGCACAATCACCAAGCTGCCGCTTGCACCTGTGACGCTGCCTCCTGTGCCGGGTGCGGCGGCGAGCGTGAGCCAGAGTGGCTTTGTGCAGCGCATGAGCGCGGTGGCGGCCAAGGTGGAGCAAAGCAGCGGCATCCCCGCAGGCTTCATGATCGGCCAGGCCGGGCACGAAAGCGCCTGGGGGCAACACGAAATCCGCCTGCCGGACGGCTCCACCTCGTTCAACCTGTTCGGCATCAAGGCGGGAGCGGGCTGGAGCGGCAAGGTGGCCGAGGTCACGACCACCGAATACGTCAATGGCCAGCCGCAAAAAACCGTGGCCCGGTTTCGCGCCTACGACTCGTACGAAGCGTCGTTTCAGGACTACGCCAAGATGATCAACAACAGCCCGCGCTATGCGCAGGCAAGACAGCAGACCGGATCCGTCACCGCCTACGCCAGCGGACTGCAGCGCGCCGGCTACGCCACCGATCCATCCTATGCAGCCAAATTGAGTCAGGCCATCAATAGCACGCTGCGCCTGCAGAGGGCACAGGCATGAGCGTGGGCCTGCTCAACGTCGGCACCAGCGCACTGCTGGCGAACCAGGCTGCGCTGCAAACGGCGGGCAACAACATCGCCAACGTGAACACCCCAGGGTATTCACGCCAAACCGTGGTGCTGCAGCAGGTGCAGGGACAGAACAGCGGCTCAGGCTACGTCGGCAAAGGCGTGGCGGTGACGACGGTGATGCGCGACTACAGCGCCTTTCTCGATACCCAGGCCAATCTGGCGGCGGCGCAGCAGGCGGCCGACGACACGGTCTCGAGCCAGCTGACACAGCTGGAAAACATCTTTACTGGAGGCAGCAACGGCCTGGGGGCTGCCGTGAGCACCATGCTCAACAGCTTTTCGGCGGTCGCCAGCGCACCCACCGATCTGACGGCGCGCACCGTGGCGCTGGCCAATGCAAACCAGATGGCGACCCAGTTTCGGTCCAGTTCAGCCAGCCTGGACGCGCTGCAGTCGGGCGTGCAGACGCAGCTGGCGCAATCGGTCACGGCCATCAACAGCCTGGCCACACAGATCGCTGCGGCCAATGACAAGATTTCGCGCAGCACCGGCACTGGCCAGAGCCCGAACGATTTGCTGGACCAGCGCGACCAGCTCATCACCCAGCTCAACCAGTACGTGCAGACCACGTCGATACCGAATTCGGACGGAACCGTCGCGGTGTTTCTGGCCGGCAGCCAGGCCCTGGTGCAGGGCACGACCGCCAACCCGCTGACGCTGACACCCGGCACCTATCCCGGCGACTTCAGCAGCAATACCCTGACCATCAAGACCGGCGGCCTGAGCGCCCCCATGGACGAGACCAATCTGGGCGGCGGCAGCCTCAAGGGGCTGATGACCTTCCTGAACAAGGACCTGGCCCAGGGTCGCAACCTGCTGGGCCGCATGGCGCTGGCCATCGGCAGCGTCGTCAACACCCAGCACCAACTCGGGCTGGACATGAAAGGCAACCCCGGTGGAAATCTGTTCCAGCTACCCGCCGTGCCGTCCGGTTTGCCGGCCGCCACCAATGGAGGAACGGCAAACATCAGCCTGAGCGTGAGCGACCCGACCGCCTTTGCCGTGTCCGACTACCAGATGACCTACACCAGCGGCACCGCGGGCAACATCACGCGCCTGTCCGACGGCAAGGTGACGGCCTTTGATTTCGCCACGCCTCCGGTTCAGGTCGACGGGCTGACCTTGAGCGCCAGCGCTGGCGCCGTGGCCGGTGACCGCTTCCTGCTCAAGCCCTTTTCCACAGCCGCCGGTCAGATCGACACCTCCTTCACCTCGCCCGCCGACCTGGCCGTGGCCAGTCCGGTCGTGGCCAGCGTCGCCACCACCAATGCGGGCGGTCTGGCGGTGGCCAACCTGAAGGCACAGTCCCCGAATGCCAACCTGACCCAGTCCGTCCAGCTCACCTTCAACGCGGCCACTGGCACCTTCAACGTCGTGGGCACGGGCACCGGCAACCCGGTGAACGTGCCCTACACGCCGGGCCAGCCGATCAGCTACAACGGCTGGAGCATGACGCTCACGGGCCTGCCGAAAACGGGCGACACGATCACCGTGGGGCCCACCATCAACGTACAGTCCAGCGCGGGCGCCAGCAACACCGGCACGCTGGTCGTGACCAGCACGCAGGTGCAGACGCCGAACGCGAATCTGCTCAAACCCGTGACGCTGACCTTCAACGCGCTTGCCGGCACCTTCGACGTGGTCGGGACCGGGACCGGCAATCCCGTATCCGTTCCCTATACGCCAGGGGCGACCATCAGCTACAACGGCTGGACCATGACGGTCAGCGGCGCACCGGTGACGGGCGACACGCTCTCGATGGGGCCCTCACCGAAGAATTACCTGTCCACCAATTCGGGCAACGCCACCGCACTGGTGAACCTGCGCGACACGACCTTGTTCGACGGTGCGCCGCTGACCGACGGCTACGCTGCGGCGATATCGCAGGTCGGGGTGCTGGCACAAACCGCCGGCTTTGCCGCCTCCACTTCGAAGGCGATCGCGACCAATGCGCAGATGAACAAGGCCGCGGTCTCGGGCGTGAACCTGGACGAGGAGGCGGCCAAGCTGCTGCAGTTCCAGCAGGCCTATCAGGCGTCTGCCAAGGTGCTGCAGATCGGGCAGACGATTTTCACCAGCCTGCTTCAGAGCCTGGGCGCTTGAGCAGCAGCCGGGAGCACACCATGACCATCAACTCATTCTTGCGGCTGGGAACAGCCAACAGCTACACCAATTCGGTCGCCAACCTGAACGATCGCCAAGTGTCCCTGTCGACGCTGCAGCAAAGCCTCACCTCGGGTCTGAAGAACGCCCATCCGGCCGACGATCCCGTCGGAGCGGCGCAGGCGGAACGGGCCATCACGCGCCTTGCGCGCATCCAATCCGACCAGAAGGCGCTGGGCCTGCAAAAGGACGCCATCACCTCGGCCGAGTCCACGCTGGGCAGCGCCGTGGACGCGCTGCAGTCGTTCCGCCAGTTGGTCGTGAGCGCAGGCAATGCGACCCTGTCTCCCGCCGATCGGCAGACGGTGGCGCAGCAGCTCACGAGCCTGCGCGACCAGGTCTTTTCCCTCTCCAACACCACCGACGCCAACGGCAACCCGCTGTTCGGCGCGCTGGGCAGCGCGCTCGCGCCCTTCGTGCAGCAAAGTTCCTCGCCCGGCACCTACACCTTCAACGGCATCGCCGGTCAGACCTCGAGCACCTCCGTCTCGATCCCTGCTGCGCTCGACGGCGACAAGGCCTTCATGTTCAAGCCGGGGCAGGACGCAAGCTTCAACGTGAGCTATTCGACCAACGCCGGTCTCACGTCCACCGGCGCTGTCACGCTGCAGTCGCCGCCGACGACGGTGCCCACGCCCAACAGCAGCTACCAGATCCAGTTCCAGGCGAACGCCCTGCTGGGCACGATGCAGTACACGGTGACCCAGACCACGCCACCTGCCGCTGCCGTCACCAGCGCCCCGGCCAATTTCACCTCGGGCACGCCTATCACGTTTGACGGACTGTCACTCACCGTCACCGGCACGCCGCAGTCTCTCGACACCCTGAACATTCAGGCCAACACCAGCATCTTTGGCGTCATGGACAAGGCCATCGCCGACATCGGCTCCGCGCCCAGCAGTCTGGTGGCCAGCCAGGCCGTGGGCCAGGCGCTGGCGAACATCGACCTGGGCATCAACCGCCTGCAGGCTGCGCGCGGACTGGCGGGCGACCTGATGAACCGCTCCGACACCATTGGCGCGGCGCAGACTGCCGGCGCCACCCAGGCCGAAGCCGACCGGTCCAGTGCCCAGGACGTGAATATGGTACAAGCCATTTCGGACTTCCAGAATCAGCAAACCGGCTTCAGTGCCGCGCTGCAGTCCTACGCCCAAATCCAGAAACTTTCATTGTTCAATTACATCGGTTGATCCAACATGACCAAGTCGGTTCTTGGCACCATCGTGCTGGGCTACAGGCCCATGTGGAACCGGCTGCGCGAGCTCGCGGGTGTGCAGCTGTTCATCGAGGTCGACCCGGTGCACCCGGTGGACGCGCGCCATCTGCTGCGCACGCTGGAAGAAATGTGGACGCCGCACTCGCCACCGCTGCTGCTCTCGCCGCAGACGCCCAGCCTGCTGCACGAACTGCTGGAGCACGCGCCTGCCAAGGCGCCGTGGATCGAGGTCAAGAGCGAATGGCTCGATGACCTGGTGACGCTGCAGGCCGTCTTTGCGGCGCACGAACGGGGACTGTTCCTGGTGTGGCGCGGCAACTCGGCCCAATTGCCCGACCCCGAAGTGGCCGCGTGTTTCGAGAAATGCCTGCTGACGCTCTCCCCAGAGGACGCAGTGCAGGCGGTGCGCGTGTGCGCCCAGTCGCTGGAGCCCGGGACCACGCCGCAGCACAGCCCGGTGCTGGCCGAGCAGCTGTACGAAGGCGTCGCCAGCCGCACGCTGATGCACCATTGCCTGGACCAGCGCCACGCCCAGGCGCTTTGCGGCTGGCCTGCGGACGATGTGCTGCACTGCTACCGGCATCAGACGCTGGAGCCCTCGCGCGAACTCGTCGCCAAGGTGCTGCGCATCGTTCGCGCCGACGAATCCATGGAGGTGATCGAGCAGATCATGAGCCAGGACCCGGTGCTGGTCTACCGCTTTCTGGCGCACGCCAATTCGCCCACGCTGGGCCTGCAGTCGGGCATCGATTCGCTGCGGCGCGCGCTCATGATGATCGGCTACACCTCGCTCGAACGCTGGCTCGAGCAGCAGCTGCCGTCGGCCATGGACGACGCCGACCTGAAGCCGATCACGACGGCGATCGTGCTGCGCGCCCGACTGATGGAAACCCTGCTGGACGCAGGCGAAGAGCACGAACTGCAGCGCGAGGTTTACCTGTGCGGCCTGTTCTCGCAGCTCGACATGCTGCTGGGCGAACCGCTGGGGACCGCGGTGCAGACCCTGCCCCTGTCGGAACGGATATTCGAAGCCACGGTGGCGCACACCGGCCCGTATGAGCCGAGCCTGGCGATCGCCACGGCGATGGAACACGAAGACACGATCCAGACGCGCCTGCTGTGCGAGCAGCACGAAATGGACATCGAGGAAGTGAACCGCGTATTGCTGCGCCTGCTGGCTTCGCTCTACGTCGTGCCCGCCAGCGGCGAGTTCGGCGAGCGGCGCCGACGCAGCCGCGCCCGCACGTTCGGCAGCTAGGCCGAAGGTATCGGGTTGCGCCCCCGAGGCTGACCCGACCTGCGCATCCAGCCAGTGCCGGATGCGCAGACAAGACTCAATCCGCCTGTTTGCGCAAAAACGCCGGGATCTCGAAGTCGTCCATGCCGCCCGATGACAGGGCGTCGACCTTGGCTGCGGCCTGCGTGCGATTCGTGCGCCAGACGCTGGGCACGGACATGCTGCCGTAGTCGGGCGACGCCGCACCCGTGGGGGCCGAGGCTTGCGCACCGCTGCCAGTGACGACCGAGTTCAGCGTGGGCACATGAAACGGCACGTTGTCGGTGCCGGTGCGCAGCACCTGCAGCGGCGGGGCCGTGCGGCGCATGCCCTGGCGGGACAGGCCCGTTGCCACGACCGTGACGCGGATCTGCTCGCCCAGGCTGTCATCGTGCGCGGTGCCGTAAATCACGTGCGCATCGGGCGAGGCGTAGGCGCGGATGGTGTTCATCGCCAGCTTGGACTCGCTCAACTTGAGCGAACCCTTGGCCGTGCTCACCAGCACCAGCACACCCTTGGCTCCCGAGAGGTCGATGCCTTCGAGCAGCGGGCAGGCCACGGCCTGCTCGGATGCGATGCGGGCGCGATCCGGGCCGGCGGCCACGGCGGTTCCCATCATCGCCTTGCCGGGTTCGCCCATGACGGTACGCACGTCTTCGAAGTCGACGTTCACCAGACCAGGAACATTGATGATTTCCGCGATACCGCCGACGGCATTCTTCAGCACGTCATTGGCATGGGCAAAAGCCTCGTCCTGGGTGATGTCGTCGCCCAGCACTTCGAGCAGTTTCTCGTTCAGCACCACGATCAGCGAATCGACATTCGCTTCGAGTTCGGCCAGACCCGCGTCGGCATTGCTCATGCGCCGGCCACCTTCCCAGTCGAAGGGCTTGGTCACCACGCCTACGGTGAGGATGCCCATCTCCTTGGCGATGCGCGCAATCACCGGTGCCGCGCCGGTGCCGGTGCCGCCGCCCATGCCAGCGGTGATGAAGAGCATGTGCGCGCCGTCGATGGCCGCGCGGATATCCTGCTCCGCCGCCTGCGCTGCGTCGCGTCCCTTGTCGGGCTTGCTGCCCGCGCCCAGGCCCGTCACGCCCAGCTGCACCGTCTTGTGCGCGGCGCTGCGGCTCAGCGCCTGCGCATCGGTGTTGGCGCAGACAAACTCCACGCCCTGCACGGCGCAGCCGATCATGTGCTCCACCGCATTGCCGCCGCCGCCGCCGACACCGATCACCTTGATCTGCGTGCCCAAATTGAATTCCTCGACTTCGATCATTTCGATGCTCATATTTTTCTCCTGAATTGCAGTTGCCAAAATTGTTTGTTCATGTGTTCTTGTCGCGTCTTCATGAGGGCGGATCGGTGCACCGCCATCGCCAGTGTTGACCTGACGCACGCGCGCTCATCGTCACGATGGGGTCGCTCGAAATGCAGCATGGATTCATGTCGATTCCCATCAAAAGTTGCCTACAAACCAGTCCTTGACGCGACCCATGGCGGTCTGCATCGAGCCATTCTTTTGCGCCACCTTCAGGCCGCGAAAGCGCGCCATGCGCGCCTCCTCCAGCATGCCCATCACGGTCGCGGCGCGGGGCTGAGCCACCATGTCGGAGAGTGCGCCCGAATACTTGGGGATACCCCGACGCACGGGCTTCAAGAAGATGTCTTCACCCAGCTCCACCATGCCCGGCATGACGGCGCTGCCGCCGGTGATGACGATGCCCGAAGACAGCACCTCTTCGTAGCCCGACTCGCGTATCACCTGCTGCACCAGCGAGTAGATCTCCTCCACCCGCGGCTCGATCACGCCGGCGAGCACCTGGCGGCTCAGCATGCGCGGACCGCGGTCGCCCAGACCCGGCACTTCGACCTGAGTGTCGGGGTCGGTCAACAGCTGCTTCGCGTAACCGCTCTCGACCTTGATCTCTTCGGCGTCGCGCGTCGGTGTGCGCAGCGCCATGGCGATGTCGCTGGTGATCAGGTCTCCGGCAATCGGGATCACCGAGGTATGGCGAATCGCGCCGTTGGTGAAGATCGCCACGTCGGTGGTGCCGGCACCGATGTCGACCAGCGCCACGCCGAGTTCGCGCTCGTCGTCGGTCAGCACCGCCAGACTGGACGCCAGCGGATTGAGCATCAGCTGATCGACTTCCAGGCCGCAGCGGCGCACGCACTTGAGGATGTTCTCGGCCGCGGTCTGGGCGCCGGTCACGATGTGCACCTTGGCTTCGAGCCGGATGCCGCTCATGCCGATGGGCTCCTTCACGTCCTGCCCGTCGATCACGAATTCCTGCGGCTCCACCAGCAGCACGCGCTGATCCGTGGAGATGTTGATGGCCTTGGCGGTCTCGAGCACGCGCGCCACGTCGGTGGCACTGACCTCGCGGTCCTTGATCGCCACCATGCCGCTGGAGTTGATGCCGCGGATGTGGCTGCCGGTGATGCCGGTGTAGACGCGCGTGATCTTGCAGTCCGCCATCAGTTCGGCTTCCTTGAGCGCCATCTGGATGCTCTGCACGGTGGCGTCAATGTTCACCACCACGCCGCGTTTCAGGCCGGTGCTGGGCGCGATGCCCAGGCCGGCGAGCTTGAGCTCGCCTGTGAGCAGCACCTCGGCCACGACCACCATCACTTTGGCGGTTCCGATGTCCAGTCCTACGACCAGGTCTTTGTATTCTTTTGCCATGCGTTCACCTGTGGGTCTGTGGATTGCTTGTTTTTGAAGTGGCCGCAGCCAAGGTGGAGACACCCTGCAGCCGCAGCGCATAACCTTCTGCATAACGCAGGTCGGCCGATTCCAGGGCATCGACGTGGCGCCCGTAGCGGCTCGCCACCTGCGTCAGCGTCAGCGCAAAACGCTGCACCCTGGCCGAGAGTTCGGCCGCCGTGCCGCTGCCCAGTTCGATCACGGCACCCGTGTCCAGCGTGGCGCGCCAGCCACCGCTGGCCGAGAGCTGCAGTTGATCCAGCGTCGCGTCCAGCGCCGCAAACCGGGGAGCGAGTTCTCGGTACATCCTGAGCGTCTGCGCGGCCTGACCATCGGGCCCGACCAGGCGCGGCAGGTTCTCCTGCTCGACCTCGCCGACGTTCGCCTCGAACACTTCGCCAAAGTTGTTCACCAGCAGCGACTCGTCCTGCGCGCCCCAGAAGGCCGCCGTGTGCTGCTCCTGCAGTTGCACCCGCAGCCGATTCGGGAATTCGCGCCGGACCACCGCGCGGCGCACCCAGGGCAGGGCTTCAAAGGCGGAGCGCGCCTGCGCCAGATCGAGCGTGAACAGGCTGCCCGAGAGCTGCGGCATGACGTTGGCGCGCAGCGTGACGGCGTTGGTGTGCGCGACCTCGCCCTGCACTGTGATGCCGCGGATGGCAAACACCGGATGGCGCATGGCCCAACCCAGCAGCGCCGCCAGCACCAGGCCCGCGAACACCAGGAACAGCGCGCTCGCAGTCACATTCATGAGCTTCACGTCCATCGGCGCGGGCATGGCAGGACTCATTCTTTTGCCCCTTGCGCCGCGCCGGGGTAATCCAGGCTGGCAAGCTTGAGCAGCGACAGGCACAGCGCTTCGTAGCTGATGCCGGCAGCGCGCGCCGACATGGGTACCAACGAATGGCTGGTCATTCCGGGCGAGGTGTTCATCTCCAGCAGGAACGGCTTGCGGTCGCTGGCGCGAATCATCAGATCGGCGCGCGCCCAGCCGCGGCAACCCAGGGCCTTGAAGGCAGCCAGCACGATGCGCGAGATCTCCTGTTCCTCGGCCTGCGGCAAGCCGCTGGGGCACTGGTAGGAGACGACGTCGGTGAAATACTTGTTCTGGTAGTCGTAGGCGCCCTCGGGCGCGCTGATGCGCACCACCGGCAGCGTGTGCGCGTCGGCCCCGGAACCCACGATCGGGCAGGTGACTTCCTCGCCGGCGATGAATTCCTCGCACAGCACGTCCGGGTCGTAGCGCGCCGACAGCGACACCGCGTCCTGCATCTGCGAATACCCCAGAACCTTGCTGACTCCGATGGAAGAGCCTTCGCGCGGCGGTTTCACGATCAGCGGCAGACCCAGTTCATCGGGCACGGCGCGGACCTGCTCGCGCTGCTGCTGTTCGGGGCTGAGAACGACATAGCGCGGTGTCGGCAATCCCACCGACTGCCAGACGCGCTTGGTCATGACCTTGTCCATGGCGATGCTGGAGGCCATCACGCCCGAGCCGGTGTAGGGAATGCGCAGCCATTCGAGCGCGCCCTGCACCGTTCCGTCTTCACCGAATCGGCCATGCAAGGCGATGAAGCAGCGTGAAAAGCCTTCCGTCTTGAGTTCGCTCAGATCGCGCTGCGCCGGATCGAAAGCGTGCGCATCCACGCCGCTGTCGCGCAGCGCCTGCAGCACGCCCCGGCCCGACAGCAGCGAGATCTCGCGCTCCGCCGACAGGCCGCCCATCAGCACCGCGACCTTTCCCATGGATTGAATCTCTGGATTCACTGCAACACTCCTTCAGACTTTTGCGCGGCATCCGGCTGCATCAGTTCCAGCACGCGCGCAGGCACGGAGCCGATGGAGCCCGCCCCCATGCACAGCACCACATCACCGGCGCGGGCGTGCTGCGCAATCGCGCTCGCCATGGCCGCGATATCGTCAACGAACACCGGCTCCACGGCACCCGCCGCGCGCACGGCTTGCGCCAGCGAGCGGCCGTCGGCGCCGGCGATGGGCGCCTCGCCCGCCGCGTAAACCTCGGACAAAAGCACCAGATCGGCCTGGCCCAGGACCTTGACGAAGTCGTCGAAACAGTCGCGCGTGCGGGTGTAGCGATGGGGCTGAAACGCCAGCAGCAGGCGCCGCCCCGCAAAGGCGCCGCGCGCGGCGGCCAGCGTCGCCACCATCTCCACCGGGTGATGACCGTAGTCCTCGATCAGCGTGAAGGTGCCTCCGGATGCGGCGCTCACTTCGCCATGGCTCTGGAAGCGTCGCCCCACGCCCTGGAAACTTGCCAATGCCGTCTGCACGGCCGCATCGCCGACGCCGAGTGTCTGGGCAATGCCGATCGCGGCCAGCGCGTTGAGCACGTTGTGGCGGCCCGCCAGATTCAGCAGCACAGGCAGATCCGGCAACGCTGCGCCGCGTGCCGTGGCCCGCCGTTGCACCGTGAACTTCATCTGCGTGCCGACCGCCTGAACGTCGACGGCGCGAAGCTGCGCGTCTTCGTCGAAGCCATAGCTGACGACCCGGCAGTTGACCTTCGGCACGATCTCGCGCACCGCCGCATCGTCGGTGCACAGCACCGCCGTGCCATAGAACGGCATACGATTGAGGAAACTCACGAACGCGGCTTTGAGTTGCCCGAAGTCGTGGCCATAGGTTTCCATGTGGTCGGCGTCGATGTTGGTCACCACCGCCAGCACCGGCAGCAGGTTCAGGAACGAAGCGTCCGACTCGTCGGCTTCGACCACGATGGTGTCGCCCTGCCCTAGCCGCGCATTCGCTCCTGCGCTGTTCAGGCGCCCGCCGATGACAAAGCTCGGGTCCAGGCCGCCGTCGGCCAGCACACTGGCGACCAGGCTGGTGGTGGTGGTCTTGCCGTGCGTTCCGGCGATGGCAATGCCCCTGCGATGACGCATCAACTCGGCCAGCATGAGCGAGCGCGCGACCACCGGAATGCCCTGCTCTCGCGCAGCCAGCACCTCGGGGTTGTCGGCGTGCACCGCCGTCGACGTCACCACCACATCCGCACCGGCCACCTGCGGCGCTGCGTGACCGACGCTGGTCTTGATGCCCAGTGAAGCCAGGCGCTGCAGCGTCGCGCTGTCGGACTGGTCCGAGCCCGAAACGGCATAGCCCAGGTTGAGCAGTACCTCGGCGATGCCCGACATGCCGGCGCCGCCGATGCCGACAAAGTGGATGTGGCGAGCGGCGTGTTTCATTCGGCCAGCTCCTCGCAGGCCTGCACCACCGCAGCGGTTGCGCCCAACTTTTGCAGCGCTTTGGCCTGCTGCGCTTTTTGCAAAAGCTCGGCGCGCGTCAAGCCGGACAGCGTGTGCGCCAGCGACTGCGCCGTCAACGTCGCTTGCGGCATGAGCCAGCCGCCGCCCGAGCGCACCAGGAACTGCGCGTTCGTGGTCTGATGGTCGTCCACTGCAGCGGGAAAGGGAACAAAGATGGCCGCGGCCCCGGTGGCCGCAATCTCGGTGACGGTGCTCGCGCCGGCGCGGCAGATGATGATGTCCGCGTCGGCAAAGGCGGTTGCCGTGTCGTCAATGAAGGGCGTGAGTTCGGCCGTGACGCCGGCGGCGGCATAGTTTGCGCGCAGCTCGTCGATCTGCTTGGCACCGCTCTGATGCAGCACAGTGGGACGCTGCGTTGGCGGCAACAGCGCCAGCGCCTTGGGAACAATCTCGTTCAGAGCGCGTGCCCCCAGGCTGCCGCCCACCACCAGCAATTTCAGCGGACCGGTGCGTGCGGCAAAGCGCGCCTGCGGATCGGCCTGCTGCATGAAGGCGCTGCGCAGCGGGTTGCCGATCCATTGGGCTTTCTTCAACGCGTCGGGGAAGGCGGTGAACACGCGCCGGGCCACCAGCGACAGCAGCTTGTTCGCCATGCCAGCCACCGAATTCTGCTCGTGCAGCAGCAGCGGCCTGCCAGTCAGCGCGGCCGTGAGTCCCGCCGGAAAAGTGATGTAGCCGCCCAGGCCAACGACCACGTCGGGCCGCACGCGCCGCAGCACCGCCAGGCTTTGCCAGAACGCCTTGAGCAGGCGCAGCGGCAACAGTATCAGGGTGCGCAGACCCTTGCCGCGCACACCGGAAAAATCGACGCCTTCAAACGCAAAACCGCGTTGGGGAACGAGCTGGCTTTCCATGCTGGGTGCGTTCAAGCCGCCCTTGCCGCCGAGCCAATGCACGCGCCAGCCGCGCTCGCGCAAGGCTTCAGCCACGGCCAGGCCCGGGAAGATGTGGCCTCCGGTTCCGCCAGCCATCACCAGAGCACATTTCTGGTTCATACACGGCCTCCGTGCATGAGGGTTGCATACCGCATCCTCAGCGCTGGCGCGCTGTTCTTATTTTGCAGAAACAAGAAACTCACAATCGCCCTCCGTGCATCAGTTTCTTGTTTTCCAGGTCCACGCGCAGGACCACGGCGAGGGAGATGAGGTTGAGCAGGATGGCGGAGCCGCCGTAGCTCATGAGCGGCAGGGTCAGGCCCTTGGTGGGCAGGGCGCCGAGGTTCACGCCCATGTTGATGAAGGACTGAAAGCCGATCCAGATGCCCACGCCTTGCGCCACCAAGCCGGAAAAAACGCGGTCCAGCGCGATCGCCTGACGCCCGATGTGCATGATGCGACGCGTCATCCACAGGAACAGGCCGATCACGCACAGCACGCCGATCAAGCCGAACTCCTCGCCGATCACGGCCAGCAGGAAGTCGGTGTGCGCCTCGGGCAGCCAGTTCAGCTTTTCCACACTGCCGCCCAGCCCCACGCCGAAAATTTCGCCACGGCCGATGGCGATGAGCGAGTGCGACAGTTGGTAGCCCTTGCCCAGGGCATGCTTTTCACTCCAGGGATCGAGGTAGGCAAAGATCCGTTCGCGCCGCCAGTCCGACAGGGCAATCATCAAGCCGAAGGCCACCAGCAGCACGGCGGTGATAAGGAAGAACATGCGCGCGTTCACGCCGCCCAAAAAGAGAATGCCCATGGCGATCACGGCGATCACCATGAAGGCGCCCATGTCGGGTTCGGCCAGCAGCAGCACGCCGATCACGGCCACGGCCGTACCCATCGGCGCCACGGCGCGCATGAAGTTCTCCTTCACTTCCATCTTGCGCACCATGTAGTTGGCCGCGTACAGCAGCACCGCAAACTTGGCCAGTTCGGACGGCTGAAAGCTCATGAATCCCAATCCGATCCAGCGCCGCGCACCATTCACGGCCTTGCCGACGAAGGGCAACAGCACGGCCGCCAGCAGCACCAGCGACGCCACGAACAGCCAGGGAGCGACCTTCTCCCAGACCGACATCGGCACCTGGAAGGTGAGCAGCGCGGCAACAAAGGCCATGGCCAGAAACAGCAGATGCCGCAGCAGAAAATAGTTGTGCGCGTACTTGGAGAACCTGGGGTTGTCGGGGATAGCGATCGACGCCGAATACACCATCACCAAGCCCCAGGCCAGCAGGGCCACGGTGACCCACACCAAGGCCTGGTCCACGCCCGCACCCTGTGTCGCCGAAAGCGGAGCGCGCAAGCCGTTCATGCCACGCACCGGCAATGGCTTGGCGCGCGCTGCAGCGCCAAACCAGAGCGACAGACGGGACAGGGCAGCACTCATTCCTGCGCCTCCCATACCGCGCCCGATTCCGTTGCCAGTTCCTGCAGCGCCTGCACGAACACCTGCGCCCGGTGCTCGTAGTTGTTGAACATGTCAAAGCTGGCGCACGCGGGCGACAGCAACACCGCGTCGCCCGTCTGTGCGCTCTGCTGCGCCATCTGCACCGCCCGCGCCATCGACTCGGCCTGCAACAGCGGCACGCCGGTGGATTCCAGCGCGGCGCGGATCAGCGGTGCGTCGCGGCCGATCAACACCACGGCGCGGCCGTATTGCGCGACTGGTGCCGCCAATGGCGCGAAGTCCTGGCCCTTGCCCTCGCCGCCCAAAATCACAACCACGCGCCGGTCTGCGCCCAGGCCGGCGAGCGCGGCGACCGTGGCGCCCACGTTCGTTCCCTTGCTGTCATCGAAGTACTCCACCTCGGCCAGCATGCCTACGGGCTGCACCCGATGCGGCTCGCCGCGGTATTCGCGCAGGCCGTGCAGCGTGGCCGCCAGGCCGCAACCGGCTGCCGTGGCCAACGCCAGCGCCGCCAGCGCGTTGACCGCGTTGTGGCGGCCGCGAATGCGCAGCGCGTCGGCCGGCATCAGGCGCTGGATGTGCAGTTCGGGCTGCTCTCCCCCCCGTTTGACCTTGATCGTTTCATCGGCCTCCATGGCGCGCACCAGCCAGGCCATGCCGTTGACCACTTCGATGCCGAAGTCGCCAGGCCGCTGAGGCATGTCGGCACCAAAGCTGGCCCAACTGCGCTGCTGCAGGCGCACCGGGCGACCCCTGCCACTCGCGGCCACCGCGACCGGGGCTTCCAGCATCGCCATGACCAGGGGCTCGTCGCGATTGAGCAGCATCAGACCCTGCTTGCCAAACACCCTGGCCTTGGCCGCGACGTAGGCGTCCATGCTGCCGTGCCAGTCCAGATGGTCCTGACTGATGTTGAGCACCGTCGCCGCGGTCGGCTCAAAGCTGCTGGCGTCGTCGAGCTGAAAACTCGAAAGCTCCAGCACCCAGACTTCGGGCAAGGTATTTTCGAGAGGCTCGCCTTGAGGGCCGTTTTCACCCTCTGGGAGAGGGTCAGGTTTAAGGCGGGCGGCGTCGAGCTTCTCTCGGAGCGTGTCCAGCAGCGTGGGGCCGATGTTGCCCGCGGCCACCACGCTTTTGCCGGCGCGCTCCACCAGTTGGGCGGTGAGCGCAGTGACCGTGGTCTTGCCATTCGTCCCGGTCACCGCCAGCACCTGCGGGCTGTAGGAATTCGATTCCTTCAGATCCGCCAAGGCTTGCGCAAACAGGCTCAATTCGCCGCCCACCCACAGGCCCTGTTCGCGGGCCGCAGACACCACGCCCGCCACCTCGGCCGGCGCCAGCCCCGGACTCTTGAACAGCGCGCGCACGTCGCTTCCCAGCAGCAGCGACGCGTCCAGCGCGCCGTGCACAAAGCGCGCATCGGGCAGTTCACGCTGCAGGGCCTCGAGCTGGGGCGGCTGTGCGCGCGTGTCGGCCACCGTCACCCTGGCGCCGCAGCGGTCGCACCAGCGCGCCATCGCCAGGCCGGAGTGGCCCAGGCCCAGAATCAAGACGTGCTGACCGTTGAGGTTGTTCATGCCGTCAGCGCAGTTTCAGCGTGGACAGGCCGACCAGGCACAACAGGATCGTGATGATCCAGAAACGCACGACCACCTGCGTTTCGGCCCAGCCGATTTTTTCGAAATGGTGATGCAGCGGCGCCATCTTCAGGATGCGCCGGCCCTCGCCGTATTTCCTTTTGGTGTACTTGAACCAGCCCACCTGCACCATCACCGACAGCGCCTCGGCCACGAACACGCCGCCCATCACGAACAGCACGATTTCCTGGCGCACGATCACCGCGACGGTGCCCAGCGCCGCGCCCAACGCCAGCGCACCCACGTCGCCCATGAACACCTGCGCCGGATGCGTGTTGAACCACAGGAACGCCAGACTGGCGCCGGCCATGGCCATGCAAAAGACCAGCAGCTCGCCCGAGCCGGTGATGTGCGGCATGAACAGGTATTTGGAGTACACGGCGCTGCCTGTGACGTAGGCGAAAAGACCGAGCGAGCCGCCCACCATCGCCACCGGCATGATGGCCAGGCCGTCCAGACCATCGGTGAGGTTCACCGCGTTGCTCGACCCCACGATCACCAGGTACGACAGGATCACGAAACCCAGCACGCCCAGCGGATAGTTCACCTCCTTGAAGAAGGGAACGAAGAGCCCTGCCTTGGGCGGCAGGTTCACGTCAAAGCCCGATTGCACCCAGCGGAAGAACAGCTCCAGCACGCGCATATTGGAGTTTTCCGAAATGCTGAACACCAGGTAGAGCGCGGCCAGCAGGCCGACCACCGATTGCCAGAAATACTTCTCGCGCGAGCGCATGCCTTCGGGGTCCTTGTGCACCACCTTGCGCCAGTCATCGACCCAGCCGATGGCGCCAAAACCCAGGGTCACGATCAACACGATCCAGACGAAGCGGTTCGTCAGATCGACCCACAGCAGCGTGGAAATCGCGATGGCCAGCAGCACCAGCACGCCGCCCATGGTGGGTGTGCCGCTCTTGCTCTGGTGCGAGGCCATGCCGTAGCCGCGGATCGGCTGGCCGATCTTGAGCGAGGTCAGATGCCGGATCACCGCCGGCCCGGCGAACAGGCCGATCAGCAAGGCTGTGAGCGCAGCCATGACGGCGCGAAACGTGAGGTACTGGAACACCCGGAAGAAACCGTAGTCGGGCGAGAGCGTCTGCAGCCATTGGGCCAGACTAAGCAGCATGGGATGCCTCCTGATGAATGTGTTCCGAGGCCTGGATGGCCGCGACCACGCGTTCCATCTTCATGAAGCGCGAGCCCTTGACGAGCACGCTTTGTGTCAGCGGCAAGAGCTCAAGCACCGCCGCAACCAGCGCCTCCACGCTGTCGAAATGACGCGCGCCGGCGTGACGCGCCAACGCCCCGAGCGTGAACACGGCATCGATGCCGAGCTGGCGCGCGTAGTCGCCGACCTCGGCGTGGAACTGCGGCCCCTGGGTGCCGACCTCGCCCATGTCGCCCAGCACCAGCAGTCGCGGGCCCGGCAATTCGGCCAGCAGCTCGATCGCGGCGCGCACCGAGTCGGGGTTCGCGTTGTAGGCGTCGTCGATCAGCGTCAGGCTGCGGTTCTGGATGCGCACGTTCAGCGCGCGGCTGCGTCCCTTCACCGGTTCGAAGGCATTCAGTCCCTGCGCGATGGCGGCCAGCGGCACGCCCGCGGCCAGCGCGCAGGCGGCAGCGGCGAGCGAATTCTTCAGGTTGTGCCGGCCCGCGACCCGCAGCGCGTAGCCCAGGTCGCCCGCCGGTGTGCGCGCTGTGACTTGCCAGGCGCCCTGCGCCCAGGCGGAATCAAGGCAGCACACGTCGGCCTGGGCCAAGGCAAAGAGCAGCACCTTGCGGGACCCGGCCAGCGTTTGCCAAAGCGTCGTGAAAGCGTCGTCCGCCGGAAAAACGGCCACGCCAGTGGCGTCGAGTGCGGAGATGACGGCGCCGTTCTCTTGCGCCACAGCCTGCACCGTGGCCATGAACTCCTGGTGCTCGCGCTGCGCGTTGTTCACCAGCGCCACCGTGGGTCGCGCCATTGCCGCCAACGAAGCGATTTCGCCGGGGTGGTTCATGCCCAACTCCACGACGGCCAGTTGGTGCTGCGCACGCAGGCGCAGCAGCGTCAGCGGCACGCCGATGTCGTTGTTGAAGTTGCCCGCCGTCGCCAGCGTTGCATCGCCCGCAGCGGCGCGCAGGATCGAGGCGATCATCTGCGTCACCGTGGTCTTGCCGTTGGAGCCCGTGACCGCGATCAGCGGCAGCGTGAACTGTGCGCGCCAGCCGCTGGCCAGTTGCCCCAGCGCGAGCAGCGTATCCGCTACGACCAGGCCAGGGAGGCCCAGCTGCTGCAACTGCGTCAGCGCCTTGGCGTGACACAGCACCGCGGCTGCGCCTTTTTCCCTGGCTGCGGCAAGGAAGTCATTCGCATCGAAGCGCTCGCCCTTGAGCGCCACAAACAGGTCGCCGCGTTGCAGCGTGCGCGTGTCGGTGTGCACGCGCTGCAGCGCCGTCGCGCCGTCGCCCACCAACTGCGCGCCGGGGATCCAGGCTTGCGCCTGCTGCAGCGTCATCATGCCGAAGCCCTCGATGCGAGCGCGGCCAGGGCCTGCGCCTTGTCGGAGAACGGGTGCTTGATTCCCGCCACTTCCTGCGTGCTTTCGTGGCCCTTGCCGGCGATCAGCACCACGTCGTTGGCCTGCGCCTGCTCCAGCGTCTGGCGTATCGCCAGAGCCCGGTCGGCCTGCACCTGCACGGCGGCGCTGTGGCCCAGACCCAGCAGGATCTGCGCGATGATGGCCTCGGGCTTTTCGCTGCGCGGGTTGTCACTGGTGACCACCACGCTGTCTGCATTTTTTTCCGCCACGGCCGCCATCATCGGGCGCTTGGCCGTGTCGCGGTCGCCGCCGCAGCCAAACACGCACCACAGCTGGCCGCCGCGCTGCTGCGTCAGCGGGCGCAGCGCCGTCAGCGCCTTGTCCAGTGCGTCCGGCGTATGCGCGTAGTCCACCACCACCAGCGGCTTGCCCGGCGACGACAGGCAGTCCATGCGGCCCGGCACCGGACTCAGATGGCGGCACGCCTGCACCGCATCTTGCAGGCTCGTGCCCAGGCTGCGCAGCGCGGCGATCACGCCCAGCAAATTGGAGACGTTGAAGTCTCCGATCAGCGCGGTCTGCAAGAGCTGTCGCTCGTCGCCCTCGGCCAGCGTGAAGCGCAGTCCCTGCGCGTCATAGCCCAGGTCCAGCGCGCGCAAGCGCGCCGGTTTTTGTCTGGACACAGTCCACAGATCCAGCCCGCGGTCGCCCAGCGTCTGGGCCAAAGCATCGCCCTGCTCGTCGTCCACATTCACCACCGCGGCCTGCAGGCCAGGCCAGGCAAACAGCGCCGCCTTGGCCCGCCAGTAGGACGCCATGTCGCCGTGGTAGTCGAGGTGGTCCTGGGTGAAGTTGGTGAATAGCGCCACGCGAATGCGCGTTCCGTCCAGCCGATGCTCAACCAGGCCGATGGACGAGGCCTCGATTGCACAGGCCTTCAGACCCTGGTCCACAAAGCGGCGCAGTTGCCGCTGCAGCAGCACCGGGTCAGGGGTGGTCAGGCCGGTGGATTCCAGGCCTGCCAACGGGTCGGCGAGCGCGTCCGAAGACGGTGGCACGCCCACGCCCAGCGTGCCGATCAGACCGCAGCCGGCGCGACCCCTTCCGGCCAGGTGGGACAGCGCCTGCGCCAGCCACCAGGTGGTCGAGGTCTTGCCATTGGTGCCGGTCACGGCCAGCACGTCCAGGGCGCGGCTGGGGTGGACGTAATATTCGGTGGCGATGGCGCCGGCATCGGCCTTGAGCCCGGGGTAGGCGCAGATCGCTTCGCCCTCCAAGTTGAAGCGCTCGACACCGGACTGCTCGACCAGACAGGCCGCGGCGCCCGCAGCCAGCGCCGCGCCCACGTACTGGCGGCCGTCGCTGGCCGCACCCGGCCAGGCGATGAAGCCGTCGCCCGCCTTGAGCTGGCGGCTGTCGGTGCGCAACTCGCCGCTGACGCGGCTGTGCAGCCACTGCGCGGCTTGCTCGGGCGTGTGCAGGATTCGCATCAGAACGACTCCTCGACCGCGTTGGCGACGATTTGGGGCTTGACGTCCATGTCGGGCTGCACGCCCATCATGCGCAGGGTCTGCTGCACCACTTCGCTGAACACGGGCGCCGCGACGGCGCCGCCAAAGTACTGGCCGGCGCTGGGCTCGTCTACCATCACGGCCACGATGATGCGCGGCTGCTCGATCGGCGCCATGCCGACAAACCAGGCGCGGTATTTGTGGTTCTTGTCGCTGCCATAGCTCTTGCCGATGAGCTTGTACGCCGTGCCCGACTTGCCGCCCACCGAATAGCCGATGGTCTGCGCCTTGGGTCCGGTGCCGCCCGGGCCGGCCGCCAATTGCAGCATGTGCCGCACCTGGCCGGCGGTGCGCTGCGACAGCACGCGCACGCCCACGGCCGGCTCCGCGTTCTTCAGCAGGGTCACCGGGATGATCTCGCCGTCGTGCGAAAACACGGTGTACGAGTGCGCCATCTGGAACAGCGACGCCGAAAGGCCGTAGCCGTAGGACATGGTGGCCTGTTCGATCGGGCGCCAGGTCTTGTAGGGCCGCAGGCGGCCCGAGACCGCGCCCGGAAAACTGATCTGCGGCTTCTGCCCAAAGCCCGCCGCCGAAAAGATTTCCCACATTTCGCGCGGCTGCATCTGCATCGCGATCTTGGTGGTTCCGATGTTGCTGGACTTCTGGATCACGCCTTCGACCGTGAGCACACCGTTGGGGTGCGAATCGGAAATGGTCGCGCCGTGCAGCGTGAGCTTGCCGGGACCGGTGTCGATCAGCGTGTTGGGCGTGACGCGTCCGGTTTCCAGCCCCAGGCCGATGGTGAAGGGTTTCATCACCGAGCCCGGCTCGAAGGTGTCGGTGAGCGCGCGGTTGCGCAACTGCTCGCCGTTCAGATTGCGCCGCTTGTCCGGCACATAGCTGGGGTAATTCGCCAGCGCCAGCACTTCGCCCGTGACCGCGTCCAGCACCACCACGCTGCCCGCCTTGGCCTTGTTCAGCATGACCGCGTCGCGCAGTTTCTGGTAGGCGAAGAACTGCACCCGGCTGTCCACGCTCAGCGTCAGGTCGGGGCCGTCCGCGGGCGCCAGGGTATCGCCCACATCCTCCACCACGCGCCCCATGCGGTCCTTGATGACGCGACGCGAGCCGGCGTGCCCGGCGAGTTCCTTGTTGAATGCCAGCTCGACGCCTTCCTGGCCCTGGTCTTCGACGTTGGTGAATCCCACCACGTGGGCGGCGGCCTCGCCTTCGGGGTACTGGCGCTTGTACTCCATGCGCTGGTACACGCCCTTGATGCCGAGGGTGGCAATCTGCTTGCCCACGGCGTCGTCCACCTGGCGCTTGAGCCAGACAAAGGTCTTGTCTTCGTTCTCGAGCTTCTTGTTCAACTCCGCCAGCGGCAAGTCCAGTAGCTTGGCCAGTTGCGCCAGGTTGTCGCCCTCGCGCTCCACGTCCTCGGGGATCGCCCAGATGCTGGGAGACGGCACGCTCGACGCCAGGATCAGACCGTTGCGGTCGAGAATGCGGCCGCGGTTCGCCGGCAAGTCCAGCGTGCGCCCGAAACGGACTTCGCCCTGGTGCTGGAAGAACTGGTTGTCGATCACCTGCACATAGGCGGCACGCGCGGCCAGGCCGATGAAGCCTATGGCGATCGCCGCCACGATGAACTTGCTGCGCCACACCGGCGTCTTGCTCGCCAACAGCGGGCTCGAGTGATAACGGATGCTGCGGCTCACCGTGGCGCTCCAGTCGCCTTTGGCGCGGGTTCCACGCCCGCCGGAGCGTTCACGTACAGCGTCAAAGCCGGGTTCACCGAATGCATGTGCAAGGCGTCGCGCGCCAGCTTTTCCACGCGCAGCGGCGTGGCCTGGGCGCGCTTTTCCGACTCCAGCCGATCGTGCTCCGACTCCAGCGCCCGCGCCTGTGCGTTCGCCTTGTCGACCTCGACAAACAGCCGGCGCGACTCGTACTGGGTGTGCACCAGATACAGGGCGCTGGCCAGCACCGCCAGCAGCAGCACCAGATTGAGCCGGGTCATGGCTGCACTCCCTTGCGTGTCTCGCTCACGCTCGTCCCGGGGCCCGGCGCGGCGGCGCTCATGCTTCGGTCCTCTGCGCCACGCGCATCGTCGCGCTGCGCGAGCGCGGGTTGGACGCCACTTCCTGCGCGCTGGGCTTGACGCGCCCCAGCGAGAGCAATTTCATCTGCTGCGTGGGAGGCAGCATCCAGTTGGGCTGGCGCTTGTCCACTTCCTCGCGCGCATGCTTGGCGATGAACTGCTTCACGATGCGGTCTTCGAGCGAATGAAAACTGATGACCACCAGTCGTCCTCCGGGTTGCAGAACTTTCAGGCTGGCGTCTAGAGCCTGTTGCAGCTCTTCAAGCTCGGCATTGATGAAAATCCGAAGAGCCTGAAATGTGCGCGTTGCAGGGTTCTGGCCCGGCTCGCGGGTTTTGACCGTGCCAGCCACGAGCTCGGCCAACTCGGTGGTGGATGAAATTGGGCCCCGCTCCTGTCTGCGAGCAGCAATCGCTTTTGCAATCGGAACAGCAAACCGTTCTTCTCCATAGTCACGAATCACCTCCACCATCTGTTGAATTTCGGCATGCGCGAGCCACTGCGCCACGCTCTCGCCGCGTGTCGTGTCCATGCGCATGTCCAGCGGACCCTCGAAGCGAAAGCTGAAACCGCGCTGCGGGTTGTCGATCTGCGGTGAACTGATGCCCAGGTCCAGCAGCACGCCGGCCACGCTGGCATCGGGCAACTCGCCCAGGTCCTTGAAGCCCTGGTGCCGGATGGAAAAACGCGGGTCCGTGATGGCCTGCGCTGCGCGAACAGCCTCGGGGTCCTTGTCGAAGGCGATGAGTCGGCCCTGCGGCGACAGGCCGGAAAGGATCAGCTGCGAATGACCGCCTCGGCCAAAGGTCGCATCCACATAGGTGCCGACCGGCCCTTGAGCGTCGCCTTGCGCATCCGCATTGCCGAACAGCGCCTGCACCGCTTCGTTCAACAAGACGGTGGTGTGTTGCCATGAGGTTTGCACCGCCGCCCTTAGAAGGAAAAGTCCTGCAAGACGTCGGGCAGATCGCCCAGCATCGCCTTGGCCTCCTGGGCGTCATAGGTCGCCTTGTCCCACAGCTCGAAGTGGTTGCCCATGCCCAGCAACACCGCATCCTTGGAGATCAACGCGGCGGCGCGCAGCTCGGGCGAAATCAGCACGCGCCCGGTGGCGTCCATCTCCACGTCCATGGCATTGCCGAGGAAAATGCGCTTCCACCACTGGGCCGACATCGGCAGGCTGGCGATGCGTTCACGAAACTTTTCCCACTCGGGCCGGGGGAACAGCATCAGGCAGCCGTGCGGGTGCTTGGTCAGCGTCAGCTGGCCCGCGGCGTTGGCGCTCAGGACGTCACGATGCCGGGTCGGCACTGAAAGCCGACCCTTGCCATCCAGACTCAGAGATGAAGCACCTTGAAACACCGTCTGTCACCCTTGCGAAAGAAATCATCACGACAGCAATGAAAACCACTTTTCACCACTAAATTGCATTTTTTTGCACTTTAGCAGGAAAAACGCTGAGCGCAAGTGGCTGAATGACAAATTTTTCAATGAAATCAATGACTTAGAAGCGATTACGGATGTTATATGGCGGGAAATTTCCTTTCGAATGAAGGACTTAGCAGAGGTTGTGAATGTGTTGCGTTAGCTATCAGTCCAAGCCGCAATGCAGCGCGCCGCGGTCATCGGCGGCTACGTGTCGCAGTCCCAGGAGCGAAACGCGCATGCGACCGCTGCCATGGGCGAAAGCCCGATCGAGCTGATGCAGGCGCGTTCCGCGCTGGAGGGCTCGGTGGTCACGCTGGCCTGCGCCCGTGCTACCGCGGATGCGCTGCTGGCGCTGCGGCACTCGGTGGACGAGATGCGCGCCGCCATCGCCCGATCTCGTCGCAGTTGAGCCTGCGCTCGGAAGACAGCCAGACCTGGGCCCAGGCGCTGCAGAAACATGAGGCTATCCTGCGGCCGCTGGAAAGCCGTGACGTGCTGGAGGCACAGAATGCCACGCCCTCACACCTCAAGGCGTCGCAGGAACGCTGGGTGCTGAGCAACCGGCGCGAATGGTCTTGAGGTACTGCAGCGCGCTGGCCTTCTTCGGCTTGTCGGTAGCAGGGCCAAGACAGCGCGAATTGCGACCGTGCAGGCCATCGCCGAGCGAGAAGAACCCCGTCAGCGCTCCGATAGCCGCACCGCGGCCATCAAAAACTCTCCCAGCTGCCGCCGCCCTCGTGGGCCACGGGCGCGGCAAGGCTGGCAACGCGCCGCGGTGGCGCCACCGGTGTCGACGCTCTGCTCGCCGATGCGAGCTTGAAAGGCGCCATGGCCGTGCGTTGCGGCTTGGCAGGCGTGCTGCGTGCAGGCGTGCGACCGGCCAAAGCCGCGCCCTGTCCTTGTGCCAGTTTGAACACTGAAACCGCCTGCACCAGTTCGCCCGCCTGGGCGTTGAGGCTGCTGGCGGCGGCGGCCATCTGCTCGACCAGGGCCGCGTTTTGCTGTGTCGTCTGGTCCAGGCTGGTGACGGCCTCGCCCACTTGGCTCACGCCCAGGCTTTGTTCATTGCTCGCAGCGCTGATCTCGCCCATGATGTCGGACACACGGCGGATGGCACTGACCACTTCGTGCATCGTGCTGCCCGCTTGATCCACCAGCTGCGTGCCCTGTTCCACGCGTTCCACGCTGACGGAAATGAGGGATTTGATCTCCTTGGCGGCGGCGGCGCTGCGTCCTGCCAGGCTGCGCACTTCGGTCGCCACCACGGCAAAGCCCCGGCCCTGTTCGCCGGCGCGCGCCGCTTCCACCGCTGCATTCAGCGCCAGAATATTCGTCTGAAAAGCGATGCCATCGATCACGCCGATGATGTCCGATATCCGATTGGAGGCTTCGCTGATGCCCTTCATGGTGACCACCACCCGGGACACCACTTCGCCGCCCTGGATTGCCACGCTGCTGGCGCTTTGGGCCAGTTGATTCGCCTGGCGCGCATTGTCGGCGTTCTGTTGCACGGTGGAGCCGAGTTCCTCCATGGAGGCGGCGGTTTGTTCCAGCGCGCTGGCCTGGCTTTCGGTGCGCGAGGAAAGGTCTTGATTGCCCTGGGCGATTTCGGCCGACGCGGTTGCGACCGACTCGGAGCCCGTGAGCACTTGTCCGACCAGGTGGCGCAGGCGCGAGTTCATCTCGTCCACGGCCCGCATGAGCACGCCGAACTCGTCCTTGCGCTGGCTCGAAAGACTCTGCGACAGGTCGCCCTGGGCGATGCTGCGCGCCACTGCCAGGGTCTGATTCAGCGGCTCAACGATGGAGCGCGTCAACGTCAGCACCAGCCACAGGCTCAGCAGCACCACGCCGGCCATCACGCCGTAGCTCATCCATTCGGCGCGGTTCGCCTGCGTTTGCGCCTGCTCCCGGGCCAGATCACGCGCACGCTCCTGCGTTGCGACGAAGCCGTCGAGTGATTGCAGGTAGCTGGCGATGGCCGGCTGGAACTGCTCCTTGCTCACCTTGCCCATGCCAGCGGCATCGCCGGCGGCCTTGAGGTCGGTCAGGTTCTTGACGATGGCCAGCACCACCGCGCGGCGCTCGCCGACCACGGCCAGCGCCTTCTTGTCGTCGTCCGAGGTCGCGTGTGCCACGATGGCCTTTTGCATGGCGCCGCTCTCGACGATTCCGTCCTTGTTGCTCTGCGTGAATGCCTCGCCAATGGCCGGGTCCATGGAGGTCGACAGCGCCAGGATGCGCTGCACATTGGCCGCGATCACCCCGCCCCATTTGACCGCATCGACGATGCGGTCCTGATGCAGCTGGATCTTCTCGAGGGCTTCGCGCTGGTAGAACGCCGACGTGCGCTGTCCATAGACCGCCGCCGCGGTCAGCGCCGCAATGATGAAGAGCGCCAGCAACCAGAGCTTGCGAGCGACGGATATGTTTTCAAGTTTCATCTTGGACCTTTGCAGCTACGACGAACCCGCGCGGCGGCGTGAACGATGAAGATATGCGTGAGCATGGCTTGATGCTCCCACAGACAGCGCGCCGGCACCATCGGAAGCTGCCGATTTCCATGTCAGGAAAGGATGAGCAGGGTAGGGCGATTCTGATGGCCGGTTTCCTGATCCGCGATCGCGATGGGCACCGGTTGGCCTGCTGCGTCCATGACGTGCGTGGTGAGCTGATTCGCCGTTTGGCTGCAGGCGCCGCACGGCGGCGCCTGAATGCGTGGCAGCGCACAGACCGGCAGGCGCACAAAGCGTACTTTCGACGCTTCCTCGCAATCAGCTCCCTGGCGACACGGGCGTGCGATTTGTTCCATCCTCCAAGGAGTCTTCATGAAGTTATCCCTCCCTCTATGCGCGGTATGCCTGGCGCTGACCTTGAGCGCCTGCGACCGCAACCCGACGGTGGTCACGGTGCCCGGACCCACAGTGCAAGTTCCTGGACCCGCCGGTCCTGCCGGGGCCACGGGCGCCACCGGATCCCAAGGCTCCACCGGTTCGGCCGGCTCCACAGGTGACACCGGAGCCACCGGCTACACCGGCGCCACGGGTGCCACGGGCAATACCGGAAACACCGGGAACAGGGGTAACACCGGGAGCACCGGGGACACCGGCGCCACCGGCGACACGGGTGCTCGCGGCAAGACCGGCGACACGCTGGTCATTCTGCCTACCCCCAAGCGCTGATACCGCGCGCCACCTGCCGCTTCGCTGCGCGCTGTCCGCGCGGGCAGCAGGGCGGGGCGCTGCCGGCGAGTTGCACCTGAGACCTCGCGCGGCGCGTTTGCAGGCGATCATTGCCCTCCTCCATGAACGAGCACCCACCATGAACCTTCCCGCTCCCACACTTCAGCTTCAGGTCGGCTTTGAAATCGAATTCAACTGCCCGCAGCCCACCCCCATGCTGCTGATGCTTCACATTCACGCCTCGCGCGGTGCCGACGTGACGCTGGGCGACCACTTGCTGACGTGGCCGGTGATTCCGGTGGCCAGCTATCAGGACCTGTTCGGCAACGACTGCTGCCGCATCGTTGCACCGGCCGGTTCGCTGGTGCTGCACACCGACGCGCTGCTGTTTGACCATGGCCAGCCAGATGCCTATGCGCCCTGGGCACAACAGGTGCCGGTGCAGCAATTGCCGGCCGACACCCTGGTCTATCTGCTGGGCAGCCGCTATTGCGAAACAGACCAGCTGTGCACCCTGGCCTGGCAGCAATTTGGCAACGGGCCGCAGGGCTGGGGCCGCGTGCAGGCGATTTGTGATTTTGTCCACACCCATATCGAGTTCGGCTACCAGCACGCAAGGCGCACCCGCACCGCCTGGGAAAGCTACAGCGAGCGCCGCGGCGTCTGCCGCGACTTTGCTCACCTGGCCATCGCGCTGTGCCGTTGCATGAATATTCCGGCGCGTTACTGCACCGGCTATCTTGGCGACATCCGCATTCCGGCAGTGCCCGGGCCGATGGACTTTGCCGGCTGGTTCGAGGCCTATCTCGGCGACCAGTGGTACACCTTCGATGCGCGCAACAACACGGCGCGCGTGGGCCGGGTGCTGATGGCGCGCGGCCGCGACGCCTGTGATGTCGCCCTGACCACCGCCTTCGGACCCAACACGCTGCAGCGCTTCGAGGTCTGGGCCGACGAGGTGCCGCAAGCATCGTCAGCGCGCGGCATGCAAGCGCCTTCCCAGCAGATCGGCGCGGGGCCGCAGTGGCAGTGACCCGGGCGCGGCAGGCCGCGGTTACCCGGGGCCTGCCGCGCCCGGATTCAGCAGACTCGCCATGACGGAGCAGATATCCCGGGTAGAGTTGCGCTGTGTGCTGCCATCGCCGCAGCCCAGTCCCGCTGACCCAAGGAGAAACCCATGTACGCCGCCAAGCCCATCGTCCTGCCGGGGCAAAACACCGGCAATGCCAAGTTGCCCCTCATCTGCACGCCCCTGGTGGGGCGCACCAGGGAGTCCGTGCTCGATGAGGTGCAAGCTGTCATTGCCAAGAAGCCCGACCTGCTGGAATGGCGGGTCGACTTATTCCAGGGCATCGCCGACAGCGCAGCAGTGGTTGCGCTGGCACTGGACATACGCCAGGCCGCCGGCGGCATCCCGGTGCTGTTCACGCGGCGCTCCATCCGCGAAGGCGGCGAAAAGATCGCGCTGGACGAGGACGGCGTGCTGGCGCTGTATGGCGCCGTCATGGCCAGGCGCGCCGCGGAGCTGATCGACTTCGAGATGGCCAACGACCCGGCACACATCGCGCAGGTGCGCTCGCAAGCCAGCGCCAGCGGCATACAACTGGTGCTCTCGTTTCACAACTTTCAGGCCACGCCCAGCCATGAACAGCTGTGCCAACGCTTTGCCCAGGCACAGGCGCTGGGCGCCGATGTTGCCAAGGTGGCCGTCATGCCGCAGCGCCTGGAGGATGTGCTCACGCTGCTGTCTGCGACGCTGGAGTCCAGCCAGCAACTGGACATCCCGCTGGTAAGCATGTCCATGGGCGGTTACGGCTCGCTGACCCGGCTTTTTGGCTGGACCTTTGGCTCGGCCATGAGCTTTGCGATCGGCGCTGCCGCCTCGGCACCGGGACAGGTGCCGATTGAGGACATGAACGCGGTGCTGGAAATCGTGCGGCGCTCACTCAAGCCGAAGAGCTAGCCGCATCACCCGTTCATGTGAAAGGGCACTGGGCAGGTCCGCCCGGGAGGTCCTGCCCGGAGCCCACTGCCTCATCCAGCGCCGTGGTTGAGGCCGCGTCCACGGTCCTCTGTTCAGGGCGTGCGTTCGACGGAAGTCGGACTGTCGGAAGTCAAATCATAGACGTGCACACCGTCGCCCCCGGGGCGGCGCTCACGCCACCGCGGGTCGTGCAGCGTGTGCGCCATGTCGGCGCGGCCCGAGTCCCAATGCTCCTGCATCGACACCCGCGAGAACTCGTAGTCCTTGGAATGGCTCTCGTAGTGTTTGCTGCGATAGATCAGATGCACCACGTCCACGCCCGCGTCACAGCGCAGTTGCGCCAGCGCCAGCGCGTCGGGGTCGTCGCGCAATGCAGCGGGCAGCTTGGCCAGCAGGCGGCGCGCCGCCTGCGCAATCACTTGCCGGTCCAGTTCGACCGTGGTGTTCAGGCGCGTGCGGCTGGAAAATCGGATGTCTTTTTCGCGCTCGGTCACCTCGGCCAGCGTCTCGGGATAGGCGCCGCGAGCGGCGAACAGGTCCACCTGGAACACCACGCGCCTGCGGTGTCCCGGCTGGTCCAGCACGTATTGCAGCGGCGTGTTGGAGACCAGTCCTCCGTCCCAGTAATGCTCGCCGTCGATTTCGACTGGCGCAAAGCCCGGCGGCAAGGCACCACTGGCCATGATGTGACGCGCATCGATGCGCTGGCGGGTCGAGTCAAAGTATTCGAAGTTGCCGGTGCGCACATTGACCGCGCCCACGGACACGCGCACGGCGCCCGAGTTGAGCAAGTCGAAATCCACCAGCCGCTCCAGCGTTGCGCGAAGCGGCTTCGTATCGTAAAAACTGATCGCCTCGCGCGTTCCGCGCCGCTGGAACGGCGCCGGCGGAAACCGCGGAACAAAGAAACCGGGCACGCCAAACATCATGACCTGGGTCGCGCTGGCTTCGTTCAGGCCTTCGCGCGCAGAGACATGGATCGGGGTCGATGCCAGCGGCACGGCCGAGCTGACCAGTTCCCAAAACTCGCGCAGCTTGGCAACCCGCACCTGCGGCGCGTTGCCGGCAATCAGTGCGGCGTTGATGGCACCGATGGAGATACCCGCCACCCACGCGGGATCGGGGTAGTTCTTGCACAGCGCCTCAAACACGCCGGCCTGGTAGGCGCCCAGCGCGCCACCACCTTGCAGCACCAGGATGCAGTCTTCCGCGGTTTCGCTGCCCGGCCTGGCGATCGTTCGCGCCGTCGGAGGAAGGGAAGCTTTGTTTCGTGTCATGGGATGGGTCCGGGTTGTCGGCCGTCGTGCGCGGCGGGACTTCGGACCCAGTGTAGCGGAGGGGCTCAGCAACAGCTACGGCGAAGATGCTGTCGCCCTCCTGGCCAGACTGCTGCTCAACCGCCTGTGGCCCGTGAAAAAACTCCAGCCATATTTGCTCCTGAGCTGAGGCTGCGGCCGGTTCATGCCACCGCGAGATGCGGCGACTGCCCCTGTTCCAACGCCACGACTTCGCCGATTTCGGCTGCACCTGCAAAGCCATGGCGCGCAAAGATCGCCAGCACATCGTGCACTGCTTCCGGCGCGCAGGTCACGAGCAAACCGCCGCTGGTTTGCGGGTCGCTCAGCAGCGCCTGATCGGTCGCGTCCAGGCTTTCGGACAGGCGCACGTCGCAGCCGTAGGCGGCCCAATTGCGGCCCGATGCACCGGTCACCATGCCCTGCACTGCGAGCTCGCGCACGCCCTCAATCAGCGGCACGCGTGACCAGTCAATGCGTACGGCGCTGTGTGCGCCGCGCGCCAGTTCCAGCGTGTGTCCGGCCAGTCCAAAGCCTGTCACATCGGTGAGCGCGTGCACACCCTCCAGCGCCGCCAGATCGGGTCCCGGCGTGTTGAGCTGGGTCGTGACGGCGATCATCTGCGCGTAGCCTGCGGCGCTGAGTTTTTCCTTCTTCAACGCCGCCGACAGAATGCCAACGCCCAGCGGCTTGCCCAGGATCAGGCGGTCGCCGACCCTGGCATCGGCGTTGCGCTTCACGCGCTTGGGATGCACCAGGCCCAGCGCTACCAGGCCGTAGATGGGCTCGACCGAATCGATGGTGTGGCCGCCCGCAATCGGTATGCCGGCCGCGCGGCACACCGATTGGCCGCCGTCCAGGATCTTGCCTATGGTCTCGATGGAGAGCACGCTGATGGGCATGCCCACCAGGGCCAACGCCATGATGGGCGTGCCGCCCATGGCGTAGACGTCGGAGATGGCGTTGGTGGCGGCGATGCGGCCGAAGTCGAACGGGTCGTCGACGATGGGCATGAAGAAGTCGGTGGTGGCGATCAGCGCCTGCTCTTCGTTGAGCTTGTAGACCGCGGCGTCGTCCGCAGTCTCGATGCCCACCAGCAGTTCGGGCGGCATGACCATGGCGCTGCTGCCACGCAGGATTTCGGACAGCACACCCGGCGCGATCTTGCAGCCGCAGCCGCCGCCATGCGAGAGCGATGTCAGGCGCGGTTGCGCGGTGGGCGTGGTGGCTGGCGTGGTCATGTTGGGCGCTTTCGATGGTGCGGTGCGGGGGCGGGGTCGATTGTCTCAGGTCCACCAGGCGCGCTGCCAATTCGGTTCTAATTGCGCCTCACACAAATCACCTTTCAGGATATTTCATGTTCCGTCATTCCATCCGTCGCCGCTTCGCCCTGCTGCTGGCCTGCGCCAGCCTGTTGTTCGGCGCTGCCAGCCACGCACAGCAGGTGTTCAAGATCACCGCCATCCCTGACGAGTCACCGACCGAACTGGCGCGCAAGGCCGCGCCGCTGGTGAAGTACCTGGAAGCGCGACTGGGCATGAAGGTGGAGTTCACGCCCGTGACCGATTACGCGGCGTCGGTGGAGGCGCTGGCGAACAAGCAGGTGGACATGGCCTGGTTTGGCGGCTTCACTTTCGTGCAGGCGAACGTGCGCTCGGGCGGCAAGGCCGTGCCGCTGGTGCAGCGCGAGGAAGATGCGAAATTCAGGTCAGTCTTCATCACCACCCAGCCGGACATCAAGAGCCTGGCCGACCTCAAGGGCAAGAACGTAAGTTTCGGCTCGCAGTCCAGCACCTCGGGCCATTTGATGCCGCGCGCCTACCTGCTGCAGGCCAAGATCGATCCGGACAAGGACTTCAAGCGCGTGGCCTATTCGGGCGCTCACGACGCAACCATCGCCGCGGTGGCCGCAGGCAAAGTGGATGCGGGCGCGCTCAACATATCGGTGTGGGAGAAGTTTGTCGCCGACAAGAAGGTCGACACCAGCAAGGTGCATGTCTTCTACACCACGCCGCCCTACTACGACTACAACTGGACCGTGCACGCGGACATGCCGGCCGCCCTGCGCGAGAAGCTCGTCAAGGCCTTCCTGGACCTGAACAGCAGCACGCCCGAAGGCAAGGAAATTCTGGACCTGCAGCGCACCGCCCGTTTCATTCCCACGCAAGCGGACAACTACAAGGGCATCGAGGCCGCAGCGCGCAGCGCGGGCTTGCTGAAGTAGTTGCCCGACGATTCGGCGACGGCTTGAGCTGCTGCGAAAAGAATAGCAGCTCAGACCTTCGCGCGATGCCATTGCTGTTCCCATGAAGATCGATCTGCACGACTGTTGCGCGCGCCATCCGGCGGCGCGCGATGCTGCGCCTGCGGCTTTGCGTGGCTTAAGCCTGCACATTGCACAGGGCGAACAGGTGGCGGTGATCGGCCCCTCGGGTGCTGGCAAAACGACCCTGCTGCATTTGCTGGCCTGCGCGCTGCCGCCGTCCAGCGGCCACCTGCGCCTGGACGACAAAGACCCGTGGACGCTGAAGCGCGCTCGCCTGCATCACCTGCGCGGCTCGCTGTTCCTGGCGCCCCAGGTGCCGCCGCTGCCGCCGCGCCAGCGCGTCGTCACCGCGGTGCTGGCCGCCCGACTGCCGCACATCGGCCTTTGGCAAAGCCTGCGCAGTCTGGTCTACCCGACTGGCATCGCCCAGGCCGAAGCCGCGCTGGAGCGCTTTGACCTGGCGGACAAGCTGTTCGGGCGCGTCGATCGACTCTCGGGCGGCGAGCGCCAGCGCGTTGGCCTGGCGCGCGTGCTGCTGGCGCAAGCTTCGCTGATTTTGGTGGACGAACCGCTGTCGGCGCTGGATCCGACGCGCGCGCATCAGGCCATCGCTGCCTTGACGCTGGCGGCACGCGAATGCGGCGCCAGTCTGGTGACCACGCTGCACCATGTGGACATGGCGCTGGCGCATTTCCCCCGCATCATCGGCCTGCGCGACGGCGAACTCGCCTTCGATTTGCCCGCAATCGAGGTCACGCCCGAGCGCCTGCGCACACTCTACGCGCAGCACCTGGACGAGCTCACCGCGCCCGTCGCGGTTGCCGCCTTCGAGTCGCCGCCACAGGCGGTGGCGATGCAGTGCCGCTGACGTGCTGCCACGCATGAGCGCAACCAGCCCATTGGCTCCCGCAAGGCGTGACCCGGCGTGGCGGGGCCGCGTCTTCTGGACTGTGGCCGCCTTGATGCTGCTGTGGCCGATGCTGGTGGCGAGCGAGTTCAAGCCCTGGGTTCTGTGGGCACCTGAGAGCCTGGGCCCCACGCTCAACTTTCTGGCCGCCTTTGTGCCGCCCAAAGTCGAGCCCGACTTCTTGGCTGTGGTGGCGCGCGAGACCTGGCGCACGGTGGCGATGGCGACCGCCGGAATCACGCTGGCGCTGCTGCTGGCAGTTCCGCTGGCGCTGGCCAGCGTGCGGGTGCTTTCGATATCGGCCCTGGGTGGGCGCATGGCGCCGCTGCCGAACAGCCTGCGCCAGGGTCTGCGCTGGCTCATGGTCGTGCTGCGCAGCGTGCCCGAGCTGATCTGGGCGCTTGTGTTCGTGCGCGTCGTGGGGCTGGGGCCGACCGCCGGCGTGCTTGCGATCGCGCTGACCTATGGCGGCATGCTGGGCAAGGTCTACGCCGAGATTCTGGAGAGCTCGGACGCCCACGTCACCACCAGCCTGCTGCGCAACGGCAGCGGCCGCCTGCAGGCCTTCTGCTACGGCCTGCTGCCGCAAAGCGCAGCCGAGCTCACGAGCTACACCGTGTACCGCTGGGAGTGCGCGATCCGCTCTTCGGCGGTGCTCGGCTTCGTCGGTGCCGGCGGCCTGGGACAGACCATGGACTCGTCCCTGAAGATGTTCAACGGCTCCGAGGTCTCGACCATGCTGTTGGTGTTCATGGCGCTGGTGTGGTTCGCCGATGACGTGAGCGCCCGACTGCGCCGCGCGCTGGGATGAATCGCATGACCCCATCGCCGCTGTTGCGCGCCCGCACCCAGGCGAGCTGGTTTGTCGCCGGCGTGGGTTTGCTGGTGTTCCTGAGCTTCTGGACCCTGGATCTGCAGTGGGCCAAGTTCCTCGCGCCCGACGCGCTGCGCAAGATGGCCCGCTTCCTGGGCGAACTCTTTCCACCCAATCTGGAGCCGGCATTTCTCGCCCGCCTGCTGCCCGCCGCGCTGGAGACGCTGGCGATGTCGGCGCTGGGAACGCTCATCGCGGCGCTGCTGGGGCTGGTGCTGGCGCTGCCCGCGAGCAAGACCCACGCGTATGACCCGGCGCGCTGGCGCGCGCTCACGCGCCTGGCGCTGAACGCCCTGCGCAGCATCCCGGAACTGGTGTGGGCGGCGCTGCTGCTGATCGCCGCCGGCCTGGGGCCTTTCGCCGGCACGCTGGCGCTGGCACTGCACACCACGGGCGTGCTCGGGCGCCTGTTCGCCGAGGCCATAGAAAACTCCAGCGGGGAGCCCGCTTTTGCGCTGCGGCTGCGCGGCGTGGACGAACTGCGGGTGTTCCTCTACGCCACGCTGCCGCAACTGCTGCCGCAGCTGCTGAGCTACACGCTGTACCGCTGGGAGAACAATATCCGCGCCGCCGCCGTGCTGGGCGTGGTCGGCGCGGGAGGCTTGGGCCAGATGCTGGCCTTCCACATGGGGTTATTCCAGATGGGCGAAACCAGCTCGGTGCTGATCGCGATGATCACGCTGGTGGCGCTGGTGGACGCGCTGAGCCATGGCGCGCGGCGCCTGATGTCGCAATAGCTGGACCGCGCGGAAAAACCTCAGGAATTAGCCGGTGTCTTGCGCACAAATTGTGCGAATGCTTCGAGCTCGGCCTTGCCTTCGGGCGTGGAGAAATAGGTCTTGCCCAGCGGCGTCGCATATTTCAGCAGGTTTTCCACCAGATGGCCGCCGGAATCCAATTGCTTGAAATTGCGCGACACGACTTTACCCAGCTTTTGGCCCTTTTTGTAACGGCTGGGAGCGCCCGCGCTTTTATCCAGCTTCACCTGAATAAGCACTTGCTCACTTCGCGTGCTTGGTTTGGCGACCTTGGGCTGGCCTTTGACCTTGGCGACACGGGTACGCGGACCGGAGGCCCCGGCTGCAGCGCGCTGAATGACGTCGGCCGAAAACACCGATTGAATATCGATGGCATTGTCGGCGATCAATTGCCGCACGGATTCAATCGCCTTGCCGCGTTCCGCTGCGGCCTTTTGCGCCTTGCTCACCAGTGTCGACAGTTCCTGCTGTTCGGCAGCGCTGATCATCAATTGGGCCAATTTTCCCTGCAGATCGGAAAACCGCGATTGTTCGCTGGATGAAAGATATTTCAACATGGCAATACTTTCAAAAGTTGTTTATGAAGGCGGGATTCTACCAATTACTTTGGGTTTCGGCTAATTGTCGATAAATTGATAATTATCAATCCTGACATGAGAAACCAGCTGCTGCCCATGGCGCTCAAGCAGCCCGCTTCAACATGTCGTTAGCACTCTATTAAATAGAGTGCTAACATCACATCTTGTCCTCAACTGATCTAAGGAGTTCTGGCATGACTTCCCTCTCTGGCGCATCGACTTCCGCACTCAGCGTGGCCAACCCTTGGGCGCTGGTGCCGCCGCTGGGCAATCTGGATGCCTATATTTCCGCCGTGAATCGCCTGCCCATGCTGACGCTGGAGCAGGAGCAGGAGTTCGCCCGCAAGATGCGCAACGACAACGACGTGGAGGCCGCCGGAAAGCTGGTGCTGTCCCACCTGCGCCTGGTCGTGTCCGTGGCCCGGCAATACCTCGGCTACGGCCTGCCCCACGGCGACCTGATCCAGGAAGGTAATGTCGGTCTGATGAAGGCCGTGCGGCGCTTCGACCCGGACCACGGCGTGCGTCTGGTGAGCTACGCGCTGCACTGGATCAAGGCCGAAATCCACGAATACATCCTGAAGAACTGGCGCATGGTCAAGGTCGCGACGACCAAGTCCCAGCGCAAGCTGTTCTTCAATCTGCGCTCCATGAAGCAGGGCTTCAAGGCCGAGGCGGCTGCAGGCAACGAGGCGACGCACCGCGACACCTTGAATGAAGCCGAGATCGAGTCCATGGCGCGCGACCTGAAGGTCAAGCGCGAGGACGTGATCGAGATGGAGACGCGCTTGTCCGGCGGCGACGTGATGCTCGACCCCGGGCCGAACGAGGACGGCGAGGACGGCTATGGGCCGATCGCCTATCTGGCCGACGCCAGGCACGAACCCACGGCCGTGATCGAGTCGCACCAGCGCGACATCCTCGCCAGCGACGGCATCGCCATGGCGCTGGAGCAACTCGACGAGCGCAGCCGCACCATCGTGCAGGAGCGCTGGCTCAAGGTGAACGACAACGGCTCGGGCGGCATGACGTTGCACGAACTGGCGGCCGTCTACGGCGTGAGCGCCGAGCGCATCCGCCAGATCGAAGTCGCGGCCATGAAGAAGATGAAGAAGACGCTGGCGCAATACGCCTGAGTTTGCCGCGCCGGGGCGGCTTGGACGCCCCGCGCTACTTCAACAACTGCTTGATGTCCGCCGCGAGGGCGGGGGCGCCGCTGCCATAGCGCACATACAGCCGCACGTGCCCCTCGGGATCAAAGACGTAGCTGCCGGCGGAGTGGTCCAGCGTGTAGCTGGTGGGCGTGGGGCCGTCGACCTTCTTGTAGTAGATCTTGAACTCCTTCGCCACCTCGGGCAGCTTGTCCACCGATGTGTACAGGGCCAGAAAACCCGGGTCGAAGTTCGTCATGTAGGCCTTGAGCATCTCGGGCTTGTCGCGCTCCGGATCCAGCGTGACGAACAGGCCCTGCAGGCGCTCGCCCTGGGACCCGAGCAGTTTCTTCACTTCGGCCAGTTCGGCCATGGACGTGGGGCACACGTCGGGGCACTGGGTATAGCCAAAGAACAGCACCACGACCTTGCCCTTGAAATCCTTCAGGCTGCGCGGCTGGCCGTTGTGGTCCGTGAGCTGGAAGTCGCGCGCGTACTCGGCGCCGGTGATGTCGATGGCGTTGAATTTGGGCTTGTCCTCGGCGCAGCCCGCCACGGCCAGCAGCACGCCGGCCGCCAGCGCCAGGCAGGTTCGGCGCGCGAACGGCGCCAGGGCGATCAGTGATTTCATGGTGTCCTCAAAGCAGATAGTGGTCCAGTAGCAGCGCGGCAAAGAGCGCACTCAGGTGGATCAATGAAAACCGGAATGTGCGCCGCGCCAGGGCGTCCGAATACTCCTGCCACAGCCAATAGCCGTGGGCACAAAAGCCCAGGCTCAGCACGGCTGCGGCCAGCAGGTAGAGCCACGAACTCATGCCGTAAACAAAGGGCATCAGGCAGGCGGCAAACAGCAGCAGCGTGTACAGGAAGACTTGCAGCCGCGTGAATTCATTGCCATGCGTCACCGGCAGCATCGGCAGGCCCGACTTGCGGTAGTCCTCCACGCGGTACAGCGCCAGCGCCCAGAAGTGCGGCGGCGTCCACAGGAAAATGATGAGGAACAGGATCATCGCTTCGGGGCCGACGCTGCCCGTCATCGCAGCCCAGCCCAGCACCGGCGGCATCGCGCCCGAAGCGCCGCCGATCACGATGTTCTGGGGCGTCAGCGGCTTGAGGATCACGGTGTAGACCACGGCATAGCCGACGAAGGTGGCGAAGGTGAGCCACATGGTGAGCGGATTCACGCAGAAGTAAAGCAGGGCCGAGCCGGCCGCACACAGCAGCATCGAAAAGCTCAGCGCCTGCCAGTCGCTGAGCTCGCCCTTGGCCGTGGGGCGCCAGGCGGTGCGGCGCATCTTCGCGTCGATGCCTTTTTCCACCAGGCAATTGAAGGCTGCGGCCGCGCCGGCCACGAGCCAGATGCCCAGACACGCCAGCGCCGCCAGCCGCGCCTGGGCCCAGCTCGGAACGCCAGGCACGGCCAGCACCATGCCGATCAGCGCGCAAAAAACAATCAGCTGGATCACACGCGGTTTGGCCAGCGCGTAGTACTGTTTGAAGATCGTGATGCCGTGCCTCATGCCTGCACCTCGTGCGACGAGCGACTGGCGCAAAGGGACCAGACCAGCACCACCACCAAGGCGGCCGCGCCCCCGGTGTGTAGCACCGCCGCCGCCAGCGGCCAGCCCAGCACCACGTTGCTCAAGCCGGTGGCGAACTGCGCCAGCGTCAGCCCCAGCAGCCAGCGCGACGGCTCACGCAGCGCAGCACAGCGCCACAGCCGCCAGCACAAGGCAGCCAGCGCGGCGAACACGACCAGGGCGAAGACGCGGTGCGCCATGTGGATCGCGGTCAGGGCTTCAAAGCCCAGGAATTTGCCGTCCACCGTCATGCCCAGCTCGCGCCACAGGTGAAAGCCGGCGCCAAAGTCCATCAGCGGCCACCATGCGTCCTGGCATTGAGGAAATTCGGCACAGGCCAGCACCGCGTAGTTGGTGCTGACCCACGCGCCCAACGCCGCCTGAAAGGCCATCAGCGCCAGAACGGCCCAGGTGAAACGACGCAGACCGCCCGTCAGCGCTGGCCCAGCGTCTGCCTGCGCCTGCGACAGGCGCGTCGCCTGCAGCGCCAGCAAGCCCAGCAGGACCAGGCCGCCCAACAGGTGCAAACTCACGATCGCGGGAAAGAGTTTCATCGTCACCGTCAGCGCACCGAACGCGCCCTGGACGCAGACCCAGACCAGCGTCGCCGTAGCCCACCATGGACTCAGGAACTGTACCTGCGCAAGCTGTTTGCGACGACGCCATTGCCACGCTGTCAACACGATGATGAGACCGCCCACAGCCGTGGCGAGGTAGCGGTGCAGCATTTCGATCCAGGCCTTGCCGTGCGTCACCGGCCCGCTGGGCATGACTGATTGCGCGGCCGAAATCTGCGTGCTGGCTTCCAGCGGCGACGACTGGCCATAGCAGCCGGGCCAGTCCGGGCACCCCAGCCCCGAGTCGGTCAAACGGGTGAAGGCGCCAAACATCACCAGGTCAAAGCTCAGGAACAGCGTCAACACCGTCAGCGCCTGCAGGCGCCGGGTCGAAGAGCGGTTTCGCTTGAACACCCAGAGCAGCGGCAACAGCGCCAGCGCCGCTCCCAGAAGCAGCACGCGCAGCAGCGGAGACAGGTCGTAGAGGGCTTGGGCCGGCATCATGGGTTCTGCTGACCCCAGGAGGCCGAAGCGCGCAGCAAGGGATCCAGGTCGCGCCGCACCTTGGAGGCGCCGGCGGCGTTGAACTGCGCAGGGAAACGCAGCATGGCATTGCCCAGCGGATCCACCACGAACAGGTATTGTGCCAACGTGTGGCCGCTCGGCGCCGCCAGCCACTGGTCCAGCGTCGCCGGATCCACGCGCAGCACCACCGCGTCCTGCATGCCCTGCAGCAGCGCTTGGTCCACTCGCGCCTGGTCACTGATCAGCCAGACCCAGTCCACGCGCTCCTTGTCGTGGCCCAGCGTGGCGCGCAGCTGGCGCGTGAGCAGCAAGCGTCGCTGGCATTCGTCGGGACAGGCACCACCCGCCACCACCACCAGCAACCAGTGCCCCTTGAGCCCCGACAGCGGTTTGGATGCGCCATCCAACGTGAGGCCAACCTGGTTGGGCACGGCACGCACGGGGGCGATCAGCTCGCCAAAGCCGGCACGCCCCTGCGGGCGCACCACGTAGTAGGCAAAGTAGGCGGCAATCACCGGCAGCGAACACACAAGCATGATGGCCAGCATCTTCCAGCGGCCGTGGATGCGCTCGGGCGCTGCTGCCGCCTGCTGCGCCGTGGGCAGGGAGTGCACCATCAGTTCCAGCGCAGCGGCTGACTCTGGCGCGGACGGAGGTTGGCTGGGTATCGGGTTATTGGACAATTTTGACGCCTGTAGAAATCATGTTTTGGCTGAACTGCCCACGCGCGCGCGCGTGCTGGCAACGCCGTAGAACACCAGCAGCGCCGCCGCCATGCCGAACCACTGCAGCGCGTAGCTCTGGTGCATCGACACCCGGTCCTCGGGTGCCTGCCAGTTCCGGATCAATCCGTCCTGCACGTCGGCGCCGCTTTGCAGCAGCACCACCGGCTGCACCGCATACGGCACCAGCTGCGCAAAGCGCTTCAGGTCCATCTGCATCCAGAGTTGCGTCCTCGCCTCGGCGTGCTCGGGCATCAGCAGGAAATTCTTCACCACCGGCACGCTTGCGATGCCACTGACCTCGACCACGCCGTCGGGCGTTGCCACCTGCGGCAGGACCTTGCGCCCGTGGGGCCATGCGACCCAGCCGCGATTCACCAGGATCCGGGTCTCGCTGCCCTCGATTCTCAAAGGCGTCACGACGTGCAGGCCGGGCTGACCATTTTCCTGCCGGTTGTCGATGAAGAAACCCCGCTCGGGCTCGTAACGACCGCGCACCGCGAGCGGAGCGTCGCGCAGCGCCAGCGCGTCCACCGCTGCGGCGCCGATGCGCGTCGGCCCCAACTGCGCACGCGCCGCGTACAGCGTGCGCTGCGCCAGCAGTCGTTCGCCCTTGCCCGCCTGCCACAGCCCAAGATACACGAACAGCGCCATCAGGCACAGCGTGGCGAGCGTGGGAATCAGTCGGGGTTGGAAGCGCAGTGGTTGCATGGGCCTGAATCAAAAACGGATAATGATGCAACACATCTTCAGGGGGCACCATGCTGACAAAAATTCTCGTCCTCGCGCTACTGGCTTTGATCGTCATCAGCCTGTTCAGCGCGCTGGCCATGCTGCTGCGCAACGACGACCAGGCCAAGCGCGAACGCGTGGTGAAGGCGCTGACCGTGCGCATCGCCCTCTCGATGGGGCTCTTCCTGATGCTGCTGGCCGGCTTCTATTTCGGCTTCCTGCCAGCACCGGGCGCGAAATAGATCCGCGCCGGGTGAGCAGAGAAGCAGGCGCCTACAGGATGTAGACGAACAGGAACAGCACCAGCCAGACCACGTCCACGAAGTGCCAGTACCAGGCCACGGCCTCGAAGGCGAAGTGGTTGTGCTCGGAGAAGTGGCCCTTCATGCCGCGGCCCAGCATGACCATCAGCATGATGCTGCCCAGCGTCACGTGCAGACCGTGGAAGCCGGTAAGGATAAAGAAGGTCGCGCCATAGACGCCGGCGCCCAGTGTCAGGCCCATCTCGTGATAGGCGTGGATGTATTCAAAAGCCTGAAAGCCCATGAAGGTCAGACCCAGCGCGACGGTCAACGCCAGACCGAGATTGAGCTGCGAGCGCTTGTTCTTGATCAGTCCCCAGTGCGCCCAGGTCAGCGTCACGCCGGACGAGAGCAGCAGGAAGGTGTTCAGCGCCGGGATGCCCCAGGCATGCATCGGCAGGAACTTGTCGCCCACAGGTCCGCTGCTGGGCCAGGCACCGGTGAAGCCGGCCCAGGGCGTATAGGCCGCGTCGTAGCCACCGAGCTCGGGCAACGCGATGCGACGGATGTAGTAGAGAACGCCGAAGAAGCAGGCAAAGAACATGACTTCGGAAAAGATGAACCAGACCATGCCGATGCGGTAGGAGCGGTCTTCCCATTGGGTGTACAGGCCGCCCAGGCTTTCGCGGATCACCTCGCCGAACCAGCCCACGATCACGTACAGGATGAGCGCGGCGCCGATCAGCATGCTCCACAGGCCGGGCGGAACGCCGTTCAGGCGAAACACAAAGCCCGCTGCCAGCAGAAAAATGCCCCACGACAAAAAGGTCGAGTAGTGGCTGGCCGCCGGAACGAAGTAGTGGCCCTTGGCTACGGGGGTGGATGTCGTACTCATGGTTCTTTCCTTTTCAATTCTTTCAACTCATTAGCTCGCACTAACCCGCCTTCACCGCCTCAAAGAAGGTGTAGGACAGCGTGATGGTTCCCAGATCCTGATCCAGCTCCGGACTCACCACAAAAACCACCGGCATGCTGCGCTGCTCGTGCGGCTTGAATTCCTGCTGAGTGAAGCAAAAACACTCGATCTTCTGAAAATGCGCCGCCGCCACCGCGGGCGTGATGCTCGGCACCGCCTGCCCCACGAACACCCGGTCGCTCAGGTTCTTTGCCAGATAGCTGGTGTGGATCACGGCGCCCGGATGCACGCGCATGGTGAACTGCTCGGGCGCGAATTCCAGCCCGACACCGGGCATGGAATGGCTCAGGAATTCCACATTCACCCAGCGCGAGGTATCGACCTGCGTGTTCTTGTCGAGCACGATTGCGGTCGCGTTCGTGCGGCCGTTGATCCCGGTCAGCTTGCAGATCACGTCGTACATCGGGACCATGGCAAAGCCAAAGCCGACAAAGAACAACGCCACCAGCCCCAGGCGAAACGCCAGGCGCCGGTTGTCCCGCTGGCGGACCAGCGCCGCCTGCGGCGTCAAAGCGGCCGGTACTTCCATATCGCAATCAAAAACAGCGCCAGCACCACGGCGCCCAGGATCAGCCCCAGGCGCACGTTGGAGGCGCCGCGGCTGGCCCACTCCTCGCTGTCGGCATTCTTCTTGTCTGAATCAGGCAGGCTCATGCTGCGTCCCTTGCTGAATCGTCACTCAATCGTGGGCTGCGTTTCGAACGTGTGATACGGCGCGGGTGAGGGCACCGTCCATTCCAGTCCGGTCGCACCTTCCCAGGCCCTGGCCTGTGCCTTCTCGCCGCCGCGCACGCACTTGATCACGTTGTAGATGAAGATCAGGTGCGACGCGCCCAGGATGAAGGCACCCACGGTGGACAGCTGGTTCCACTCGGTGAACATCAGCGGATAGTCGGGAATGCGACGCGGCATGCCGGCCAGGCCGACCAGAAACTGCGGAATGAAGGTCAGGTTGAAGCCGACGATCGCCACCCAGAAGTGCAGCTTGCCCAGGCGCTCGTCCAGCATGTGGCCGGTCCACTTGGGCAACCAGTAGTACACCGCCGCCATCGCGCCCAGCACCGTCGTGGGGTAGAGCGCGTAGTGGAAATGCGCCACCAGGAAGTAGGCGTTGTGGTACTGCGGATCGGCAGCCGCATCGGCCAGCACCAGGCCGGTCAAGCCACCCCAGCCGAACAGCACGATGAAACCGATGGCAAACAGCATCGGCGTCTCGAACGACATCGAGCCGCGCCACAGCGTGGCGATCCAGCAGAAGAACAGCACTGCCAGCGGCAGCGAAATCAGCATCGTGCTGTACATGAAATAAAGCTGGCCACCGACCGACATGCCGCTGGTGAACATGTGGTGCGCCCACACCACCACCGCCAGGATGGCGATGCCCCACATCGCGTACACCTGGGCGCGGTAGCCGTAGGTGGGCTTGCGCGAAAACGCCGACAGCACGTGCGGAATGGCGCCGGCGATCGGCAGGAACAGCACATACACCTCGGGGTGCCCCATGAACCAGAAGATGTGTTGCCACAGCACCGGGTCGCCGCCACCCGCAGCGTTGAAGAAATGGGTGCCGAAGTGCCGATCCATCAGCACCATGGTCACGCCGCCGGCGAGCACCGGCATGATGGTGATGAGCAGGATCGCCGTCATCAGGAAGCCGTGCGCGAACAGCGGCATCTTGAACAGCGTCATGCCGGGGGCGCGCATGTTCAGGATGGTCACGATCACGTTGATCGAACCCAGGATCGAGGACACGCCCAGCATGTGCACCGCGAAGATCGCGAAGTCCATGCCCCAGCCGCTTTGCACGGACAGCGGCGCGTACATGGTCCAGCCAGTATCGACGGCACCGGGACCGACGCCTGCCAGGCCCAGGAAGAACGGCAGCACCAGCATGATGGCCGCGGGCGGCAGGATCCAGAAACCCCAGTTGTTCAGCCGCGGCAGCGCCATGTCGGGCGCGCCCAGCACCATAGGCAGCATGTAGTTGGCCAGGCCCGTGGCCGCCGGCATGGCGAAGCCGAACACCATGATCAGGCCGTGCAGCGTGATGAGCTGATTGAAGAACTCGGGCTGCATGAACTGCAGGCCGGGCTGAAACAGCTCGGCGCGCACCGCCAGAATCATGGATCCGCCGATCAGCAGCATGGTGATCGCGAAGATCAGGTACATCACACCGATGTCCTTGTGGTTGGTGGTTTCAATCCACCTCATCCAGCCACCGGCGTAATGGGCTTCGTGCTCGCCGGCATGGGGCAGGTCGTGTGCCAGATCGTGTGCCATGGGCAACTCCTTATTTCTGAATAACTGAGAACTTGGGGGACAGACCGTCGCTACGCGCAGCGAGCAAGCTCTGTCCTCAACTGATTAGCTTGTAACGGGCCGCTCCAGACAACTCAGGGCGCGCCCTTGAGTGCGGCGACCTGGGCGCTTTGCACCACATCGCCGGTCTTGTTGCCCCAGGCGTTGCGTTCGTAGGTCACGACCGCAGCGATGTCGGCGTTGCTCAACTGCTTGCCGAAAGCGACCATGGCCGTGCCCGGGCGACCGCCATTGAGCACCGTCTTGATATGGATATCCACCGGTCCGGTGGCTACCTTGGATCCGTTGAGCGCCGGGAAGGCGCCGGGAATGCCCATGCCCGTGGCCTGATGGCAGGCGACGCAGGTCGTGGCGTAAATCTTCTCGCCCTTGGCCTTCATGTCGTCCAGCGACAGCGGTTTGCCGTCGTCCACGGCGGCCGTGGCGACGCCGCCCTTCTTCTCGGCCAGCCAGGCCTTGAATTCCTCCTGCGACACCACCTTCACCACCACCGGCATGTAGCCGTGCTCCTTGCCGCAGAGCTCGGAACACTGGCCGCGGTAGATGCCGGGCTTGTCGATCGTGGCCCAGAATTCGCGCAGGAAACCCGGTACCGCGTCGCGCTTGACGCCGAACGCCGGCACCCACCAGCTGTGGATCACGTCGTTGGAGGTGGTGATGAAGCGCACCTTCTTGCCCACCGGCAGCACCAGTGGGTTGTCCACTTCGAGCAGGTAGTTTTCGCCCTTGGGCTGCTGGTTGTCGATCTGCTCGCGCGGCGTGATCAAGCGGCTGTTGAACTTGACGCCCTCGGATGGGTACTCGTACTGCCACAGCCACTGACTGCCCGTGACCTTGACCACCAGATCGGCGTCGGTGCGGGTGTCCTCGTACATGTGGACCGCGTGGTAGGCAGGGATGCCAAAGACGCCATAGTCCAGGATCAACAGGCAGGCAAAGGGCAGCAGCACCCAGAACCATTGTTTGTTCGATTTCGGCCCGACAAAATCTGCCGCCTGCTGGCCGCGCGACTTGCGGTGCGCCCAGAAGGAATACAGCATGATCGCCAGCACCGCGAAAAACAGCGTGAGCGCGATCACCATGAACAGGTTGTGCACGTGCAGCGTTTCGCGGGCAATCGGCGTCACCGGTTCCGGGAAATTCCAGGAATAGTTGGCCAGCGCAGCGGCCGACCCCAGGGCCGCCACACTTCCCAAGCCCAATTTGTTCAAGCCTCGCATAAATCACTGTCCTTTTTATTGCAGATCGCTGGCACACCGTCACCAGGGACGGTAGTTTAGCGGCTCGTCCTGCCGAACTGACCCGGCAAAACCCGAATAACCCTCAATCGTTCCCCGAATCACTTCAGGCCACGACTCACCCACTCCAGATGATCCGTGCGCTGGGCCAAACCAGCAGCACCACGATCACCACCGGCGCCAGGGCCCAGCAGATCTCCACCGCCACCGAACCGTGGAAATTGCTTTGCTCAGCCACACCGTGACGGTGGTGTTTCCATGCGGAATACAACATCACCGCAAAGACCAGCGCAAAGATGATCAAACACACGATCATCAGCGCGCCGCGCAGTCCCTGCAAAACCTCGGACATAGCTTTTCCTGTCGTTGTTGACGGGCTCGCAACCCGAGCCACGCCTGCGCTGCACGCCCTGGCAAACCAAGGCGCGAAAAACCGGGAATTCTACCGGTGCCGCCGGGACCTCTCATGCGCGGCCTGTTTTCCCCCGCGCCAGCGCTTCGCGCATCTGCTGCAGCGACACGCGGGTCTGATCCTTGACCGGCAGTCGCGGCGCCGGTTTGAGCGCATGGCCGTAGACCACCTCAAAGGTCAAGGCCAGCCGACCGCCGTGCTCGTCGCGGCCCAGCTTACGCGCCAGCGCGCGCTCCAGCTGCTGCTGCCAGCCGCGCCCGCGCAGGCCGGCGAAACGCGCCGGATGCAGGTTGCGCCCGAGCGTTCGCAGCTCCGCCAGCAAGCGCTGCGGGCTGTCATAGGTCAGCACGATGCGCTCCATGTCCATCACCGGCTCGGCGAAACCGGCCTGCATCAGCATGTCACCCCAATCGTGCATGTCGGTGAATTCGTGGCCACTGGCAGGCCAGCCCAGGGAGCGGTAGAGCTCGCGCAGCTCGCGCACGGTGTCGGGGCCCAGGCAGGAAAACATCAGGAATCCGTCGGTGGCCAGTGCCTGATGCCACTGCGCCAACAGCTCCATCGGCTGCGCGCTCTGATGCAGCGCCATGTTGGCCCAGAGCATCTCGACCCCGGCATCTGGCGGCGCCTGGAAGTGCTGGGCCGGCGCCAGCCAGCGCGAAGGATGCCAGCCCGGCGCACGCAGGGCCTGCTGCGCGGCAGCAGAGCGCTGCGGCGAGGACTCGTGAACATAGACCGTGGCCTTGGGGTAATGCTGGCGCACCAGCTCGTGCCCTTGCAGGCCACCGCGCACGGCGTCCCAATGGCACCAGACCTGAGGCTGCAGCTTGATCCACTGCAGGCGCTGCTCCATACGCCGCGCCACCTCCTCGTGCAGCCAGGGCGACGAAGCGGGGGCGGCCAGACGCCAGCGCTCCGCGGCGACCGGGTCGATGGTGGGGGGAGTGGTGTTGGATGGAGCGGCCATGATGAGTGAACAGGGGACTGGCGAGTATATTGACCCCATGTTGCGCCGCCTGATCGACCAGGTCCTTGCCCATGTTCCGAGCCAGTGCGCCGTGTGTCGCGCCTGGCCTTCTCGCCCCCTGTGTGAAGCCTGCGTCAGCCGCTTTGCGCAACCCCGGGCGCGCTGCCAGCGCTGCGCCCTCCCCGTCCCCGCAGGCGTGGAGCAATGCGGCGCCTGCCTGAAAGATCCGCCGCCGCTGGACGCCTGCCTGGCCGCAGTGACTTACGCCTACCCCTGGTCGGACTGCATTTCGGATTTCAAATTTCATGGCCACACCGGATGGGCCGCCACCTTCGCCACGCTGCTGCGCAGCACGCCCTGGGTCGAGCCGGCGCTGGAACAGGCGGACTGGGTGCTGCCGCTGCCGCTGTCGGATGCGCGCCTGAAAGAGCGCGGCTTCAACCAGGCGCTGCTGTTGGCCCGCCATCTCGCCCCCGGCAAGGCGCGCGCCGACCTGCTGCTGCGCATCAGGAGCACGGCCGCCCAAAGCGAGCTCAAACGCGCCGAGCGACTGCGCAACGTCCAGGGTGCATTCGCGCTCGAACCGGCGCTGGCCCACCTTCTGCGGGACCGGCGCGTGGTGCTGGTGGACGACGTCATGACCAGCGGTGCCTCCCTCTATGCAGCGGCCAGCGCGCTGCGCCAGGCGCAGATGGCGCACATCACGGCCATCGTGCTGGCGCGCACCAATGCGCCTGAATGAAGATGAAAGCGCACCCACTTCCGCACGGGCAGAATCGAAGCATGTTTCACATCGTCCTGGTTCAGCCCGAAATTCCGCCCAACACCGGCAACGTCATCCGCCTCGCGGCCAACACCGGCTGCCAGCTGCATTTGATCGAACCGCTGGGTTTTTCCATGGACGACAAGCAGCTCAAGCGCGCCGGTCTGGACTACCACGAGTACGCGCAAGTCAAACGCCACGCCGATTGGCCAGCCTTTCTGGCGGCCGAGCAACCGGCGCCGGACCGGCTCTTTGCCCTGACCACGCGTGCCCGCCGGGGTGTGTATGAGGTCAAATTTTTCCCCGGCGACTGGCTCGTTTTTGGTTCAGAGACGCGT
>CAILZB010000057.1 GCA_903838565.1 uncultured beta proteobacterium | reverse complement strand
CTTGCGGGACAGTCCAAGAACTACGCGCAGAGTGTTCTGCTCTGCCCCCCACTGACTGAGCTTGCGGGACAGACCATGACGAAAGCGCAGCGGATCAAACCCGCCGGCTTATTGTCTGGCTTGCTTCCTCAACCAACGCGTGACGCCGCCGACCAGAGGCAGCTTGTCGTACAGCGCTGCTGCGTCCCAATAGTCGCGGTGCAGTGCAATCTGTCCCGCTTCATTCAGAACCAGGTGCGAGCCGCCCCAAATGCACTGCTCCTGCCCCAGCTTGAAGCGCCTGAAGCCAAAGCGAAACTCCCAGGTCAGGAAGCACTGCTGCCCTTGCACGATGCGCTCGGTGATGAGAAAGCGTGGCTGCTCCAGGCTCGCGTACATGTGGCGAAAGATGTGCTGAATGGCAGCCATGCCCCGCACGTCGTTGAATGGGTCCATGAAGCGCGCGTCTGCGGCGTAAATGGCGTCCAGCGCCTGCACCCCGTCGGGGGTCAGGGTCTCAAAGGCGTGAACGATGCGGTCAACGGGGTGGTTCATTTGCGCTCAGGTTTGTTTCAAGCGCCCGGTGGCCGCAAAGAAGGCGGGGTAGGGCAGGAGTTGCAGGGCTTTCAGCCAGCGGGTAAAGCGCTTGGGAAAGTGGATTTCAAATTCGCCCCGGGCCCAGCCTTTGAGAATTTCCTGAGCCGCTTTTTCGGTGCTGATCAAGGCAGGCATTTTGAACGGGTTTTGCCGGGTCAATGCCGTGTCCACAAAGCCGGGGCTGATGAGCGACACGCCCACCTGTTGCGGGCGAAGATCCAGATACAGCGTCTCGCTCAGGTTGATGAGCGCCGCCTTGGTGGGCCCATAGGCCAAGCTGCTGGGCAGGCCGCGGTAGCCCGCCACGCTGCCCATCAGGCTGATGTGTCCCCGCTGCCCGCTGCGCGGGTCCAGCGGCTGCGCCAGCAGCGCCGGCACGACCGCATCCAGCAGGTACAAGGCGCCCAGGTAATTGACCTGGTTGTGGCGCAGCAGCTCGCCCAGATCCATGGCGGTGGCGTCCATGGCGCGGTAGTGGCCAGCGCAATACACGACGCAGTCCAGCACTCCCCGGGCCGAGAGCGTGCGCGCAGCTTCTTTGACGGCGACGGCATCGGTCACGTCCAGCACCAGCGCTGTAGCGCCGGGGTGCTCATCGACAAAGGCGTCCAGCGCAGCCGCCGAGCGGGCAGAAACCACCACCCGCGCGCCTTGCGCATGCAGTGCGGAGGCGGTGGCGCGGCCAATGCCGCTGGAGGCGCCCACCAGCCACACGCTGCGTGCGCGCCAGTCGGCCATGCGTGGGTTCAATGCCATGGCGTATTCATCGCTTGATGAACGACAGGGTGACTTCGCCCAGACCCACGCCCCACTTGCCCATCGCGGCCTTGTTGAGCATGAGCTTGTCGTTCATCAGGTACATCCAGTCGTCAAATTGCACTTCGATCACGCGCCCGTCCACCGGTAAGTTCAGCGCATAGGTCCAGTGGAAGGCGTTGCCGCTTTGCTGGCCTTGCGCGCTGCCCACCACGTCATCGGCCTGGCCGGTGTAGCGGCCATCTGCATGGCGCGTGAGGTGCCAGATGCGCCGCTGTGTGCTGCCGTCCGCATAGCTGAACGCCTCGTCCAGCACGCCGGCGTCGCCCTGCCAGCTGCAGTTCATCAGAACCGTGAAGCGCTTCACGACCTTGCCCGAGCGGTCGGTGAAGAGGCCGTAGGCGTCCAGTGTGCCGTTGAAATAGTCGCGCAGTTCCAGCACCGGCCGTTGGTCGGCGTAGTCCTGGATTTGCGGCGTGCTGCACCCCATGAGCAGTGTGCTGCAGGCCAGGGCGCTGATCCAGTGGCGCAGGTGAAGGAGGCGATTTTTCAAATTTGAATTCATGGTGTGTTCGGCGGGGCCGTGGGTTGGATGATGAGGAATTGGAGTGCCCCGGCTGCCAGGGCTTTGAGCCCGCAGGGCAGGAGGCAGTAGCACGCGCTGAGCAGCGCAAGACCATCGATATCGAGCTCGCCCGGCGTGTAACCCAGCCAGCCGAGCAGCGGCAGTGCCAAGCCTGCGGCCAGGGCCAGGTTGAGCTTGCTGGCAAAGTTCCACCAGCCAAAGTACGCGGCGTGGCCCCGGTCCCCCGCCTCGGCGATCAAGCCCGCCAGTAGGGCACCGGGCAGGACCAGATCACTGCCCAATGCGGTGCCGGACAAGGCGCAGATGCCCAGGAACCACAAGCCATCGCCTGCGCTCAGCAGGCTCGCGCTCATGAATGCGGCAATGGCCAACAGCATGCCCACGCGCCAACTGCGCGCCAGCCCCCATCGCGGCACCAAACGCAGCCACAGAGGCAGCGACAGCGCGCCACTTAAAAAATAGACGCCCAACGCGGCGGCCTGCAGGCTCTGACTGCCCTGCAGCCGGTCTTGCACAAAAAACAGCACCAAGGTGGCAGGGATGGCACTGGCAACGCCGTTGAGCAGGAATACCACCAGCAGGCGACGAAATTCGGCATTGCGCCAAGGCTGCGGCAATGCTTCAGGCATGCGCAGTTCGCCGCCGCTCGCTCCAGTCGGGTTCACCACCGGCTGCGGCGCGCGGCTCCACGCCCACCATCCGCCGAGCAGGCCCACCATCAACATTGCCAGCATGGCGCTCACGCCCAGGAGCGCGGGCGTGACAGCCGCCAGCAACACGCCCACCAGCCCCAGGCCTTCGCGCCAAGCCACGACGCGACTGCGGTACAGTGCGTCGCCTCCCAGCATCGCGCCCCACGATTGGTGCGCCACCGACAGAGCGCTGTAGGCGGCATAGGTCAGCGCCAACCACCCACCCGCCCACCACAGCAGCGCTGTGGGCGCACGCGGCAGCGGCACAAAGAGGGCTGAAAACCCCAGCGCCAGCAGCGCTGCCGCCAGCGCCCCCATCAGCAAAACCGCACGCACCGACTTGGCAAACAACTGGTCGCACAGGCGGCCCAGCAGCGGGTCGGTGAGTGCGTCGAGCAATCGCGCGCCCAACAACACGGCCCCCAAAGCACCCAGCGGAACACCCCATTCGCGAGCGTAGAGGTTGGGCATCAGCACGTACAGCGGCAGGGCACAAAACGCCAATGGCAGACCCAGCAACCCGTAGCGCAGGCCGTTGCCTGCGCTCCAGGCCGAGGGTGGCGCACTGAGCCTCATCGTGGGAGGACGCCCGAGGCCGTGGACCGCGTCAGCAAGGCCTGACGCAACTGGGGTTGCGAGGTTTGGGGCGCCAACCAGATGCCAAAAAAGCGCTTCGAAAAAGCGGGGTCGCGTATTTCGCCCAGCATGCGTCCGTTGCACCAAAACACCGCGCCCATGTCGGGCTGGTGCACACCGCTGATGCGGTCGCCCGCCTTGACATCGGGGAACAGGGCGCGCATCTGGGTTTCCCAGCGTGCGCGCAGCTCTGGATGCAGGACCTCTTGGCCCTGCATTTCCACGATCGAGCGCTTGGCTATGTCAGCCCCCTTGAAGTCCCGCAGATAGACGAGTTCCAGCCCAAAGACGCTGCGCTCATACGCACTGTCCGCAAACCCGGGGGCCACCCACAAGCTGGCGGCATAGATCTCGATACCCCAGAAGCTCATCGTCGCCTGACCCGACAGCACGGCCGCTGGCACGCTCGCGCGCAGCTCTTGCGGCAGTGTGCTGGCCTGCGCCAGCATCCCACACAGGCAGCCGCACAGCGCCAGAAGTGAGCGAACAGTGAGCGGTTTCATCGTGACGGTGCGGCGGGCTTGAGCAGCGTGTACTGCACCAGGCTGATGTCCCCGGCATCAAACGCGGCTTCGCAATAGGCCAGATAAAACTCCCAGATGCGCATGAAGCGTTCGTCAAAACCCAGTGCCGCCACTTCCTCCTTGCGCGCCAAAAACGCGTCGCGCCAGCGGCGCAGGGTCTCGGCGTAGTCGGCACCGAAGGCAAATTCGTCCACGACCTGCAGGCCCGCAGCCTGCGCATGACGGCGAAATTCTGCCGGACACGGCAGACAGCCGCCGGGGAAGATGTACTGCTGGATGAAGTCGGTGGAGGCGATGTAGCGCTCAAACAGCGCGTCGTCGATGACGATGCTTTGCACGCAAGCCCGCGCACCGGGCTTGAGCAGGCGACTGACGGTTTCAAAGTATTGCGGCCAGTAGGCACGGCCCACGGCTTCGACCATCTCGATCGAACAGATGGCGTCAAATGGCGCGTCCGTGATGTCGCGGTAGTCCTGCAGGCGCAGGTCGGCGCGCGCACCGGCACCGGTGCTCACGCCCAGGCCCTGCAAGCGTGCATTGGCATAGGCGAGCTGCTCGGTGCTGAGCGTCACGCCCACCACGGATGCACCCAGGTTGACGCTGGCCTGCTCGGCCAGTGCGCCCCAGCCACAGCCGATTTCCAGCACCCGGTCGCCGGGTTTGACTTGGGCCATTTCCAGTGCGCGGCGCACCTTGGCGTGCTGGGCTTGAGGCAAGGGGCGTGACAGGTCACCCTCAAACCAGGCGCTCGAATAGTTCATGCTTTCGTCCAGCCACAGGCCGTAAAACGCGTTGCCCAGATCGTAGTGGGCATGGATGTTCTTGCGGCTGTTGGCGCGGCTGTTGTGGTGCAACAGGTGTTTCACGCGGTACAGCAAGCGCCCGGCCCAGGTGCCAAAGATCATCGCGTCCACCTGCTGGCGGTTGGCGGAAAACACCTTCAGCAGTTCGGTCAGATTGGGCGTGCTCCAGTCCCCGGCAATATAGCTTTCGGCAAAGCCGATGTCGCCGGACTTGAGCGCCGCGCCAAACACGTTCCAGTTGTTCAAGGTCATGCTCGCGCTGGGGTGCTGCGGCGTGTGCATGGCGTGCTGTTGTGGATGCTCGCCAAAACGGCGCTGCGAACCATCGGGCAGGTGCAAGGTGAGCGCACCGTGGCGCAGGTTTTGCAGCAGGCGCAGGGCCGTGCGTGCTGCCGCAGGTGCGCCTTTGGGAGCGCCGGTGCGCCGTGCGGCGACTGTGACGGTGTTCATGATGGGTTTCCTCAGGATAGGGACTGACGCGACACAAAGGCATCGGGTGCAGCGGGCTTGCGAAAGAACGGGACCTTCTTCAACCACAGGCGCAAGGCCTGGGTGTGAATGTGCAGCACCACGCCCAGGGTCATGAGCGGGTAGCGCCACAAGGCGCGGCGCAGCACGGAGCGGCTGAGGGGCTCCAGCGTGCCGCCGACGCTGGTTTGCAATAGCAGGGTTTCGCTGTCATCGTAGTAATCGATGCAAGCCAGCGTGCGCTGCAGCCCGGCCTGTGTGCTGCGCATGAAGTTGAAGCGGTAGTGACCCGCCACGGCATTGAAAGGCGACACGTGAAAGACTTTGTCGGCACGCTGCTCCACGCCGTAGCGGGGCGTGTCCAGCAAATAGCAATGGCGCTCGCCAAAGGTGTTGTTCACCTCCACCACGACCGCGCGCAGCGCACCGCCCTGATCTTCGGGCGCGCGATGGCAATACCAGAAGCTCACCGGATTGAAGCCGTAGCCCAGCACGCGCGGGGTGGTATGCAGCCACACTTCGCCGGTGGCGTCATGAACTCCCTCGCGCTGCAACAGTTCGTCCAGCCAGGCGATGGCGCCGCCTTGTGCGGGAGCGCGGCCGTCCCCATGGTCGGTCTCGAAAAAGCTCAAGAGTCCGGGGCGGTTGATGGCCCAGGTGGCGTCGTGCCGTGGCGCCTGTTGCAGGCTGCGCAAGGGCAGCATCAGAAAGTACGTGGGGTAGGCAAACGCATGGCGCTTTGGCTGCAGCCGCGAGTGGCGCACCTGACCAAAGCCGATCAGCGCTGCGGCCGGGTTCACGCCACGGCCCCGGGTTTGCGCGCATCGGCCAACAGCTGCGTAGCCGCCGCCAAGCCCGCCTTGAGCCCGTCCTCATGAAAGCCGTAGCCCATCCAGGCTCCGGCGAAATAGCGCCCGTGCCGGCCCTGCAGTTCCGGCATGCGCGCCTGGGCGGCCACGGCAGCCAGGTCAAACACCGGGTGGGCGTAGTCGTAGCTGCCGATGATTTTGTCCTCGGCGATGGGGCGCAAGGGGTTGAGGGACACGATCACGGGCTGCTCCCATGGCAGCGGCTGCAGGCGGTTGAGCAGGTAGTGCAGGCAGACCCGCGACGCTTGCCCTGCGGGTGTCGCATCGCGCTCGTAGTTCCAGGCGGCCCAGGCCGAAGGGCGTGTCGGAAGCGCGGACGCATCGGTGTGCAGCACGGCGTGGTTGGACTGGTAGCGGATCGCGCCCAGCGTGTCGCGCTCCTGCGCTGTGGGGGCGTCGAGCAGCTGCAATGCCTGGTCCGAATGGGTGGCGATGATCACTTTGTCAAAGCATTCCGCGCCGGCGTCGGTGTGGAGGCGCACGCTGTTCCTGCCGTCTGGAGTGGCGACCGTATGCTCGATGCGGCGCACGGGTGTGTCCAGGCGCTTGTCTGCAATGGCGGCGGTGATCTTTTCCACATAATGCCGGGCCCCGCCCTGCACCGTCCACCACTGGGGCCGATGCGTGATTTGCAGCAGACCGTGGTTGTGGCAGAAACGCACCATGGTCGAGACCGGGAACTGCAGCATCTGCGCCGTGGGGCAACTCCAGATGCAGGCCATCATCGGCAGGAAATACCAGTCACAAAACGGCGCGCCGAACCGGTTCTCGCGCAAGAAATCGCCCAAAGGCTGGTTCAATTGCGCGTGGCTGCCGCTTTGAGCGAGCCGTGTCGTGAGCGCGTTAAAGCGCAGCAGGTCGCGCAGCATGCCCCAAAAGCGCGGATTGAGCAGGTTGGCGCGCTGCGCAAAAACGGTGTCCAGACTGGAGCCGCTCCACTCGATGGCGCCACCGGTCGCGGGGTCGCTGGCCTGCACCGAAAACGACATCTCCGAGTTGGCCGTGGCCACGCCCAACTCGGCCAGCAGTGCAATCAACTGCGGGTAAGTGCGCTCGTTCAGCACCAGGAATCCGGTGTCCACCCCGTGCGTCACCAGGCCCCTTGGCGTCGGCAGGGTGACGTCAACGGTGTGCGTGTGGCCGCCAAAATAGTCGCCCGCCTCCAGCAGAGTGATATCCGCTTTACCCCGCAGCGCATGGGCTGCGGCCAGACCGGAAATCCCGGACCCCACGATGGCAACTTTGATCGACACTCGCATTCCTTTTCAGTGATTGTGGCGATTTTATACCAATTGGTATTTCTGTGACTCATTGGTATTTTTATGGTCGTTTAATTCTTTTTGCCGTCATTGAAGGCTAGAATCGACTGTATGGCTACAGTTGCTCCCACCAAGGTCTCCTTCAAGGCAAAGATGCTTGAAGCGCGCGAGGGCGCCATCATCCAGTCGGTCAACCGCTTGCTGGCAGAAAAAGGCTTTGAGTCCATGACGGTGGACGAAGTGGCCGCCGACGTAGGCATTGCCAAGGCCAGCCTGTACAAGCATTTCCCGAGCAAGGAAGATCTGGCTGCCGCCGCCATGGTGTCGGTCATGCGACGGGCGCAGGCGTTCCTGGATACCTTGCCTGCCGGGCCGTCTCCCATGGAGCAGCTGCGCGCCGTCGTGCGCTGGACCATGGGCCTGAAGCTGGCCGGTGAAATGCCGTCGCTACCCAGCCAGAACTCGCGCCTGCGCAGCGCACTGATGGGAAACAAGGCCTACATGGACGGTCTGATCGACGTGAGCGACCGGCTCGGCGCCTGGATCGAGGCGGCGCAGGCGCAAGGGGCATTGAACCCGAAATTGCCACCGATTGCGGTGCTGTACACCTTGTACGCCCGCGCCTGCGATCCGGTGCTGGAGTTTCTGAAGATGAGCGGCTTGTACCGTGACGAAGAGATCATCGAACTGGTGATGACGACCTGCTTTGACGGATTGAAATCCCGCTAGCCCCGGCGCTGCGTGGACTCGCCCGACAACGGTGCGCGTCCACTACGCTTCCAGCGCCAGCCACCCAGACCTTGGCGGCAAGCGCTTGACTTTCTCGTCAAACCGCGTGCGCCTGGCGCAAGCACTCCTGAAACGCCCGCGTCACGCGCGTGGGCTGCGGTGAGCGGCGTTCGATGCTGAAGAAGTCGCAGGCGTAGTGAAACAGCTCGGGCTTGACGGCGCGCATGCGGCCTGCGCGCACGAAGGACTCGGCGTAATGGTCCGGCAGAAAGCCCAGGTACTTGCCCGACAGGATGAGCGTGGCGATGGACTCCTGGTCGTAGCCGGTGGCGCTGCGCGGCAGCCGCTTGTGCTGGCTCAGCTCCATGTTGGGCGAGTGGTAGCCCAGGCCGGCGAAGGGCTGGGCGCGCAATGCCTCCCAGGTCAGTTTCCTGTCCTGTGCCTTGAACCACGCATGCTGCGTGCCGCAGTACAACCGCATGGCCTCGCTGAACAGCTTGGCGTAGGCCAGCGTCTTGGAGCTGCGGTGACCGGGGATCACGCCCACCTGGAACTGGCCGTCGATGACGCCGCGCTCGATCGCGTTCATGGGTGCCACGTGCAGGTGCAGGCTCACATCGGGCGCAACCTGCGAGAACTGCGCGATCGCTGCACCGATGTGCGCTTGCGGGTTGCTCGCGGTCTTGTCAAACACCGCGATGTGCAGCTCGCCGCCCATGCGGCGGTGGATCTCGTCCACGCTGGCGCGAAATGCATCGACGCCGGCGAGCAGCCGCAAGGTCTCGGCGTAGATCCTCTCGCCCTCGGCGGTCAGGGCAAAACCGGCGCGGCCGCGGCGGCACAGCGTGAGGCCCAGGCGCGTCTCCAGATCCTTGATGTGGCGGCTCACGGTGGAGGTGCCGATGTTGAGATCGAGCTCGGCCGCCGCCATGCCGCCGCAGTCGACCACGCTCCTGAACACGCGCAGCAGGCGCAGGTCCATGTCGCTCAATTGGCCCAGGGAAGCGCCGGTGTTTACTTTCATGGATTGCCAACCAAAGAGTGATAGGACGACATTGGCAAGAGTATCAGAGAGTGTGAGAATCGGCAATTCAGCCCCCTACCGGAGATGCACCCATGAACCTGAACGACGCCCAGAACCTGACCGCTCCCCGCACCGATGCCGCGTGGCTCGACGCACACTGGATGCCCTACACCGGCAACCGCCAGTTCAAGGCGAATCCGCGCATCATGGTCGCGGCCAAGGGCGCGTACTACACCGACAACCACGGCAAGCAGATCTTCGACGGCCTCTCGGGCCTGTGGTGCAGTGGCCTGGGGCACGGCCGCGAAGAGCTCACGCAAGCCGCGATGAAACAGCTGGCCACGCTCGACTATTCCCCCGCGTTCCAGTTCGGACACCCGCTGTCGTTTGCGCTGGCGAACAAGCTCAAAGAGCTCACGCCCGCCGGTCTCGACTACGTGTTCTTCACCGGCAGCGGCTCCGAGTCGGCCGACACCTCGCTCAAGATGGCGCGCGCCTACTGGCGCACCAAGGGCCAGGCCAGCAAGACGCTGCTGATCGGGCGCGAGAAGGGCTACCACGGCGTGAACTTCGGCGGCATCTCGGTGGGCGGCATCGGCGCGAACCGCAAGATGTTCGGCCAGGGCATCGCCGCCGACCACCTGCCGCACACGCAGCTCGCGAGCAACGCGTTTTCGCGCGGCATGCCGGACAAGGGCGTGGAGCTGGCCGACGACCTGCTGCGCTTGATCGCGCTGCACGACGCGAGCAACATCGCGGCGGTGATCGTCGAGCCGTTCTCGGGCTCGGCCGGCGTGGTGATTCCGCCCAAGGGCTATCTGCAACGCCTGCGCGACATCTGCACCGCCAACAACATCCTGCTGATCTTCGACGAAGTCATCACCGGCTTTGGCCGCGCCGGCGCCTACACCGGCGCCGAGGCCTTTGGCGTGACGCCCGACATCATGAACGTCGCCAAGCAGATCACCAACGGCTCGCAACCGCTGGGCGCCGTGCTGGTGAAGAAAGAGATCTACGACACCTTCATGGCCGCCGGCGGGCCCGACTACCTGCTGGAGTTCGCCCATGGCTATACCTACTCGGCGCACCCGGTTCCCTGCGCCGTGGGACTGGCCACGCTGGACCTGCTGGTGAAGGAGAACATGGTGGACAAGGTGAAGGCGCTGGCGCCCCATTTCGAGAACGCGGTGCACAGCCTCAAGGGCGCCAAGCACATCACCGACATCCGCAACTACGGCCTGGCCGCGGGCATCACCGTGGACGCGCTGCCGGGTGAGCCGGCGCGCCGTCCCTACGATATCGCCATGGCCATGCTGGCAAAAGGTTTTTATGTGCGCTATGGTGGCGACACGATCCAGCTGGCTCCGCCCTTCATATCCACCCCGGCGCAGATCGACAGCCTGATCAACGCTTTGGGCGAAACCTTCAACCAAACTGCCTGAACCCCATGTCAACACTCCCCATCATCCAACACCTGATCGACGGCCAGCTGGTCAATGGCGGCAGCCGCTCGCAGGATGTCTTCAACCCCGCCACCGGCCAGGCCGAAAAGCGCCTGCTGCTGGCCGACAAGCTCACCGTGGAACAAGCCATCGCCTCGGCCCACGCCGCCTACCCGGCCTGGCGCGCGACGCCACCGCTCAAGCGCGCGCGCGTCATGAGCAAGCTCAAAGTCCTGCTCGAGGAGAACGCCGACGCCATCTGCGCGCTGGTCACGGCCGAGCACGGCAAGGTGCTGGGCGACGCCCTGGGCGAGCTGCAGCGCGGCATCGAGAACGTGGAATACGCGAGCTATGCGCCCGAACTGCTCAAGGGCGAGCACAGCAAGAACGTGGGCGGCGGCGTCGACTCGTGGAGCGAGTTCCAGGCGCTGGGCGTCACCGCCGGCATCACGCCGTTCAACTTCCCGGTGATGGTGCCGCTGTGGATGTGGCCCATGGCCGTGGCCTGCGGCAACACCTTCATTCTCAAGCCCTCCGAGCGCGACCCCAGCAGCGCGCTGCTGGTGGCCGAACTGGCGCTGCAGGCCGGCCTGCCGCCGGGCGTGCTCAACGTCGTCAACGGCGACAAGGAAGCGGTGGATACGCTGCTCGCGGACAAGCGCGTGCAGGCCATCAGCTTCGTCGGCTCCACGCCGATTGCCGAATACATCTACGCCACCGGTTGCGCCAACGGCAAGCGCGTGCAGGCGCTGGGCGGCGCCAAGAACCACGCCGTCGTCATGCCCGACGCCGATGTGCCGAATGCGGTGAGCGCGCTCATGGGCGCGGCCTACGGCTCCTGCGGCGAGCGCTGCATGGCGATTCCGCTGGTGGTCGCGATCGGCGACGCCACGGCCGACGCCGTGGTCGCCGGCCTAAAAGTCGAGATCGCCAAGATGAAGGTGGGTCCCGGCACCGATGCCAGCAACGACATGGGCCCGCTGGTGACGAAACAGCACTTCGAAAAGGTCAAGGGCTACGTCGATCAGGGCGTGGCCGAGGGCGCGACGCTTGTGGTCGATGGCCGCAATGTCCAGGTGCCCGGCCATGAAGCGGGCTACTTTCTGGGCGCCTGCCTGTTCGACCACGTCAAGGTCGGCATGAAGATCTACCAGGAAGAGATCTTCGGCCCGGTGCTGGGCGTGATGCGCGTGAACACGCTGCAGGAGGCGATGGACCTGATCGACGCGCACGAGTACGGCAACGGCACCTGCATCTTCACGCGCGACGGCGAAGCCGCACGCTACTTCACGGACCACATCCTGGTGGGCATGGTGGGCGTGAACGTGCCCCTGCCCGTGCCCGTGGCCTACCACTCGTTCGGCGGTTGGAAACGCTCGCTGTTTGGCGACCTCTCGGCCTACGGACCCGACGCCGTGCGCTTCTACACCAAGCGCAAGACCATCACCCAGCGCTGGCCCTCGGCCGGAGTGCGCGAAGGCTCGGTGTTCAGTTTTCCGAGCACGCGCTGATCAGTTTGGCGAAAAAAGCGCCCGGGCAGCGTTTGCCGTCCTTCAGCCGCAGGGCTGCGGTGGGCGGGTGCTGGCGCGGGATCACGGCGGCCGTGGCCGAGCTGTCTCACCCTACCGCGTCGATGCCGCCGAACGGACCCGGCACCGGCACGCCAATCTGACAAAGGATGTTGCTCAGTGAATCCAGTGATTCTGATTACCGGCGCCTCGCGCGGCATTGGCGCAGCCACCGCCTTTCAGGCAGCCCGCGCGGGCTACACCGTGGCCGTGAACTACCATGCCAATGCGCAGGCCGCCAATCAAGTGGTGCAGCAGATTCGCTCGCTGGGCGCCACGGCCATCGCGGTGCAAGCTGACGTGGCGAAGGAAGAGCAAGTGCTGGCGATGTTTGCCACGGTCGACGCCCAGCTCGGCCCGCTGCGTGCCCTGGTCAACAGCGCCGGCGTGGTGGACGTGGCCAGTCGCGTGGACGCGATGACGGTCGCGCGCCTCAGGCGCATGTTTGACACCAACGTGATCGGCAGCATGTTGTGCGCGCGTGAGGCGGTGCTGCGCATGAGCACACGGCACGGCGGTGCCGGCGGCGCCGTTGTGAACCTGTCCAGCGTGGCGGCCACGCTGGGCGGCGCGGGCCAGTACGTGGACTACGCCGCGAGCAAGGGTGCCATCGACAGCTTCACCGTGGGCCTGGCGCGCGAAGTGGCTGCTGAGGGCATACGCGTCAACGCGGTGCGCCCCGGCGTCATCGACACGGAGATCCACGCCTCCGGTGGCCAGCCCGAGCGCGCACAACAACTCGCTGCGGTCATTCCCATGCAACGCGCCGGCACAGCCGAAGAAGTCGCCAGCGCCATTCTGTGGCTGCTCAGTTCCGGCGCCAGTTACACCACGGGTGCGCTGCTGGACGTGGGCGGCGGGCGTTGAGACTTTGGCGGATGCGCCGCGGCTCCGCTCGCCCGTGACAGCCCGTCTCCGGTCCATCCAATGGCCTGACTTGTGACCGCGGTCGGCCGGGCACGGAGCCAG
>CAILZB010000056.1 GCA_903838565.1 uncultured beta proteobacterium | reverse complement strand
TGACCTGGTCTACACGGACATCCGGATGCCAGGCATGGACGGCTTGGAACTGGCCGAGCAGATGAAGGCAAAGCGTCCCTGGACACCGGTGGTCATCGTGACCGGATACGGCACCCAGGCGAATGAGCAAAGGGCCAAGGCGGCCGACGTATCCGCCTTCCTGAACAAGCCGCTGTCGCCGCAGATGATTGAAGAGAGCGCGGCGCATGCCTTGCTCGCGCCCGCCCCTGCAGTCGTTGCACCGATGCCAGCCGCCGCGGTCGAAGTTGCCGCCACGGTGCAGCCTGGCCACGAGAGCCGGCTGAAGAATATTGCCCTGTTTCTCGCGGCTCCGTTCATCGGGTTGGCCTATGCCGTTATGCTTCCCTTTGTCGGGATCGCGATGTTGGCTTGGACCGCCGTCCAGGCACTGAGGGATCAGTCGGCCAAGAAATGAGCAGTCACCCTCGGGGGAATCAACTTCCCCGAGGGGTTCTGCGCCGGAAAGAATTCAATAAGAGGGGAACCCCTATGAAAAGCTCCTGCACAATGGACAGCATGATTTTGTGGGCACGTCGAAAGAGCTTCATCCTGACCGGGATTGTTGCACTGGTACTGGGGCTGGCGGGTATGGCAGCCCACGCCGCGGACGCCGAACTGTCCAAGGAAGACAAGGCCTGCCTGAGTTGTCACGACAAAGAGGGCCTGGTCAAGACGCTTGAGAGCGGAGAGTTGCTTTCCTTGCAGATTTCGACCCAGACTTTTGTCGAGTCGATGCATCTGGGAACCAGCTGTGAAGACTGTCACTCGGACCTTGACGCAAAGACGCACGGCAAGGAAAAGAAATCCATCAAGAGCAAGCGCGATTTCTCCCTCTCCATGCGGGAGAGTTGCCGCACCTGCCATAAGAAGAAATTCACGGAATATGAAGACAGTGTGCATGCGGCCCTGATCAAGGAAGGCAGCAAGAAGGCCCCGATGTGCTCGGATTGCCACAATCCGCACACCGTGCGCTCCACGAAGATTCTCCAACCGATCGCGCAGACGCCTTGCGCCAAATGCCACGAGGAGATCTTCAAGGCCTATGCCAAGGACGTGCATGGCCAGGAGCGCATTGCCAATGGCAAAATCGCCCCCCTGTGCGCAGGCTGCCACCAGGCGCATGCCGTGAAAGCCGCTTCCCTGGGTGACGGCGTCAAGGATGCCTGCCTGTCCTGCCACAAGAATGCCGTCGAAAAGCACATGGACTGGCTGCCCAATACGGCGCGGCATTTTGAGGCCATCTCTTGCCCGGCCTGCCACGCACCAACCGCGCAGCGCCGGGTCAACCTCAGGCTCTACGACGGTACGGAAAAACGTCAGGTTTCGGAAAAGACCGGCGTGCCGCAGTTTGCACGGCTGACCGATGCTGCCGACACCCAGGACATGGGCCTGGATGAAAGAGCGCTCTGGAGCCTGCTGAAGGAATTCAATCGGGACGGCGTGCAAGGTAGAACGGTCCTGCGTGGACGCCTGGAGGTGCGCTCGGGCGTCGAGGCCCACCAATTGAGCGACAAGTCAAAAGCCATCAAGGACTGCAACTTCTGCCACAAGGAAGGCGCAGCGCCCTTTCAAAGCGTGACCTTGACGATCGCCGGACCGGACGGCAGGCCGTTGCGCCACGGCATCCAGAAGGAAGTCTTGAGTTCACTCACGTCGATGGAGTCGGTGCGAGGGTTTTACGCCATCGGCAGCACCCGCATCAAGCTGCTGGACACCTTGCTGGTGATGGTCGTGCTGGGAGCCATCTGTGTGCCGCTGGGACACATGACGGTCAAGCGTATGTTCAAGAGCGTTCGGGAGAAACTGGAGGCCGAGAAGCTTGCCGCACGTTCGCAGCCCGGCGGCCCCACTTTGCCCGGCGCACCGTCGGACACGGGCGACACCACAAAACAACAGGAGTGAATCATGAACAGGCTCTATATCAATCCGCTGCCCGTCAGGATCTGGCATTGGACCAATGCCCTGGGTTTTATCTTGCTGATTGCCAGCGGACTGCAGATCCGGTACCTGGACCTGATCCAGTGGATGTCGTTCAGGACGGCGGTGGTCGCGCACAACTGGATTGGTTTTGTCCTGATCGCCAACTTCTTTGTGTGGCTCGGGTTTTATCTCTTTTCCGACAAGATCAAGGTCTATCACCCCGAATTGAGCCCGGCAAAGTATTTCCGCGCCAGTTTCCGGCAAATGCAGTTCTATGGCTACGGCATCTTCAAGGGCGACCCGAACCCGCATCATCCAAGCGCCTACCGAAAATTCAATGCCTTGCAGAGCATGATGTACCAGATCATCATGATGCTGCTGGTGCCGATACAGTTCTTCACCGGCGTGTTGCTGTGGGATGTGGCGCGCTTCTCATCCATCGTGGAGAGGCTTGGCGGAGTGCGCGTCGTTGACACGGTTCACGTAGTGCTGTTCATCTTGTTCAGCGGCTTCATCATCGTCCACGTCTACCTGGCCAGCCTGGGCCACACGCCTTCGGCGCACTTCAAGGCCATGATCACCGGGTATGAGGAGATCGAAGACGAGCCCAAGCAGGACGCAGCTTCCTGAGAAATTGGGAGCGGAGCACCGCGCGCCTCGCTGTGCCCCGCCAGATCAAATCAGATCAGATCAGGTCAGATTCGGATTCGCCGGGGTCGTATTCGGTATCGCGCACGCGAATGTTGTACTTTTTCATCATGGCCTGAAAGTTGGAGCGTTGCATGCCGGTTTCTTCGGCGCTTCGGGTCACGTTCGAGGCGTTTCTCCTGAGCGTCTCCTGGACAAACAGCTTCTCGACGTCTTCGACCGATTTCTCCCTGGCGATCTTCTTGATTCTCTTCAGATCATCGCTGGTCCTTGGCACTTCGAGATCGGGACGCGGGGCGGCATTGATGATGTTCACCAGATGGGCTTGGTGGATGGCTTTGTCGGACGCGAGGATGACGGCGCGATGCACCGTGTTCTCGAGTTCGCGTACGTTGCCCGGCCAGTCGTAGTGGACCAGCAGGCTCATCGCCGCTTCCGAAATATCGGACAGCGGCTTTTCCAGCTCAGCGCAGAAGATCTTGAGGAAGTGAAAGGCAAGCGCCGGGATATCGTCACGGCGCTCCCTCAAGGCAGGCGCGTGGACGGGAAAGACATTGATGCGGTAGTAAAGATCTTCGCGAAACTCCCCCGCGGCCACAAGCGCCTTGAGGTCCTTGTTGGTCGCGGTGATGAGCCTGACATTGGTCTTCTGCAGCACGGTGCTGCCCACCGGCCGAAACTCATGCTCCTGAATCACCCGCAGCAGCTTGGCCTGGGTCGCTAGCGGGATATTTCCGAATTCGTCCAGGAAAAGTGTGCCGTTGTTGGCGCTGTCGAACATGCCCCGTTTGTTGGCGACCGCGCCCGTGAATGCACCCTTGACATGGCCGAACAGCTCGCTTTCCAGCAGGTTCTCGCTGAGCGTGTTGCAGTCGACCGTGACAAACGGCTGGTCCCGGCGCAGACTGTTGTAATGAATGGCGCGGGCAATCATTTCCTTGCCGGTGCCACTCTCCCCTGTGATCAGAACCGTGCTGTTGGTCGGCGCACATTTCGCGATCAAGCCGTAGACGGCCTGCATGCGGGGACTCGAGCCCACGATATTTTCGAAACGGTATTTGGAGCTGACTTCGTTCTTGAGGTTGCGGTTCTCGTGCAGCAAGCGCTGGCGCTCCAGCGCACGGTCCACCACGAGCTTGAGTTCGTCCGGATCAAAAGGCTTGGACAGGTAGTCAAACGCGCCCAGCTTCATGGCCTTGACGGCAGTCTGGATCTGGGACAGGCCGGTCATCATGATGACGTCGACGTCCGGATGCCTCTCCTTGACCTGCTGCAGCACTTCGAGGCCGTCCATCTGCGGCATCATGATGTCGAGAACAAGAATGTCGTATTCGTTCTCTTCGATCTTCCTCAAGGCCTCCATGCCGCTTTGCGCAGAGTCAACAACGTAGCTGCTGTCGCCGAGTATGCGCAGGCAACTCCGAACCACAATCTCCTCGTCGTCAACGATCAATATCCTTGCGCTCATGGGGTCCTTTCACCTGCATTGCGTTCGGTTTCGGCAAAGGGGGAAGTTATCGGAATAAAAATACGGAAAGTGGTTCCGGCACCGACGACGCTTTCGACCTTGATCACCCCACCGTGGGCTTTGATAATGCCATAACTGACAGACAGCCCGAGTCCGGTTCCCTTGCCCACTTCTTTGGACGTGAAGAACGGATCGAATATTCGTTGCAGGTTGGCCTCCGGGATACCACAGCCCGTGTCCTTGACGCTGATTTCAACCATCGGAATCGGTTCGGCTGCGGGTTTGTCGGGAGGGGGTGCGAGGCAGCGGCGGCTTTCGACCAGCACCTCGCCCGGCCCTTCGATGGCCTGCTGCGCGTTCACAAGAACATTCAATATGACCTGCTTGATGAGGTCGGCATCACCCCAGACCTCCGGCAGATCAGCGTCCAGGCCGGTCGTGATCCGGACCTGCTGCAAGGCCGCCGGGCGGTCGATAAAGCGCACCGTGTCTGCGATCAGCTGATTGAGGTTGAAGAACCCTTTGACCGGCACTTTCTCGCGTGCAAAATCGAGCAGGCGCCGGATGATGGCGGCACAGCGCCTGGTCTCCCGGATCACCAGGTCCAAATCCTCGGCATCCGGACTGCCGTCGGGCATCTTCTTGCGCAGCAGCGAAGTGAAGGTCAGCACGCCGGTCAGCGGGTTATTCAATTCATGCGCTATGCCAGAAGCCAACAACCCGACCGCCGCCAGTTTTTCGCCCTGCGCCACCTCAGCCTCGGCGACAAGAAGATCCTGGGTCCTTTTCGCCACCACCGACTCCAGGGTCTGCACCAGTTCATGCAGTTCTGACATGGACTTCTTGAGTGCCAAGGTCATGTGATTGAAAGAGCCCGCCACGCGCCCGAATTCATCGTCATTGCGCACCGGAATCGTATGTTCCAGGTCCCCCTTGCTCACCTTCTCGGCTCCCGATTCCAGGTCCTTCAGCGGCAGGTATATCAGGCGCTGCAACAGAACGCCGATGCTCAGCGCCACAAGAAGAATGAACCCGAACGATATTCCGATGATGTAGATCGCATGCGTCTGCATGGTCTCGTCGATCTCATTCAGGGAATAGGCGATATCCACGATGCCCAGAACTTTCTGGCTCGCCGGATGTTCGTGGCAGGATGCCGAAGAACAGGAAGGCTCATTGCGGATCGCTTCCATGGTTCCAAGAAGGCGACTTCCCTCGGGGGTCTTGAATATCTGCCACCGCAACTCATCCGGGACGTGCTCCAGAGCTTGGCTGGTCTTATGGCAATTGACGCAGGGCTCGGCCTGCTGATCGACCGAATACCCCACTTCCTTCGGGCGATTGGAAAGAATGATCGTGCCATCCTTGTTGATGATCCTGAGTCGCTCGACGCCTTTCTGTTTCCCGATGTCCAGAATGATCTTTTCGGCAATGTCACGCTTGTTCAGAAGCATCGCATAGCGGGTGCTCTTGGCAACCACTTCCGAGATCTGGATGACATGTCTGGCGGCCTGTTCGAGCTGATCCTGCTGCTGGTGCCGAACAATGAGAAAAGTGAATAACACCATCGCTGCCGAAAGAGCGATGATCAGGTACACGCTGACTTTGAGCCTGATGTGTTTGGGGAGCATTGTTTCAAACGGGTCCGCATGAACCGCTTTCATTATCGCACCCCGTGGGTCGGCAGAATTCCAAAATTGATTCTCGTGAGAGCACTGGGATCGACAGCGGCCGTCTCTGTCTTTGCACCTAGCACAGACCGGAGGATGTCGCCTTGAGCGGGCTCAACCGGAGCGCCACGATTCCAACTTTCCTGATGCGGCCCACGCTGACGCCATAGTCCGAAGCGGATCGCCGGTGGGCGCCGCACAAGCATGGCGCATCCCGGCTCCTGTGTTGCTCACGCTGGACTGGGGTAAAAGCCGCTTTCCCCATTCGACGCAGGGTGGTAAAGTTGCCGGCATCGCAGGCCGGGTCCAGCCTGTCGGATGGGTGTCTGATCGACGGACGTCTGATGAAATGGGTTTTCATGTTCGACCCCCTGCAAACGGATCGTCATCGCCGCATTCGCTCGCTGTTTGACGCGTACATCGAGATGTATGCGTCACGCGATGAGGGCCTGACCGAGCGCTTCAGCGAGAACTTCAGCGGCTACACCGGCGGCGGCGATTTTCTGGTCAAGTACCGCGCCCAATGGGCCCAGATCACGCGCCAGGATTTTTCCCAGGTGCCGGGCCGCATCCGCATCGAGATGCTGGACATTGCGCTGCAGGATCTGAGCCCGGACGTGGTCGTCGCCACGGCCTTCTTTCACATCCACCTTCCCTTGCCAGACCACATCCTGTCGCGCGAAACCGCGCGCTTGGTGCTGATTTTCCGGCTGGAGGGCGAAGACTGGAAGATCGTGCACAGCGGCATCTCCATTCCCTACTCATTGGTCCAGCAGGGCGAGGTCTATCCGCTCAAGGGATTGCAGGAGCGCAACAGCGCTCTGGAGGCGCTGGTGCAGCAGCGTACGCTGGCCCTGCGCGAAAGCGAATCGCGCCTGCGCAGCATTCTGGATACCTCGCTGGACGCCGTCATCACCATGGACCAGCAGGGACGCATCACGGACTGGAACGCGAGCGCACAGACCATGTTCGGCTGGACCCGGGACGAGACGCTGGGGCAAATGCTGCACGACACCATCACGCCGCAAAGCGGGCGCGCGGCGTACCGGCAAGGGATGGCCCATTTCCTGGCCACAGGCGAATCGCCCATCCTGAATCGGCGCATCGAAGTCCTCGCCTTGCGCCGCAACGGCGAGGAGTTTCCCGTCGACCTCTCGATCTCCGCGCTCAGGAAGGATGGCTGCTACGAGTTCAATGCCTTCATTGCGGACACCACCGAACGCAGCGAAAAGCAAGAGGCGCTGGCTGCGCTCGCGCAGCGCTTGAAGGAAAGCGAAGCCCTCTATCGCCTGCTGACCGAGGACGCGCTGGACGTGATCTGGAAGGCCAACCGCGAGCTGCGCATCACCTACATCAGTCCGGCCGACGAACGCCTGCGCGGCTACGCGGCGCACGAAGTCATCGGGTGCCACGTGTTCGACATGTTCACCGAAGAGGGCGTGGCCGTGGTCAAGGAATTGTTGAGCCAGGCAGCGCGGCCGCACGATGATGCGAGGACTGAGGGTTTTCTGACCTTCTCGGTGCAGCACCGGTGCAAGGACGGCCGTTTGCTGTGGGGCGAAGTCCTGTCCAAGCCTGAGCGCAACGAGCAGGGTCTGATCACCGGCTACCACGGCATCACGCGCGAAATCACCGAGCGCAAGCTGCTGGAGAGCCGGGTGCACGAGCTCGCTTTCTACGACCCGCTCACGCAATTGCCCAACCGCCGCCTGCTCAACGACCGGCTGGATCAGTCGATGACGGCGAGCAAGCGCAGCGGCCATTTTGCAGCGCTGCTGTTCCTGGACCTGGACAATTTCAAACCCTTGAACGACGCCCACGGTCACGTCGTGGGCGACTTGTTGCTGCAGGAAGTGGCGAGGCGTTTGAGTGCCTGTGTGCGCGAAGTCGACACGGTGGCGCGCTTCGGCGGCGATGAATTTGTCGTGCTGCTGGGTGAACTCGATGACGACAAGGCGCTGTCGACCGAGCAGGCCAGGGCCGTGGCCGAGAAGATCCGCGCTTCGCTGTCGCAGCCCTACCGCCTGGTCTTGACGCGCGACGGCAAGGCCGACAGCGTGGTCGAACACCGCTGCTCGGCCAGCATCGGCGGCGTCGTCTTCGTGAACCACGACGCGAGCCAGGAAGACATCCTCAAATGGGCCGATGCCGCCATGTACCAGGCCAAGGACGCGGGGCGAAACCAGGTCCGGTTTCACGCGTCGTGACAGGCCGGCAGCCCCGATCCAGGGCCGGAAAAGCAGGCTGCTAGAATCAAGCACCGGGCCCAAGCATTTGTGGCCCGGTTTTTTGTTTTTTCCGTTGCAAAAAACAAAACCGGGTTCAGTCCAAGCGCTCACATCCCCTCTTTTGTGAATGGAGTGACCCATGGAAATTTTCGACTACGACAACATTCTTCTGCTGCCGCGCAAATGCCGCGTCGACAGCCGCAGCGAATGCGACGCCAGCGTCACGCTGGGCGCACGCAGCTTTCGACTGCCGGTCGTCCCGGCCAACATGAAGACCGTGGTGAACCAGAAGATTTGCGTCTGGCTGGCACAGAACGGCTACTTCTACGTGATGCACCGCTTCGATCTGGACAACGTGAAGTTTGTCCAGGACATGAAGGCGCTGGGCCTGTATGCATCGATTTCACTGGGCGTGAAGCAGCCGGACTACGACACCGTGGACCAGTTGGTCGCGCTGGGACTGATTCCTGAATACATCACCATCGACATCGCGCACGGACACTCCGACAGCGTGAAGAACATGATCGTGTATCTGAAGGAAAAGATGCCCGCCGCCTTCGTCATCGCCGGCAATGTGGCCACGCCCGAAGCGGTGATCGACCTGGAGAACTGGGGCGCGGATGCGACCAAGGTCGGGATCGGCCCGGGCAAGGTCTGCATCACCAAGCTCAAGACCGGCTTTGGCACCGGTGGCTGGCAGCTCAGCGCGGTGAAGTGGTGTGCCCGTGTGGCGACCAAGCCGATCATCGCCGACGGCGGCATACGCGAGCACGGCGACATCGCCAAATCGATTCGTTTCGGCGCCACCATGGTGATGATCGGCTCGCTGCTTGCCGGCCACGAGGAGAGCCCGGGGCAGACGGTGGAGGTCGACGGCAAGCTGTTCAAGGAATACTACGGCAGCGCCTCCGACTTCAACAAGGGCGAGTACAAGCACGTCGAAGGCAAGCGCATCCTGGAGCCGATCCGCGGCACCCTGGCGAGCACGCTGATCGAGATGGAGCAGGACGTGCAAAGCTCCATCAGCTACGCCGGCGGCAAGAAGCTCATGGATATCCGCAAGGTCAACTACGTCACGCTCGGCGGCGACAACGCCGGGGAACACCTGTTGATGTAAGGCCGCCAGGTCCTAGTCGGCGGCGGGCTTGGCCGGGGAGGCGACGCGCAACAGCAAGCCTCCGGCCTGGCGTTTCTGCTCGCCCAGCGAGGGCCGCGGATTGGTCTTGAGAAAGCGCGCACGCAGCTCCTGCACCGCATCCTGAAGTGGCTTGGCGTCGTTGATCTTGCTCGCGTAGCGATTCAGCACCGCTTGCGCGGTTTCGATGAGCTTGCTGTTGAGCGAGCTCGCGCCCAGTTCGATCAGGCTTTGCACCGCCGCCCTGGGGTCACCGCCCAAGCTCAGGCTCATCGCCTGCTCGGTCAGCTTGAGCACCCTGACATGCGCGCTGCGCACGCGCTCGGCATAAGGCTCGTGCACCTGGGCCGCGCCCGCCAGCAGTTCGCTCAGTGCGCGGCTGGCGCAAAAGCGCATCGCCAGCGCTTCCAGCATCTGATCGACTTCGTCCAGCTGGATCGCCTTGTGCGCCAGCTGCGCCACCAGCGACACCAGATTCGATGCCGCCTCAAAATCGAAGTCCGGCTCGCGCACCGTATTGCACATGGAGCGCACCAGGTCCAGCGCCTTGGCCAACTGGTGCGCCTGCATCAGCGACAGCGCCTCGACCACGGCCGACAGTCGCTGCAGCCGCTTCACGCCGGGATTCTTTTCCAGCACGCGCGCGAAGTCGTCGCAGCAACGCTGCAAGCCCTTGCGGTCGCCGCTTTCGAAGCGCGCAAAAGCCAGCAGCACCAGGGTCTGGCAGTCGAACATCTTGGAGTCCAGGCCCAGCCGGGTGGTCTTGTCCAGAATCTTTTCCGCTTCCACCCGGTCGCCGGAGTAATAGGTCATCAGTCCCAGGTTCTGCAAGCGGCTGATGGACGCGGGCGTGAGGTCGCTGGCCATCTTGTAGTTGGCCAGCGCCCGGTCGAAGCGTCCCAGCTCGAACTGTGCCCGCCCCAGCACTTCGTAGGCGTCGACGTAGCTGGGGTCCTCGCTGATGAGGTTCTCCAGCGTGCTGCTGGCGGGTTGCGCCTGGCCGGCGTCGAGCATGGAGCGCGCCACCCCCAGCTTGGCCCAGGGCAGGGTCTTGGCCACCGCCACGGCCTCATACAGGGTTTGCGCCTGCGCGTACTTGCCGGTGCGCAGCATCAGTTCGGCGCCGACCCGCGCCGCGTAGAGCCAGAACAGGCCACGCGACTCGAAGCGCTGCATGCACAGGTCGGCGGCCCGATCAAACTCTTCGGATTCGATCGCCGAGAAGATCTCCTGCAGCGAGATCTTGCGTTTGCGCGCCGCGTGCAGTCGGTCCCCCAGCTGACCGGAAGAATGGGGTTTGAGCAGGTAGCCGTCCAGCGCCGACTCTGCCGCCTCCGCCACCTTGGCGTAGGTAGCCTCGCCCGTGACCATGATGAAGACCGTGGAAAAAGGCAGCAACTGGTTGCGGCGCAGGTCGTCCAGCAAGACCTGGCCCGAGCTCGCCCGGTCGTTGTCGAAATGGAGCTCGCACAGCACCACGTCGAACACGCGGTACTCGAGTTGTCTGCGCGCGTCGGCCAGCCGGCTGCACTGAACCACCGTGCCCACGCCGAAGTCGCGCAACTGCCCCACCAGGATGGCGCGCGACGTCGGATTGCCGTCGATCACCATCGCGGTCGACGTGGAAAGATCGTCATCCAGCTCGGCCATCAGCAATCCCTTGAATGATGGTCAAGACAGCGCGAAGACAGGGGCATGGGCTTTACGTGTGGCTTGCAAAGTGGCGATTATCGCTGCGCTCGCAGCGCGCCCGCCGCCAGCCTTTGGCCCGCGGTCGTGCGGGCCGCCTTTCTCCTTGGGCCATAATTGACGTTTACGTTAACGTCAACTCAAATCGGGAGTCAGCATGGACATCGCAGGCAAAGTATTCATCGTCACCGGCGGGGCCTCGGGACTGGGCGAAGGCACGGCACGCATGCTCGCCGCCAACGGCGCCACCGTCGTCATCGCAGACATGCAGCAGGACAAGGGCGAGGCCGTGGCCAAGGAAATCGGCGGCGCCTTCGTGCGCTGCGACGTGAGCCAGGAGGCCGATGGCCAGGCGGTCGTGGCCAAGGCCGTCTCCCTGGGCAAGCTGATGGGACTGGTGAACTGCGCCGGCATCGCACCTGCGGAAAAGACCGTGGGCAAGAGCGGCGCGCACTCGCTCGCCGTTTTCAGCAAAACCGTCACCGTGAATCTGATCGGCAGCTTCAACATGATCCGACTCGCGGCCGAGGCCATGAGCAAGAACGCGCCCGTTGCCACGGGCGAGCGCGGCGTGATGATTTCGACCGCGTCCGTGGCCGCGTACGACGGGCAGATCGGACAGGCCGCCTACAGCGCGTCCAAGGGCGGTGTGGTCGGCATGACGCTGCCGATCGCGCGCGACCTGGCACGCAACGGCATTCGCAACATGACGATCGCTCCGGGCATTTTCGGCACGCCGATGTTGTTCGGCATGCCCCAGGAAGTGCAGGACGCGCTCGCCGCCAGCGTGCCCTTCCCTTCGCGCCTGGGCACGCCCAACGACTACGCCAAACTGGCCAAGCACATCATCGAGAATGACATGCTCAACGGCGAAGTGATACGCCTGGACGGCGCCATCCGGCTGGCGCCGCGCTGAGCTCCGGCTCCATCAGGGCAGCGAGGCCTCGAACTCCGGCAACGGCACGGGGCGGCCAAACAGATAGCCCTGGCACAGCAAACAACCGTGCTGCTGCAAAAAGGCTCGCTGCTGCTGCGTCTCCACGCCCTCGGCGATGACTTCCATACCGAGGTTGTTGGCCATGCCGATGATGGTCTGCGCGATCAGCGCGTCCACCGGACGCACGCCGATGTTGCGCACGAAGCTCTGGTCGATCTTGAGCTGGTCCAGAGGCAGCTGCGTCAGGTAGGAAAGCGACGACTGGCCAGTGCCAAAGTCGTCGATCGAGAAGCGCACGCCCAGGTCCTTGAGCGCGTGCATCTTGGCGATGGTGTCCTGCACATTGTCCAGCACCGTGCTCTCGGTCAATTCCAGCTTGAGCCGTTCGGCACGCGCACCGGTGCGCTGCAGCACCGACTGCACGGTCTGAACGAAATCGCTCTGGCGAAACTGGCGCGCGCTCACGTTCACGGCCAGTCGCAGGTCCGCGCAGTGAGCGCTCGTCTCCCACAGCTTGAGCTGGCTGCACGCCGACAGCAACACCCATTCGCCGATGGCCAGGATCTGCCCGGTCTCCTCGGCCTGCGCGATGAACTGGCCCGGCAGCACCAGACCACGCTGCGGATGCAGCCAGCGGATCAGCACCTCGGCCCCGACCGAGCGTCCGTCGTGCGTGACCTGTTTCTGGAAATGCAGTTGAAATTGCTGCTCCGACAAGGCCTGGCGCAGATCCACTTCCAGCGCTGCGCGCTCGCTGATGCTGGCCTGCATCTGCGGGTCGAAGAAGCGGATCGCATTGCGCCCAGCCGCCTTGGCCGCGTACATGGCCAGGTCGGTTTGCTTGAGCAGGTCTTCAAAGGTCTGTTGCTGGCCGCTGAACAACACCGCACCGATGCTCGCCGTGCTGTGGTCCTGGTGCGCGCCCAACTGGTACGGCAGGTTCAGCACCGCCAGGATCTTCTCGCCGATGGCCTGGGTCTGTTCCGCCGCCTCGATCGCGTGTTCGCTCAGGTCCTCCAGCAGCAGCACGAATTCGTCGCCGCCCAGCCGCGCCACGGTGTCGCCCTCGCGCACGACGCTGTTCAGACGCTGGGCCACCTGTTGCAGCAAGGCGTCGCCCATGTCGTGCCCGAGCGTGTCGTTCAGATTCTTGAAATGGTCCAGATCCAGAAACAGCAGCGCTCCGTGCAGCTTGTGGCGGGCACAAGCGGAAAGCGCCTGGCGCAGCCGGTCCAGCAGCAAGCGGCGATTGGGCAGCTTGGTGAGCGGATCAAAAAAGGCCAGTTGCTCGATTTCGTCCGCCGCCGCGCGCCGCAGCGTGATGTCGACCATGGTGGCGACGTAATGCGTCAAGACCCCCTGCGCATCGCGTACCGCCGTGATCGACAGATGCTCAGGGTATTCCTCGCCATTCTTGCGCCGGTTCCAGATCTCGCCCTGCCACGATCCGATGCTGCCCAGGGTTTGCCACAGCTGCTGATAAAAAACCCGATCCTGGCGCCCCGAGCGCAGCAAGCGCGGCGTCTGCCCCACCGCTTCTTCTGCGCTGTAACCGGTCATCTCGGTGAACGCGCGGTTGACGCGAAGAATGACGTTGTTCGTGTCGGTCACGAGAATGCCGTCCTGCGACTCGAAGGCCGTGGCCGCGATGCGCAGGTTCGCCTGCGCCTGCTTGCGCTCGGAAATATCCTGGATGCTGACCCGCACCGCGAGTTCGCCTTCGAACGGAATGACCGTGGTCTGCACCTCGACGTCGAACACCGTGCCGTCGAGGCGAAGAAATTTCTCCTCCAGTCTGGGCTCGTTGCCTTCCTGCGCCATTGCCCGGCGCCCCCGCGTCACGGCGATTTCCCGGTAATCGGGATGAACGAAGTCCAGCAGCGGCCGCCCCACGACCTCGGCAGCGCTGCGCGCCCCCACCATCTGGAGCACTGCCGGATTCGCGTAGAGAACGCGGCCGTCCTTGTGCACGGCGATGCCCACGGGAGAGAAGTCGATCAGCGAGCGGTAGCGGTTCTCGCTTTCGACCAGGGTCTTCTCGGCCAAGGCCCGCCCCCGTTCGGTGCGGGCCAGCTTCGTCGCCGCCCCCAGCAGCAGGCCGATTCCGCACAGCGCCAGCAAACCTTCGCGCCAGGCGGTGTCGCGCCAATCCGCCAATACGCCGTCCAACGCCAGGCTGTAGCTCACCACCACGGGATAGTCGTTCAGCGCACGGTAGCTGAAGGCGCGATCCAGTCCGTCCCTGGCATCAAGCTCGCGCACCGTCCCCGTGGGCCAAGCCGGAAGATGGTCCCGAAAGAGCGCCAGCGCCGACATGTCGCGCCCGACGACGGCAGCATCAAAGGGCGAAGTCACGGCGACCGAGCCCGACGAAAGAAAGAGCGTGACCTGCGTGTGCGCGCCATGATCCATCGAGTCGTAAAAGGACTGGAAATAGGCTGACTGCACCATGCCGACGATGACACCGCCAAATCCGCCGTCCGCCAGACTCAGGCGGTGGCTCACGGGCAGCAGCCACTGGCCGGTGGCGGTGCTGCGACGTGGCGCGCCAAACACCAACTCGCGGTCTGCACCGCGAACATGCGGCGAAAAATAGTCCGCATCGGCCTGAACGCCTGACGACAAAACGTCATTGGACTGAGTCGAGAGCACGACCGCGCCAGCGGCGTCCAGCACCAGAAAGGACTGGATCAGTCGGTCCGCCGACAGCTGCGTCATCAGCGTTTGCAACTGCTGTTCGGGCCTGCCTTCGCCGGCAGCGCGCCGCCGCTCAAGCGCCGCTTCGGCCTGCGTCAGGGTGGTGTTCACGCGGTGCAGCGTCTGGCGCGCGTGCTCCTCCAGCAGGCGCGCGAAATTCTGGGTTTGCGTGCTCGCCACGGCGATCTCCGTATGGCGCTCCCGCACCAGCTTGTAGCCCATGGCTCCCAGCAGCATCACCCCGGCCAGCAGCGCCAGCAGCGCCGGGCCAAAGCGCAAAGAAGACTTCATGCTACTTCAGTACCCCGACTTCGCGGAAAAAGCGCTGCGCTCCGGGATGCCAGGGAATGCCTGCGCCCCGCACCGCGTTCTCCAGCGTCATCACCCGACCCTTGGCGTGCCCCGACGACAGGGCCTTTTGCCCGGCCTCGCTGTACAGTGCCTTGGTCACCTGGTACACCAGCTCCGCGTCGAGCTTGTCGCTCGCGACCCACTGCGCACCCACGGCCAGGGTTGCGACCGCGGCAATGCCCGGATAGGTGTTGGCGGCAATCGTTTCCTTGAAAAGAAAGGGGTTGGATGCAATCAGTTGATCTGCCGCTGCACCGTCCAGCGCCAGCAATTCCAGGCCCAGACCACTGGCAGCCAGCTCCGATATCGCCTTCCCGGGGGCGCCGACCATGGTAAAGAAGGCGTCTATCGTTCCCGCCCTGAGCCGGTCGGCAGCCTGGTTGGGTTTGATGTACTCGGGCTTGATGTCGGACTCTTTCAAGCCGTAGACGCCCAGCACCTGGCGCGCGGAAATCAGGGTTCCGGAACCCGCTTCGTCCAGCGCCACGCGGCGGCCCCGCAGATCGAGCACGGACTTGATGCCAGAAGCCTTGCGCACAACGATATGGATGCTTTCCGGATAGAGGTTGGCGATCAGACGCAGGCCTGAGAGCGCGGGCTTGCCGGCAAAAATTCCGCTCCCGCTGTGCGCCCAGCTGGCGACGTCGGCCTGGATGAAACCTGTTTCCAGGGACCCGCTGTCCACACCGATGGCGTTGCCCAGCGAGCCGTTGCTGGTCTGCGCCGTGGCGATGATCTTGCCGGGCTGCGAAACCACCTTGGCCACCAGCACGCCGACCGGATAGTAGGTTCCTGCGGTTCCGCCGGTTCCGATGCGCAGGTACTGCTGCGCCATGACGCTGCTGCTGGCGACCGCGACGGCCATGAGGACGAAAACAAGGTGCTTGAGGTTCATGTTGCCACGAGGTCTGGGTGGGCCTCGATTATCGCGGCGATAGCACTGCTGTCGCCGGGTCGGGCCTGAGGGTTTTCACCCACGGCCGGGTTCTGAGGACTGCGACTAACATGCCAACACCTCATCGTCGGGCCGCCCATGAAATATCGCCTCTCGCGCTTCCCCTGCTTGGCAGCGCTGAGCCTCATTGCCGCCATGGCGCTGGGCCTGACAAGGGCCGAATCTCACGCCGCCGCGTCGCTGCTGCCCGAAGCCGCATCCGGGCGCAGCGCCAAGACCGGCTGGGCCACACAGCGCTTTTCCGTGGCCGCAGCGAATCCGTTGGCGGCGGCGGCGGGCTACCAGATGCTCAAGGACGGCGGCAGCGCGGTGGACGCGGCCATCGCCGTGCAGATGGTGCTCGCCCTGGTCGAGCCGCAATCCAGCGGCATCGGCGGCGGCGCCTTCCTGCTGCATTTCGACGGCCGCAAGGTCCAAGCCTTCGACGGGCGCGAGACCGCGCCGTCGCAAGCCGATGAAACGCTCTTTCTCCAGCCCGATGGTCATGCCATGGCGTTTCACGACGCCGTGGTCGGCGGCCGCTCGGTCGGTGTGCCGGGCGTGCTGCGCATGCTCGAAATGGCGCACCGCCAGCATGGCAAGCTGCCTTGGGCCAGTTTGTTCACGCCCGCGATTGCGCTGGCCGAGCAGGGCTTTGCGCTGAGTCCGCGACTGCACGCGCTGCTGCTGGAAGAGCCCTATTTAAAAAATGACCCGACCGCTGCGGCCTATTTCTACCAGGACGATGGCTTGCCACACGCCGTGGGTTTTGTGCTGCGCAACCCGGCACTGGCGCGCGTCTTCAAGCTGATCGCGGCGCAGGGTGCCTCGGCGCTGTACCAGGGCGAACTGGCGAAGGCGATCGTCGACAAGGTGCGCCAGCATCCCGCCAATCCGGGCCGGCTATCGCTGGACGATATGGCGCGCTACCAGGCACGCGAGCGCAATCCTTTGTGCTACGACTACAAAGCGCTCGCCAGGGACTACCGCGTCTGCGGCTTCGGGCCACCGAGCTCGGGCGCCATCGCCATCGGGCAGATCCTGGGCATGCTGCAAAGCCTGCGCCCCGCGCCACTGCCGCTGATCCAGGGCCTGCCTTCAGCCGATTTCCTGCACCTGTACAGCGAGGCTTCGCGCCTGGCGCTGGCCGACCGCGCGCAGTACCTGGGCGACCCGGACTTCGTGAAGGCGCCCGGGGGCGACTGGATGAGCCTGCTTGAGCCCGACTACCTGGCGCAGCGCGCCAGGCTGATCGACGCCACGCCCCAGGGCCAGCGCATGCTGCAGGTCTTACCGGGTCAGCCTGCAGCGCAGCGCGTGAGCTACGCCCCCATGCCCGAACAAGAGGAGCACGGCACCTCGCACATCTCCATCGTCGACGCCTGGGGCCACGCACTGGCCATGACCACGACCATCGAAGACGGGTTTGGCGCAAGACAGATGGTGCAGGGCTTCCTGCTGAACAACCAGCTCACCGACTTCAGCTTCGAGCCCGCCGATGCGCAAGGGCGCCCCGTGGCCAATCGTGTGCAGCCAGGCAAGCGGCCACGCTCGTCGATGGCACCGACGCTGGTGTTTGAAAAGGCCGCGGATGCAACGCTGGGCCCATTGCTGCTCAGCGGCGGCAGCCCGGGCGGCGCCTTCATCATCCACTTCGTCGCCAAGAGCCTGTACGCCACGCTCAACTGGCAGCTCGACGTGCAACAGGCGATCAACCTGCCCAACTTCGGCTCCATGGGCGGACCGGTGCTGCTGGAGCAAGGTGCGTTCCCCGCCGCCACCGTGGAGGCCCTCAAAGCCCACGGCCAGCGCGTGCAGGAAATCGACCTCACCAGCGGAGTGCAGATGATTCAAAAAACGCCCACGGGCTATTTTGGTGGCGCGGACCCGCGCCGTGAAGGCGTGGTGCGCGGCGACTGAAGCGCTGCGGCAGGTGACGCCGCAGCGGTTTTCAATCGATCCCGAGTTCGGCAATCTTGCGCGTGATGGTGTTGCGCCCTATGCCCAGCTTGTGTGCGGCCTCGATGCGCCGGCCCTTGGTATGGACCAGCGCCACGCGGATGAGGCGCGATTCGAACTGCTTCGTCAACACGTCCCAGACGTCGGTGCGACCGGCATCCAGCAAGGCATGGGCGTGCAACGCCATGTCCAGCTCCCATGCGCCGCCAACGGCGGTGTCAGCCACTGCCGACCCGACACCATCGCTGGCCGCAGCGCTCGCCGCCAGCTGCGGCACTGGCGATGCGGCTATTTCCGTGACATCCGGCGTGCGCCTGTCCGCGCTGGCCAGCACTTCCGGGGGCAAGTCCTTGGCCTCGATCACCTGCGCCGGCGCCATCACCGTGAGCCAGTGGCAAACGTTTTCCAGTTGCCGCACATTGCCGGGAAAGGCGAAATGACTCAGCCGATCCAGCGCGGCGTCGGCGATGCGCTTGGGCTCGACGCCGAGTTGCAGCGCGCTGGAGCGCAGGAAATGCCGGGTCAGCATCGGAATGTCCTCGCGCCGCTCGCGCAAGGGCGGCAGCCGCAGGCGGATCACGTTCAGGCGGTGAAACAGATCCTCCCGAAACACGCCCTCCTTCACCCGCTGCTCCAGGTCCTGGTGCGTCGCGGCGATCACGCGCACGTTGGTCTTCACCGCCTGGTGTCCACCGACGCGATAGAAATGTCCGTCACTGAGGACACGCAACAGACGCGTCTGCAGATCGAACGGCATGTCGCCAATCTCGTCCAGAAACAGCGTGCCGCCATCGGCCTGCTCGAAGCGGCCCCGGCGCATGGTCTGCGCACCGGTGAAGGCGCCGCGCTCGTGACCAAAGAGTTCGGACTCCAGCAGGTCCTTGGGGATCGCCGCCGTGTTGATCGCGACAAAGGGACCGTTGCTGCCGGCGTCGCCGCGCGGCGAATGCTTGTGCAGCGCGCGCGCCACCAGTTCCTTGCCGGTGCCGGACTCGCCCGTGATCATGACCGTGACGTTGCTCTGGCTCAAACGGCCGATGGCGCGAAACACGTCCTGCATGGCACTTGCCTGCCCCAGCATCTCGGGCGCCGCCGCCAGCTGCTCCTGCGCCACCTCTTCACGCTGGCTTTCCTGCACCGCTCGTCGAATCAGTTCCACCGCCTTGGGCACGTCAAACGGCTTGGGCAGGTACTCGAAGGCGCCGCCCTGAAACGCCGACACCGCGCTCTCCAGATCGGAAAATGCCGTCATGATGATGACCGGCAGGCTGGGCAGCTTTTCCTTGACCTTGGCCAGCAAGTCCAGGCCCGAGCCGCCCGGCATGCGGATGTCGCTCACCAGGATCTGCGGCCCGTCCTCAGGCGTGGCTTTTTCCAGTGCCTGCAGCACCTCGCGCGGATGGGTGAAACTGCGACTCGGCAGGTTCTCGCGCAGCAGCGCCTTCTCCAGGACGAAGCGTATGGACTGGTCATCGTCTACGATCCAAATCGGCTTCATGGTGTTGTCATCCCCGGTTCAAATAGCCTTGGTACAGGTTCTGACTTTCATGCTTCGCCCGCGAGGTGCTACGAGTCATGAAAGTCAGTTCCATTACGTTAGGGCAGCGGTATCAGGATCTTGAAATCGGTGCGACCAGGCACGCTGTCGCATTCGATCAGACCATGGTGTTGCTGCACAAAAGTCTGGGCCAGCGTCAGACCCAATCCCGAACCACCTTCACGCCCCGACACCAGGGGATAAAAAATGCGGTCCTTGATGGAGTCCGGTACGCCGGGCCCGTTGTCTATGACATGCAATTCCAGTGCCAATCGATAGCGCTTCTTGCCGAATGTGGTCTGGCGCGCAATCCGGGTGCGAAAGGTGAGCTGCGCCGTGTCCTGCGCGATGCGCTCGGCCAAGGCCTGGGCCGCGTTGTGCGCGATGTTGAGCAGCGCTTGGATCAGCTGCTCACGGTCGCCGCGAAACTCGGGGATCGAGATGTCGTAGTCCCGCTGCACCTTCAAGCCCCTGGGAAACTCGGCCAGGATCAGAGAACGCACACGTTCGCAGACCTCGTGGATGTTCACGTCGCCCACCACATGCGGGCGCCGGTGCGGCGCCAGCAGACGGTCCACCAGCGTCTGCAATCGATCGGCCTCGTGGATGATGACCTGCGTGTACTCCTTGAGCTCGCGCGAATCCATCTCCATCTCCAGCAACTGCGCCGCGCCTCGAATTCCGCCCAGCGGATTCTTGATTTCATGCGCCAGGTTGCGTATCAGTTCCTTGTTGGTCTGCGCCTGCTCCAGCAGGCGCTCCTCGCGGTCCTGGCGCTCCTGCTGCTCCAGCGGCAGCAGTTCGATGATGACCTCTCCCTGCAGATCGGACTGGGCCAGCACCACGTGCACCGGCAGCGGCTCCAGATTCACGCGATTGAGCCGGGCGTCGTAGCGCATGGCCGCGAACTCGTTGCTGCCAGCACCGGCCAGGGCGGTCTGCAGCACCGCAGGTTCGGAGAAGAATTCGCAGAAAGGACTGCCTTGAATGGCGCGGCGCGAGATTCCCAGAGCGTCTTCCAGCGCCGCGTTGGCAAAAACGACAACGCCATCGTGGTGCACCACGGCCACCAGCGTCGCCAGCAGATCGAAGGCCTGAAAGCGCAGCGACGGGTTCGAATCGGATGAGGGAGAAAGGGGCGTACTCACACCCGTCAATTGTTCACCGGCAGGCGCGAGATCTCGCGCTTGAGGCCGTCGATATCGCTTTGCGCGCGCGCAATGCTGGCCTTGATCTCGGCCACGCGATCGAGGTACTTCTGAAAGTTTCGCGCTTCGTCGCCGCGCTTTTCCGGTTCGCCGTTGTTGTATTCCTTGTGGAGTTCGTCCAAGCGAGCCTGCGTCTTGCGCAATTCCGACTCGAGGATGGAGCGCGACTCGGCGTCGCGCTCACGCTGGACGGAAGACGGCGCAGCGGCCGCAGGCTTGGCGTTGCCCGACGCCTTGGGCGCAGGCTTGGGGCTTTGCACCACGGTCACATTGCCGCCGGTGACCAGCTTGCAATTCTTCATCTGCTCCGCGGTCGCGGTGTTGGTGTATTCGTTGCCGCAGCGGTAAATAGCGCCATCCTGCGCCGCAGCAGGATGGAGCAAGGCGAAACTGCCCAGCACGGTGAAGAAGACTTTTTTCATAACCCAATTTATTGAGGACAGAGCTGGCTCGCTCTGCGTAGCTGCGGACTGTCCCGCAAAGTCTCAAGTATGTCCCAAACGCTCGCCAATGCAAAACCTCGGCTCCATCTCCAATGAAAAAGGACGGCTTGCGCCGTCCTTTTTATGTCTGAAATCCAGCCGCGAGGCGGATTTACAGCGAGTAGTACATTTCGAACTCAATCGGGTGCGTCGCCATGCGCAGGCGCGTGACTTCGGTCATCTTGAGTTCAATGTACGCGTCGATCATCGAATCCGTGAACACGCCGCCCTTCGTCAAGAAGCTGCGGCCGGCGTCCAGGTGGTCCAGTGCCTGATCCAGGCTGTGGCACACGGTCGGCACTTTCGCGTCTTCTTCGGGAGGCAGATGGTACAGATCCTTGGAGGCGGCTTCGCCCGGATGGATCTTGTTTTCCACGCCGTCCAGACCGGCCATCATCAAGGCGGCAAAACCCAGATAAGGGTTCATCAGTGGATCGGGGAAACGCGCTTCGATGCGCCGGCCCTTGGGGTTCGCCACGTAGGGAATGCGGATCGAGGCCGAGCGGTTCTTGGCCGAGTAAGCCAGCTTCACCGGGGCTTCGTAGCCTGGCACCAGACGCTTGTAGCTGTTGGTGCCGGGATTGGTGATGGCATTCAGGGCACGGGCGTGCTTGATGATGCCGCCGATGTAGTACAGCGCAAAGTCGGACAGACCGGCATAGCCGTCACCGGCGAACAGGTTCTTGCCGTCTTTCCAGATCGACTGGTGCACGTGCATGCCGGAACCGTTGTCGCCAACGATGGGCTTGGGCATGAAGGTCGCGGTCTTGCCGTAGGCATTGGCGACGTTCTGCACCACGTACTTCAGCACCTGGGTCCAGTCAGCGCGCTCGACCAGCGTGGAAAAACGCGTGCCGATTTCGTTCTGGCCAGCGCCTGCCACTTCGTGGTGGAACACTTCGACCGGAATGCCCAGGGATTCGAGGATCAGCGACATTTCGGCGCGCATGTCCTGCGTACTGTCGACCGGGGGCACGGGGAAATAGCCACCCTTCACGGTGGGGCGGTGACCGCGGTTGCCGCCTTCGAGCTTCTTGCCCGAATTCCAGGGCGCTTCGTATTCTTCGATCTTGAAGAAAGTGCCCGACATGTCGGTGTTCCAGCGCACGTCGTCGAAGATGAAGAACTCGGGCTCGGGTCCGAAGTAAGCCGTGTCGCCGATGCCCGAAGCCTTCAGATAGGCTTCGGCGCGCTTGGCGATGGAGCGCGGATCGCGGTCGTAGGCCTTGCCGTCGCTGGGCTCGATCACGTCGCAGCTCATGAACAGCGTGGTCTCTTCGAAGAACGGGTCCAGATTGGCGGTATTGGGATCAGGCATGAGCTGCATGTCCGAGGCTTCAATGCCCTTCCAGCCGGCAACCGAGGAGCCGTCAAAGGCGTGGCCCGAAACGAACTTGTCTTCGTCAAAATGCGAGACCGGCACGGTCACGTGCTGCTCCTTGCCACGGGTATCGGTAAAGCGGAAGTCAACAAACTTGACTTCGTTTTCCTTCACCATCTTCATCACGTCTGCGACGGTCTTTGCCATCAAATACTCCTGGTTAAATGAAACTGATTGAAAACTTGCACGGGAACAAAGAACGCACGATTTATGCCAATGCTGCCGCGGCTCTGCTTTCCCGAAAAGCCCCGTATTTTGCCTCGACTTGTGCCCTGTTCGGCACTTGGCGGCCACCATGCGCCAGAAAAATAAATATCAAAGACCGCTTGGATGCACCAAAACACGGCAGTCAATTGCATCATTTAGGTGCGCATGCATCACCGCACCAATTCAGGGCCAAGCTTCGCATCCACTTGCCTCAGCCCGGCCAGCAACGCCGTGTAGGCCTCGGTCGTCACGGCGGGCGTGCCCTTGACGCCCAACTCGATGTGGCGCCCGAATTCGGGGTGGTCCACGCTGGGCAGGCTGAAGATGCGCACACCCGCAAAGTTGGCCTCGATCGCCTCCATCAAGGGCGTGAGCGCCGCTTCCATGGCGCCGAAAACGATCACCGAACGTTCCACGTAAGCCTTTTCTTGAGCCAGATGGGCGTAGTAGGTGTCCAGCACCCACTCCATCATGGGCCAAGCCATGACGGGAAATCCCGGGACGAAATGGACGCCGCCGCCGTTCGGACCGGCGCAGGAAAAGCCCGCTATTCGGTTGTAGGGGTTGGGGATGATGCTGGCGCCTTCGGGGAACACGCCCATGTTCAGTCGATGCCGGTTGTCATCGCGCTCGGGCTCATAGGCGATGCCTTTTTCCAGAGCCAGCTCCTGCATGCGCTGGCGGATCAGCGCGGCCGCCTCAGGGTGCAATTGCAACGGCCGCGTCAGCGCCGCGGCGGCGCATTGGCGCGTGTGGTCGTCGGGCGTGGCGCCGATGCCGCCACAGGAAAACACCACATCACCGGAGGCAAAGGCGCGCTGCAGCGTGGCCGTGATGCGCGCCGGGGAATCCCCAACGTAGTCGGCGAAGTCGGGCTGCAGGCCGCGTGCGCCCAGCAATTCGATCAGCTTGGGCAAGTGCTTGTCGGCGCGCTTGCCCGAGAGGATTTCGTCGCCGATGATGATGATGCCAAAGCGAGGCGGCGTTTCAAGGGGCTGAAAGGGAAGCGGCTGATGGGGGTTCATGAAGGATTTCCGTGGATGAAATGTCGATGACGTCGCCGCCTGGCAACGCGGCGCCTTGCGTGCGCAATGCCTGCAGAGCATCCAGGCAGTAGTGCGCAAACCAGAGCGAGGAAAAGGAAAAGACCAGGATGTAGATCCAGATCGCCACCGGAAGCAGCGGCACAAAGTAGACCGCGAACATGGCGCCCGAGGCCCACACCAGGCCGGGCGCTGCGCCCAGGGTGCCGGTGAGCAGGCCCATGGCCAGCAATGTCAGGCGATGGCGTTTGAAGATCTCGCGTCGTTCGTCCTGGCTGGCATGGTCAGCCAGCGCATCGAAGGCCATCACGCGATACGTCAGCCAGCCCCAGATCAGCGGTGGAAGCACCAGAATCAGCGGCGGCACCAGCCACAGCGGCAGCGAAATGATCAGCGCCAGTGCGGCCATCGCCACCGATCCCAGGGACCACAGCAGGGAGGCAAACCAGGAGGCACCACGGCGCCTTTGCAGCGCCGGGAACCTGCGACTGGCCACCAGCGACACGACGGCAGGCGTCATCAGCCCCGCCACCACCACCAGCGTCAGCATGACGATCACGGGCGTGGCCACAAAGATCACCATCAGCGGCGCCATCACGGTCTTGAGAGCGCCGATGCCCAGACTTTCGAACCAGTGCCACAGGGTCTGCAGCCAGGGCGAGGACTCCAGGGCCGAACGCACGCTGTCGAGCGCGCTGTCCCAGAAAAAGTAACCCAGGCCGACGCACAGCAGCGCCATCAGCAGCAGCGGAACGAGCGAGAGCAGCATCACGCGCGGATGCAGGCAGTAGACCAGCGCGCGCCAGAAGGAATCGAGAAGCTTGCTCATGCAGCCAAGGATAGCGGGTCCAACGCAGTCATGCTCAGGCTGTCACGGTTTGGCCGGCAAATGCTCGGACTGTGCGATCCAGTCCCGGTAGGCCGGGTGCTGGCGCAATGTCTCGAAGCAGAATCCCCGCTCCTTCAAGCCCACGATCAGCGGCTCCAGCACCGCTGGCGCCCAGGCGTCCTTGCGCGTCCAGACACCCAGATGGGCCATCAGGATATCGCCCGATCGGATGTCGCGCAGTGACTTCTTCAGCAGCGCCTCATTGCTGAAGCGCTCGCTCGGCAGCTCGTCGCCCAGCAGGCCCGCCGCGGACCAGCCCACGTGCGCAAAGCCGCAGGCCTGCGTGGCCGCCAGCAGCTTGCGCGACGTCTTGCCCTGAGGTGCACGAAACAGCGGCAGCGCCTTCTTGCCGGTGAAATCCTCCAAACGCTCGTTCGCGTACGCCACCTGGGCGCAATACTTCTTTGCATCCCAGGTGAATTCGCGGTGCGCAAACGCTCCCACCATGGGCTGCACGCGAAAGCGCGGCTCGACGCTGCGCTCGTCGGCGCGCCAGACCACCTGATCGTAGGTATTGGAGGCGAACTCATGGCCTTCGGCGGCGCGCTCTTTCCACCAGGGTGCCCAATGGTTGCTCAAGGCACCTCCGCCTTCCCGTGTCGCTTCGTTCGACGCAAAAAAAGTGACCTGGACCTGCTGGCGCTTGAGCACCTCGGCCACGAGCGGTGCGGCATCCATGTGGCCTGCGTCGAAGGTCAAATAGAGCGGCTTCGAACAGGACGCAGCCAGCGCCCAGTTAACGCCCAGACTCAGTAAAAGGATTGCGCAGATGGCGCGCCGCGCGGGCTCATGCATCAGGCTTAACGATCTCATCCCGCCGCATACCCTACAGCTTGCAGATCCACAGCGCCCAGCCAGCGCCACTGCCCCGGCGCCAGGTCGGCGGGAAGCAACAGCGAGCCGATCTGCGACCGGTGCAGTCCCTCGACCCGGTTGCCCACCGCTGCCAGCATCCGCTTGACCTGGTGGTACTTGCCCTCGGTCAGGGTCAGGCGCAGGTGATGCTCCCCAACCGCCTCGCAGGCGGCGGCGCGCACTGGCTTCGGGTCGTCGTCCAGCACCACGCCGTCGAGCAGCTTTTGCACCTGGCTCGCATCCAGCGCATGTTTGGTCGTGACCTCGTACACCTTGGGCACATGGTGGCGCGGCGAGTTCAGGCGATGGATGAACTTGCCGTCGTCGGTCAGCAGCAGCAGTCCGGTCGTGTCCTGATCCAGCCGCCCCACCGCCTGCACGCCCTGCACCGGCCCCTTTTGCGGGCGCTGGCGCAGCGGTGGCGGCAGCAAGGTGTAGATCGCCGGATAGGTGGAAGGCTTTTGCGAGCATTCCGTCCCAGCGGGCTTGTGCAGCATCAGGTAGGCGTATTCGTGGTATTCCCAGGGCACGCCCTGCACCGTGAAGCGCAGACCCGGCGCGACCACTTCGGCGGCGGCGTCGGTGACGGTGACAGGCGCGCTGTCCGAGGGGCCCGGATAGACCTGAACCCGGCCCTGCTGGATCAGACCGGCGCAGACCCGGCGCGTGCCAAAACCCTGGCTGTAGAGAACTTCTTGCAGTTGCATGGCGCTATTGTCATCGCAACCGCAGGCAGGCTTCAGCGAGGCGCGTTCCAGACGAAGGTGGCGACGCTGGCACCGGGCATCTCGTGCGCGAAACTGCGCCCACCCATGCTCACCGAGAACTGGCGCGTGTTCGCCGCCAGGTTCGCCACGATCAGCACGATCGAGTTGTCGTCGGCGTTCTGGAAAGCGACACTTTCCAGTCGACCCTCGCCCGAGCTGGACGCGATGCGGTGTGCCCCGAGCCGCACAAAGCGGCTGGCGTGCGCCAGCGCGTAGTAGTCAAAATTGCGCGTCACCTCGCCGGTTTTGGAGTTGATGGTGACCACGCCGCGGCAATCGTTGCAGCCGCCCAGGTGCGGGCCATAGTTCTCGTCCAACGCGAGGTTCCACAGCAGCACGCCCTTGGCCCAGTTGCGGGTAGTACCAATGATCAGGTAGCGCATGAACCACGGCAGGGTCTCGCGCCAATGCGGTTTCCACTCGCCGCCCGAACATTCGGTGAAATAGGTTTCCTTGTCAGGATAGGCGTCGTGCACCCGGGACTGCGCGGCGACATCGTCGCTCATGTAGCAGTGCCAGGCGACACCGGACACAAACGCCCTCGCCTTCGGGTCCGCCAGCACGTCCAGCGGCGACTGGGGGTCGATCCAGTTGTGGTCCCAGTCGAGGATGCGCACCGGCTTGGCACGTTGCGCCAGCACCGGCCCCAGATGGCCGCCGATGAACTGGGCCCGGCTGGCCGCATCGACCCGCATGCCGGGGTAGTCACCGGGCTCGTCGTTCGGCTCGTTCTGCAAGGTCAGCGCAAACAGCGGCAAGCCTTCGGCCTCCAGGGCGTCGGCGAACTTGCCCAGGTAACGCGCAAAGGCGTCGTAGGCCTGCGGCCGCAGCCGTCCCTGGATCAGGCTGTCGCTGGTCTTCATCCAGCCCGGAGCGCTCCAGGGCGAAGCCATGATCTTGAGTTGGGGATTGATCGCCAGCGCGCTCTTGACCACCGGCAGCACGTCGGCGCGCATGGGATCGATGGAAAAATGCGTCAGCGCTTCATCGGTCTGGCCCTTGGGCATGTCGTCCAGCGAATAGTGCTTCATCGAAAAGTCGGACGCGCCTATGGTCAGGCGCGTGAAGCTCAACCCCAGTCCCGGCGACTTGCCAAAAAGATCCTGCATCAGCGCCTGGCGCTGCGCTGCGCTCATGCGGTTCTGGATCAACCAGGCCGACGCGTCGGTGATGCTCGCGCCAAAACCCACCATCTCCTGGTAGCGCCGGCTCGCATCCACCGTGATGTCCAGCGGCAAAGGCGCCTTGTTGCCAAACGAAATGCCAGCCACCGGCGACAGCAGCTTGCTCTGATCGGTCCATGTTTCCCAAGCCTGAACTGCCACCTCCGGGCGCGCCACAGGCTGTGCCATGGCGCTGGTCACCGTCAGCAGCGCCAGCAAAGAAAACCAGCGCGCCAGAATTCCCTTGTCCTTGTATTTCATGGCTTCCTCACAAACGCTGCTCGGATGCCCGCTCGAACAGCGAAATCCGACCCAGGTCGATGCTGAAATTGACACGCTCATCCACGCGGCATTCGAGCGCGCCCGAAACCACCGAAGACAGCAGATGGCCGCCGAAATCCACCCACACCACGTGGTGGTTGCCCATGGGTTCGATCAGCGACACGGTTCCCTGCAGTTCGCCGGCGGCGTGGATCAGCAGATTCTCCGGTCGAATCCCCAGGACCACATCCACCCCGGCGCCGTGCGGTGCGCCAAAGGCGTAGGCCGCCAGATCCAGCGTCAGGTTGTCCGAGACGAACTGGAACGAATCGCCAGCGGCCTTGAGCCGCCCGTTCAACAGATTCATCCCCGGCGAACCGAGGAAGCCGGCGACAAACAGGTTCTCCGGTCTTTCGTACACGAGATCGGGTGCGCCGATCTGCTGGATCTTGCCGGCGCGCATGACCACGATGCGCGTGGCCAGCGTCATGGCTTCGACCTGGTCGTGCGTCACATAGATCATGGTGGAGCGCAGCTTCTTGTGCAGCAGCTTGAGTTCGCGCCGCAGCTCGGCGCGCAGCTTCGCATCCAGGTTCGACAACGGCTCATCGAACAAAAAGACGCCAGCCTCGCGCACCAGCGCGCGCCCAATCGCCACCCGCTGACGCTGGCCACCCGAGAGTTGCGAGGGTTTGCGGTTCAGCAGCGGCTGCAGTTGCAGCATCTCGGCCACGCGGCTCACGCGGCGCTCGATCTCGGCCTTGGGCAGACCCTTGATGCGCAGCCCGAAGGACATGTTGCGCTCCACGCTCATCGTCGGATAAAGCGCGTACGACTGGAACACCATGCCGATGTTGCGGTCCGTGGGGTCGGCCCAGGTCATGTCGGTGCCGCCGATGTCGATACTGCCTTCGGCCACGTCGATCAGGCCGGCGATGCTGTGCAACAGCGTGGACTTGCCGCAGCCCGAAGGCCCGAGCAACACCAGAAACTCGCTCTCGACCACGTCCAGATTGAGGTCCTTGATGACTTCGTTGTCGCCAAAGCGGATACATAGATTGCGAATACCGACGCTAGACATGCTTACCCCTTTACCGCACCGGCGGCAATACCGCGCACAAACCAGCGCCCGGAAACAAAATAGATCGTGAGCGGCACCAGCGAAGTCAGGATCGTGGCCGCCATGTTCACGTTGTAAAGCCGCGTGCCGGTCGTGGTGTTGATCACGTTGTTGAGCTGCACCGTCATCGGCAGGTTGTCGCGCCCTGCGAACACCAGGCCCAGGATGTAGTCGTTCCACACGCCCGTGACCTGCATGATGGCCGCCACGATGATGATGGGCGTGGACATGGGCAGCATCAATTGCACAAAGATGCGGATGAAGCCGCCGCCATCGATGCGCGCGGCCTTGAACAGCTCCTGCGGAATCGATTGGTAGTAGTTGCGAAACAGCAGCGTCATCACCGGCATGCTGAAGATGATGTGGATCACGACGATGCCCGGCAGCGAGCTGAACAGGCCCAGCGTGGCCAGAATCCGCACCAGCGGGAACATCATCACCTGCACCGGAATGAAGGCGCCCAGCATCAGGACGGCGAACAAGGCATTCGCACCGCGCGGCTTCCAGAACGACAGCGCGTAGCCGTTGAGCGCGCCCAGCAGGATCGGCAGGATGGTGCTGGGGATCACGATCCATACCGAGTTCCAGAAGCCGCCACGAATGCCTTCGCACGAAACGCCGGTGCAGGCCGAGGTCCAGGCCGTGACCCAGGGCTCGACCGTGATCGCCACCGGGAACGCAAAGATATTGCCGAGACGGATCTCGTCCATGGTCTTGAACGAGGTCACCAGCATGATGTACAGCGGCATCAGGAAGAAGGCGGCCGCCGTGATCAGAAAGGCATAGACGCCGACGCGCGCCGGGCTGAAACGCCAGGGCCGCCGGGCGGCGCGCGGGAGTGTGGCGGCGTGGTTCATTTGTCCGCCTCCTGACGGTTGGAGCGGCTGCGCACGTACAACAGCGGCGCCAGCAGGGCCAGCACCGTGAGCAGCATCACGATCGACGCAGCCGAGGCCAGCGCGATGTTGGCGCGGCCGAACAGGTAATCCATGATGAACTTGGCTGGCACCTCGCTCGCCGTTCCCGGACCGCCCTGCGTCATCGCCGCCACGGCGTCAAAGAGCTTGATCACGGCGGTGGAGAGCAGCACGAACACCGTCGCAACAGACGGCCCGAGCATCGGCAGCACGATCGAGAGGTAAACGCGCCAGGTGGGGATGCCGTCGATGCGCGCCGCCTTCCAGATCTCCTCGTCGATGCCGCGCAACCCGGCGAGCAACAGCGCCATCACCAGGCCCGAGGCCTGCCAAACGGTGGCGATGACGATCGTGTACATCACCATCTCCTGGTCGATGATCCAGTCGAAAGTGAAGTCCGGATAGCCCATCAGGCGCACCGCCTGCTGGATGCCGTTACCGGGGTTGAGCATCCACTGCCAGACCAGGCCGGTGGCGACAAACGACATCGCGTACGGGTAGAGAAAGACCGTGCGCAGCGCGCCTTCGGCCATCACCTTCTGGTCGATGAAGACCGCCAGCAGGAAGCCGATGGTCATGCAGGCCAGGATGAAGAGCACGCCGTACAGTGCCAGGTTCTGCAGCGACAGGATCCAGCGCTCGTTGTCGAACAGGCGCTCGAATTGCGCCAGTCCCACAAAGTCGTCCGAGGGAAAGGTGCGCGAATTGCTCATCGACACCCTGAGCGACCACAGCACCGTTCCCAGGTAGGCCACGAGCACCGTGGTCGCCATGGGCAACAGCGCGGTCCAGGTGATAAGCTGGCGCAGCAGCTGTTTGGGTTTGATCTTCATGGACAGCGTGAAAAGCTCAGTTCTTCAGCGCAGCGGCAATGTCCTTCTGCACCTTTTCCACCGGAACAGCCTTGTTCCAGTAGGTGGTCAGGATGTCAGCCATGGAGCCGTTCTGGTCCGGGTTCAAATAGACCTCGCCGTTGCCGAGCTGGCGCGACTTGTCCTTCATGATGGCCAAACCCTGCTGAGCGCAGATATCCATCTTTGAAGAATCGACATCGGTGCGTACAGGGATGGAACCCTTCTTGTTGCTGAACGCCACCTGCGTCGCGGGCGCGAGCATCAGACCGGCCAGCACCTTCTGCGCCTTGATCTGCTCAGGGTTCGTGGTCTTGGGAAAGACGAACACGTCGCCCTGGATGATGTAGGGCGACTTGGCACCGAAGCCCGCAATGCAGCCGTAGTCCTTGCCCGGCACCTGGTGCGCCAACGTGAATTCGCCCTTGGCCCAGTCGCCCATGATCTGCACACCCGCCTTGCCCGTGATCAGCAGCGCCGTGGCGTCGTTCCAGTTGCGCCCGGGTGAGCCCTTGTCCACGTAGGACTGCAGACGCTTGTACGCGAGCAGCACCTTCTTGAAATCATCGCCAAGAATCACCTTCGGGTCCCGGTCGCGCAACACCTTCAGGTACAGGTCGGTCCCGCCCACATTCGCCAGCACGGCCGTGAAGACGGTGTTCTCCTGCCAGGGCTGGCCGCCATGCGCCAGCGCTATCAGCCCCGCCGCCTTGAGCTTGTCCAGAGCCGCGAACAATTCGTCCATGCTCTTGGGCTCGGTGGCGATGCCGGCCTTCTTGAACGCGGCCTTGGAGTACCAGATCCAGGTCGGCATGTGGATGTCGACCGGAGCCGCGTAGTAGTGGCCCTTGACCTTCACCACGTTGAGCACGGTCTCGGGGAGGAACTTGTCCCAGCCATCGCGGATCGCGACTTCGTCCACGTTGTTGAGCATGCCCTGCTCGACCACGTCCAGGAATTGCTTGGACGTATTGAACTGCGCCATCGTCGGTGGGTTGCCGCCGACGATGCGGTTGATCGCCACGGAGCGCGCCTGCTCGCCCAGGGCGACGGCCGTGTCCACCCAGACACCGCCGGTGGCGGTATAGGCCTCGGAAAACACCTTCACGGCAGCGGATTCGCCGCCCGAAGTCCACCAGTGAATCACCTCGGCCTTGGGTGCCGCGGCCTGCGCGGTGGCGCCCAAGGTCAGTGTGAGCGCCGCAACGAGCGCACATCTTTTCAAAGTCAACATCATTTGTCTCCTCGCAAAAACTCCCGGTACCACTTGCCGCTGGCCTTGAGTCGGCGCTGCTGGGTCTGAAAGTCCACATGCGTCAGACCGAAGCGACGAATATAGCCCTCGGCCCATTCGAAATTGTCCAGCAGGCTCCAGGCGAAATAGCCCTTCACCGGGATGCCCTTGGCTACGATTTCTCGTGCTGCCGCCAGATGGCGCACCAGATAACTGCGCCGCTGCTGATCGTCGATCTGGCCGTCCGAGCCCACCACGTCGTCGTAGGTGGAGCCGTTCTCGGTCAAATAGATTTCAGCAGGCTTGTAGTCGCGGGCCACGCGCTCGAGCAACGTCACCATGCCTTCGGGCGAGACCTCCCAGCCAAAAGCCGTACGCTCCACGTTTTTGGTCTCGATGACCCGCGTTGACATCACACCCACGCCGGGCGCGTCGGCCACGATCTCGGGGAAGTAGTAGTTCACGCCCAGGAAATCCGTGGGCGTGGCGATCGCATTCAGGTCACCGTCCTGCACCGCCGGTGCGCTGTCTCCCAGAATCGCCCAGACGTCGGCCGGATAGCCTCTGCCATGCAGCGGATCCAGAAACCAGCGGTTGCGCAAGCCGTCGTGCCGCGCCGTTGCCGCGATGTCTGCGGCACTGTCCGACGCCGCCTTGAGCGGATGCAGGCTCAAGGCGGCACCGATGCGGGCATTCGGCACGTTGCGACGGATCACCGGGATGGCAAGGCCATGGGACACCAGCACGTTGTGACTCACCTGCAGCGCCGTCTTGAAGTCCTTCAGGCCGGGCGCGTGCACGCCCTCGTAGTTGCCGTGGAACGCCGTGCACCAGGGTTCGTTGTGCGTGATCCAGTTCTGGATGCGGTCGCCCAAATGGCGGCTCACCACGTCCGTGTATTCGACAAACGCGTCAATGGTGTCGCGATTCGCCCAGCCGCCCTGCTCTTGCAGTGCCTGCGGCAAATCCCAGTGGTAGAGCGTGACCCAGGGCTCGAGCCCGCGCTCCAACATGCCGTCGACCAGGCGCGAATAGAAATCAAGTCCCTTAGGGTTCGGCGTCTTGCCGCGACCCTGGGCGAAGATGCGCGGCCAGGCGATGGAAAAGCGGTAGGCGTTGGTTCCCAACTCGCGCGCCAGATCCAGATCCTGCGGCCAGAGATGGTAATGGTCGCAGGCCACGGCGCCGCTGGAGCCATCGCGGATGTGACCCGGCGTCGCGCAAAAGCGGTCCCAGATCGACTCGCCACGCCCATCCAGATTGGCGCCGCCCTCGATCTGGTACGACGACGTGGAGCAACCCCAGCGAAAGTCGCTCGCAAAGTCGGACCGCTTCAATTGCGGGAGGTGGTCAGGTCGCGTGTTATTCATATTCTTTCGATCCGGCGTCGAGTAAATTGGAAAGCATTCCAATTCTAGCGTCATCGAACGCGCCAATGCATCGGTGCAGACCCGTACTTTTTGTAAAGAAATGAACGCGCGGGCCGGGTCAGCGCGAGCACTTAGGAAGCGTGCACCACCTCGCCCGGGGCGATGGCCACCGAGGCGCGCCAGGTCACGCTCAAGGGAAAGTCGCGAACCACGGGCAGCGAGGTGCCGTAGCACTCGTTGAGCAGCCAGCGCAGGCCGTTGAGCGTGACGTCGGTCCAGGGGATATGCACCGAGGTCAGGCGCGGCGCCGAATACTCTGCACTGGGCGTATCGTCATAACCCAGCACCGAAACATCCCCTGGAACCGAGATGCCGGCCTGCTGAAAATACGACAGCGCGCCCACGGCCATTTCGTCGTTGGCACAAAACAGCGCGGTGAACTCATGACCGGAAGCGTGCAAGGTGCGGGCCGAAGCCCAACCGCCCTCGGGCGAGAAGTCGCTCTGCAGCGTCATCACGTTTGCCGGGTCGATTCCACCCTTTGCCAGTTCGGCCATGAAACCGGCGATCCGCGCGACGTTGTCAGGCGCAGAGCTGGGCCCTGTGATCACGGCGTAGTGCCGATGCTGCAGCTTCAGCAGGGTTTGCGCCGCCAGCGCGCCCCCAAGAGGATGGTCGGCGAGGAAACATTGGTCGGCGATGCCGTCAAAGCGGTGGTTCACCACCACCAGCTTGCTCTGCTTCGGCCCCAGGGCTTCGATGTCGGCATCGAGCAGCACGTTGCTCATCACCACCAGACCGTCGCAGCCACGTTCGATCAAGAAGTCGATGCCCTCGATCGCCTGCTGGCGCGCGTCGCCGTCGCCGCAACCGAAGGCCACCACCATGTGGCGCCCCGCAGCGCGCAATTCGGTGTCGATCGCACCGAGAATCGGCGTATAGAAAGTGCCCTTGAGCACCGGTATGTAGACGCCGATCATCTGCGACGACCCGGACAGCAGCGAGCGCGCCGCGTGCGACGGCCTGAACTCCAGCTCGTTGATCGCCTTGCGCACGCGCTCGGCCGTGGCCAGCGCCACCGAGCCCTTGCCACTGACGACGCGCGACGCTGTGCCCACACCGACACCGGCCAGGCGTGCGACGTCTTTGATGGTTGCCATGGAAAATTTCCTATTCAGGATCCGAGCTCAGCGCCGGACAAAGGTGAGCGCATCCGCGATTTGGGTTGCATCGGTGGGGTTGGACAGGGCAGAGCGCCCCCGCAATTGGGCGCCACGTTACCACAGCGATAGCCCCCCCGCGGACGAAGCGCAGGGGTGACTGGAGCCGGCGACATCGCCGGCACACCCCACCGATTGGGATTCATGCCACTCACTTGGATGGCTGGTAAACGCGCACCCAGTCGACCTGCATCGTCTGGGGCCAGACCGTGGTCTGATCTGGCGCGCCTGGCCAGTCGCCTCCCACAGCCAGATTCAACACGATGAAGAAGGGTTTGCGAAACACCTCAAAACCGTCAGCGTTACTGGAGATGTCAATGGTCTGATAGAGGTTACCGTCGACCAGATACTTCATCGAGCTGGAGTCCCATTCCACCGTAAACACATGAAAGTCATCGCCCAGATTGACGTTGCCAGGATTGAGGTACTGGGCGGTCAAGGATTTGGGAATCGAGCTTTGGGCCGGATTCGAGTTGGGCCGGTGCAGGCTGCCCACGGCAACTGCATTCCGGTTGACGCCGCCCGCACCTGTTCCTCCAACCATTTCCATGATGTCGATCTCACCGCATTGCGGCCACTGCACCGTGTCAATGTTGTCCCCCAGCATCCAGAACGCCGGCCACATCCCTTGACCATAGGGCAACTTGATCCTCGCCTCCACTTTTCCATAGGTCCACGACGCCTTGCCCTTGGTCATCATCCGGCTCGACGTGTACTGGCGCCCGCCATAGGCCTGCTGGCGCGCCGTGATGGTCAAAACGCCTCCTTGCACCGCGAGGTTGTCGCCCGCTGTGTAGTACTGCAGCTCATTGTTGAACCAGGCGCCGCCGGTTTCCAGCGTCCAATTGGCGGCGTCCAGGCTGGTGCCATTGAATTCGTCTGACCAGACCAACTGCCATGCGGGCGCAGGTGATGCGGGGGGCTGGGGCGCGGTGCCACCTTGGCCACCGCCGCAGGACGACAGGCACAAAGACGATGCCAACAACAGGATCAAAGTCCAATGGGTTTTTCGCATGAGGGTGCTCGTGATGGAGAGAATGTGTCAACGCAAATGAAACGGATCTGGCGCAACGCGCTTGTTCATCCAATCAATGACTTGCTGCTGCGGCTCGTAGGCCGCGCTGCCGAAGAGACTGAACAGGCCCTCGATCTCGCTCTTTGGCGCCGCTGCAAAGTCGACCAGGGGCACTGCCACGCTGTCGGCATTGGTGACCAAACCCCAGGTGCCCTTGCCCTGCCCGCCCCGGTTATTGAACACCTTGTAGGACCAACTGGTGGCGGCCCAGCCGTATTTGGCGTAGGTGTCGTAGCTGACGCGGGTGATCTGCCCTCCAAGCTCGGGGCCGAGCTCGGCCCAGGGTTGAAATTCGCCGATATAGAAAGCGGCGTCCAGCGCCATCATGCGCGCGTACCACTCGCACACGTTGCGGCCCGTCGGAGCGCACAGCAGCCAGTCGCGGTGCACCTTCGCCTCGGGCTTGCCAAAACCGAAAAATCCGGGATAAAAGTGCATCTCGAACGCCACGTTGGTCTGCCCCTGTTTGGCAGGGTCGCCATAGGCATCGATGCCGCTGTGGTAACCGGGCAGGATGATGACGTGGTTGGGGTCGACCGCGCGCACGTTGACGTACAGGTTCTTCATGACCGCCGCCATATGGCCTTCGGTCGTTCCCCAGGGCTCGTTCAGCAGGCTGTAGCCAGCGACGGCCGAGCGATCCTTGTAGCGTGCAGCGATCTGCTGCCAGAGCCAAGTGGTGCGCTCTTGGTACTCGGGCGTGGTCCAGTACAGGTTCCTGCCGACGCAGCCACTGTGATGCTCCAGGCTCTGGTTGCCGGCGGCGCCGTGCAAATCGAGAATGACGTACATGCCGTGCGCCTCGGCCTGGTTGATCGCCTGGTCGAGATAGTGCCAGGCATCGGCGCGCAGATGACGCGGATTCTTCTCGTCTTCGATCACGCTCCAGAGAAACGGCAGGCGCACCAGATTCAAGCCGAACCTGGGCAGCAGATCCCAATCACGCTGACTCATCCAGTTGTCCCGAAACAGCTTCATCAAGCGTTCACGCTCGGCATAGCCAAAGCGCTGGTCCAGGGTCGCCTCCAGAGTGCACTGGTCATTCATGGCCTTGGTGCTCTGGCCCATCATCCAGAACTCCTGAATCAGCCAGTTGCCAAGGTTCACGCCTTTGAGGTCAATCGGGCTGCCGTCGGAGCGCAACCATCGCGTCCCCTCGGTGTGCAGCATGGGCAACTGGGTCGAGGGCGCAGGGGTTGATGCCCCTGAGGCGACACAAATGAACCCCAGCGCCAACCAGGCAAGGGCGCGCAATCGCTTCAACGCAAACTTCAGACCGAACGTCATTCCCGGGCCTTCGACGAGCAGTGCTGGGCGATGTATTGCTCGTGCGTGGGCATGAGGTCCACACACTTCTGGATGACGGACTCGATATTGCCAAGGTACTCGCGGATCTCCTGCTTGGAGCGCAGATCGACCAGGCGTATGCGGCAGGCATTGCCCATCAGCTTCGAAAAGGCCGCCGCCGTCATCCAGCCGGCGGTGCCTCCACCGACGATCACAATATCTTTCACGGGCACGATGGACACGAAATTCTCCAAAAGATGGGTCTGCGCACAGACCGCGTTCCGAAGCGGCGCACTCGCCCTGGCACATCAGCGGCACGCGCCACATCACCCCACCCACAAGTCGAGCTACGTGCCGCTGGCAGCGCAATGGGCCGCGATGAACTCTTTATGCGTGGGCATGACGTCAACGCACTTGTCGACCACCTTCTCTACATCGCTCAGAAAGGCGCTCAACTCCTCGGCAGGAATCAAGCCCGCCAGCACGTGCCATCCTTGCGGGATGAACCGCTGACCCAGCAAAACCTGAACCCAACTCGATTCGGCAAATAGCTGGATGAAGAGTTCGCGCGAAACCCGACCCTTGCTGCGGAACAGTTCCAGGCGCTGCGCCAGAGAGTCGGGAATCTTCATCGTCCGGCAATAATTCCAGAACGGCGAATCGATTCGTTCGGTGACGTGGTAGTGCGTGATGATGAAATCCCGAACCCCTTCGTATTCCAGCCGGGTTTCACGGTTGTAATGATCGATATCCGCCTGGGCAAAACCAAGGTCCGGAAAATTGGACAGTATTCGCATCACCGCCGTCTGGATGAGGTGGATGCTGGTCGATTCGAGTGGTTCCAGAAAGCCGCTCGACAACCCAACGGCCACACAGTTTTTCTTCCAGAACGTCTTGCGTCGCCCCGTGGTGTATTTGATGAGCCGCGGCTCGGCCAGAGGCTTGCCGTCAAGGTTGTTCATCAACACCGATGCGGCTTCGTCGTCGGAGATATAGGGGCTGCTATAGACATGGCCGTTGCCGATGCGGTTTTGCAGCGGAATGCGCCATTGCCAGCCCGCACTGTGGGCCGTCGAGCGCGTCAGCGGAAGCAGCGGCTCGACCGATTCGCAGGGCACGGCAAGCGCCCGGTCGCACGGCAGCCAGTGCCGCCAGTCCTCGTAGCCTGATTCAAGGGCTCCCTCGATGAGAAGGGCGCGTATGCCGGTGCAATCGATAAAGAAATCACCTTCAATGCGCTGGCCGCTTTCCATCACCAGCGCGCGGATGTGGCCGGACTGCGGGTGAAAATCGACTGAACCAATCTTGCCCTCCGTGCGCTTGACACCACGGGCCTCAGCGTACTTGCGCAGATAAGCGGCATACAGCTTGGCATCAAAATGGTAGGCGCTGGGCAAGTCCGCCAAAGGCGAGCCCTGCATCTGCGGCTGCGAATTGAGATATTTCGCCGCACGCGGGGCACTGCAGTTCAATGAAAACGCATCCAGATCGGCAACACCGCTGGTCGCGCGCTGTCTCAGCCAATAATGGTGAAACGGTATGCCAGAGAGGGGGGAGCCGACCGGACCAAAACCGTGGGTGTAGCGGTCACCCATCCGTCCCCAGTTGACAAACTCGATGCCGAGTTTGAAGCTGCCTTGGCAGTGCTTCAGGAAGTCGTTCTCGTCGATGCCGAGCAGCTCGTTATAGACACGAATATGCGGAATCGTCGCCTCGCCCACGCCAACGATACCGATTTCGTCCGACTCGACGAGATGAATCCGGCATTTGCTTCCCAGAACCCGCGAAAAAAGTGCTGCCGTCATCCAGCCGGCCGTGCCCCCACCGGCAATGACGACATCACGAACGTATTGAACTGACATAGAAGTCCTTACAGGAGTGCATGGGTCAACGGGAGTCTGCCATCAAACGCCTGAAATGAAACAGCGGCGACCGAAGTCGCCGCTGTTTCTATTGTTCAGACTAGCATTCTCCCGACGGCCTGACGTTATCAGGCCCGCAGACGCCGGGAATCCATCTGTTCACCTTGCGGTCTAGTACTTGTAGTTCACGCCAAACAGAATCTGACGACCGAAGTGATTGACCCACTTCGTGATCATCTGCTTAGGGTCCGGCGTTGGGTTGTTCCCACCAAGTGAGTTGATCGAGGCCAACTGTTGCGTTGCGCTGTCGGTCAAGTTGTTCGCCTGGAGCGTCATCGACAGACCCTTAAGCGAACCCTGCTCGAAGGCATAGCCCACTTGCGCGTCAATCACCTTATCCGAATTGATCGTGGTCGCCGTGTCCGTGAACGTCACGCTGCGATAGGTCGTGGTGAAGGGCGAACGCATGCGCTCGCTGATCCGTGCCGAGAAACCGTGCTGTTCGAAGTACAGCGTCAGGTTGGTCGAGCCACCCGACATGCCATCGGGAGTGACCAGAAGGCCACTGGCATCATGGAGGTTGCTCCATGCAAGCGTTCTGTTGGCGATCACACCAATGCCGTCGAGCGACTTGCTGATGAGTCCAGCGTCGAGCGAGGCCGACAGTTCCAAGCCTTGCATTGATCCGCCATGGCCATTGGCCGGATGCGTGAAGAAACCGAAGGGCGAAGCAGGACGTGTTGTCACACTGGTAGGCAGCGGGACTGCCGAAAAGTCATACTTCACCCCTTCGTTGTAGACCCAGGAATCCAGTTGCTTATTGAACGCTGCGACGGCAATGTAGCTGCGCTTGCCAAAATACTTTTCCAGCGAGTAGTCAAAGGCCAGGGCGCGCCAAGGCTGCAGCGCCGGGTTGCCACCGGCGCCGCCCGACCAAGTGGCGGGGGTGCCGCCCACGCTGGGGTTACTGACACCGGCACGCATGTCGTTGATGTTTGGACGCGCCATCTGCTTGCCGATACCCATGCGCACCACGGTTTGTTCCGGCAGATCGAATTTCAGGTTCAGACTTGGCAGGACGTCGGTGTAAGACGTGCCGCCCGAGACCGCAAGCAGTTGGGCCGGATTAGGGTTGAGCGAATCGCCCGAGTAAATCCAGCCTTCGGAGGACTGATTGGTATGCACCACCTGCACACCCACGTTGCCGCTAACCGGCACGCTGCCCATATCGGTATCGATCTTGGCCATGGCATAACCCGTGCTGACTTTCTCGTGCACCGTCGAATCATCGCCCCCCTTGCCCCAGAAGACATTCTGCGGAACCAGGACATTATTGTTTACCAGGTTTTGCACATCCAGGCGTGGCATGCCAGACAGACCGGCAAAGTCAAGGTTCACCAACCCCAGTACGGCACTGTTGGGAATGGCTGCGGTGTAGCGACCGTCACCCTGGATGGACGTTGGATTGGCAATATTCAGGCGATAACGATTCATCGTCACCGCTTTGTCGCGCGCGGTGTAATTGACACCAAAATCTGCTTCGCTGAAGATGCCGTCCAGCGACCGTGTGGCCGACAGACGCAGGGTCTTCATTTCATCCGTGATATGTGGCTTATTGATATTGCCGGCAAATCCGTGGTCATCACCGACCCACGCCATGGGGTCACCGATACGCAGACTCGAAGGAGCGAACGAGGTACCCCCCGCCGGGCTGAGCTGGATCAGATTCCTTCCGACCGGGTCAGCCACAAAGTTGAATGCGCCCGGAGTCCACGCGCCAGCCGCATAGGGGGCGGAGAAGGTTTCAAGGTATTTCTCGTCGCGGGTATCCTTCGAATAGCTCGCGTCACCGGTCAGCTTCCAGTCCTTGTTGAATTTGTAGGTAGTGTTCCAGCCCAGCGAGGCGATCTCGTCGGTGCGGCTGCTGTTGAAACTTTGCAGCACCGTCTGGCTGTTGTTGCTCGTCCCGCTGGTCACGAAGGTATTGGCACCAACATCAGTCGTCTTGGTATTGCTCAGGAATGGCATCGTGGACGGGCCATTCCACAATCCCCAGTTGCTGATTTCAAACTTGAATCCCTGATCTGCTGCTTTGAACTTGGAGTAATACAGATCAACCTGGCTATGCAGATCCTTGTTCGGCTTGAACTCCAGAACGGCCATCAGTCCATCGCGTTGATTGCTCTTGGAATCGGCCGTCACCTCCATCCCCATCGGCATGAGCGCGTTGCCACCGTTCGTGGCCTTGGGTAGTCCGACGACCGTATTTGAACCCCAGTCGTTCGCTGGCGCGGCCCAGTCCCACATCTGGCTCTGGCGCACTTGGGTTGGCGTGTCGAGATGGGCAAAACCCAAGGCCCAACCGAGGGTCTTGTCAGCCGACTGGTCGATATACGAGAGGCTGAGGCGCTTGCCAAACTTGCTCGCGACACCAGCAATCGCCTCGCCATTGGAGTTGGACTCACCACGGACGTTGACGGCGAGTTGGCGACCAGCGAAAGACAGCGGGTTGACAGTACGCAGATCCACGGTACCCGCCAGGCCCTGGCCGACCAGGGTGGCCGTTGGGGTCTTGTACACCACGACCGAACTGAAGAGTTCAGAGGGGAATTGATCGTATTCGACCGAGCGGTTATCGCCCGAGCTAACCATTTCGCGCCCGTTCAGCGTTGTGGTCGCAAATTGCGGCGGAAGACCACGGATTGAAATCGTCTGCACGCGACCATCCTGCCCGCGGATGCCGGCAACACCCGGCAGACGAGCCAGGGATTCGGCGATCGACACATCCGGCAACTTGCCAATGTCTTCTGCCGTGACGACCTCGACGATGGAGTCTGCATTCCTCTTGCCCTCGATAGACGATTCGATGGCGTGACGGAAACCTGTCACAACCACCGTATCCAGCGCGGCAGCCGGGGCCGTCGCGGTCTGCGCATAGGCAGCACCCATGGCGAACACCAGGGTGGAGCACGCCGCAGCGATGGGGCTGATGCGCAGTGAGGAACGTTGCCGAACGGTGTTCTGGCTACGCTGGGGGGCGGAACTCTTCATGGGGTGTCTCCTACGGGGCTCGGTATAAAAATGCTGCGTGAACATGTCACGACCATGACGCGCAGCTCTGAAGTACTTTGGCGGTCATCAAATTGGAATCGTTCCCAATCGATGGTTGGAATGTAGCATCGGAGAAATCCAGGTCTTATCCGGACAATCCCTAGGATGCGCCAGATCGTTGAATTTCGTGGCGTCCTTGCAACGGCTGCGGTGCACTCCGCCCTTTTACAACCGGCGAACCGGCTTCTTTTTCCACACCAACCGGTAGTAGGCGGTTTGCATCGCCAGCATCGACAGGAAGGCCACAGGGTACGCGGCCCAGATGCCGTTGAGGCCGTACCGGTTGCTCAGCGCCCAGGCCAGGGGGACCTCTATGCCGGCAATGGCCAGCATTCCAATCGCGGTGGGCGCCAGCACCGTGCCGCTGGCGCGCATCAGGCCCGACAGCACCATCGACATGCCCATGATCACGCTGCTCCACAGCATGATGTGCAGCAGCGTCTGCGCCAGGTCCACGACCGCCGCTTCGGTGATGAACAAACCCAGAATGCTGCGCGAAAACAGGTAGCCCAGCAGCACGAGCGAGCCCGTCAACGCCAGGTTCAGCGCGATGCCGGTGCGCGCGATATGCCCCAGCGTCTGCGCCCTGCCCGCGCCGATGGCTTGCGCTCCAAGGATGGAGGCTGTGATGGCAATCGAGATCGCGGGGAACTGCACGTAGGACACAATCTGATTCACCGCACCGTAGGCGGCCGTGGCCTGGGAGCCATAGCGGTTCACCAGAAACAGCACGGCAATTTCTGCGATCGACACGGTGGTCATGGACAGCACCGTGGGTAGGCCGATGCGCAGCACCTTTTGCATCAAGGCGCGGTTGATGGTGAGGTATTGCAGCGACGTGGCGGTGGGCGCCAGCACGTGTTTCTTGCGCCGCAGATACCACGCCAACCAGGCCAGCGCAATCGCGTAGGAAATCGCTGCGGCATAGGCGCCGCTGGCCACGCCCATTTTCGGCAAACCCAGCCACCCCTGGATCAGCGCCGGTGTCAGAAGCAGGCTCACGCCGATGGCGATCAGGAGCGTCAGCAAGGGCGTCGTCGTGTCGCCCACGCCGCGCAGCATCGAGGTCGTCAACAAAAATGTGAAGATCAGCGGCGCGGCCAACAGCATGACGCGGGCATAGGCCGTTGAGCCGCTCAGGATGTCCGCCGGCGTGCCCAGGGCGCGCAGCATCACGTCGGCAAACCAACCGCCAAACACCGCCACCAGCAAACCCGCACTCAAGCCCATCATGAGCGTGGTGCCGGCGATGGCCTTGACGCGGTCCCGCTCCTTCGCACCCCATGCCTGGCCGATCAGCACGGACGCACCCGACCCCAGTCCGATCATGAAGGCGATCAGGAAAAACAGCACCGGGAAGAAGGCCGAGACCGAAGCCATGGCCCGCACGCCCAGCATCTGCCCCAGATAGATGTTGTTCGCCGTGCCGGAGATGGACTGCAGGAAGTTGCTCAGGATCATCGGCGCCAGAAACGCCAGATAGCTTTTCCACAGGATGGGTGGAGCGGGCTTGGCGCCAGCTTCGGGAGCGGTTGAATTCTTGCTCATGGGCATTTCAGTTGGGGCTGGCAGACGGCGCCGCAAAGGCGTCGACGAGTATCTTTTTCAGGTGCATCTGGACATCGACCGGCCAGGCGGCGATCTGTGCTTCAAACTGCGCCTTGTCCCCGGCAAACAGCGCGCGACTGGCTTCTTCAAAGCCGGGTTCATGCCCCGCGAGCGTGGCCATGAACTTGTAGCCCATGGCGCTGGCGTGACGCACCCGGTCGTTGACTTCCGACGCGCGGCGCGCTGCGTCCACCAGTTTGCGCAGCGCCACCGAAGCGCCACCGGTCTGGCGGCTCAACCATTCCCAATGGCGTGGCAGCAGCGTCACCTCGCGTGCCACCACACCCAGCTTGGGCCGACCCGGGCCGCGCAGCGCTGGCTGCGCCTGCGAAGCCTCTTGCGCCTCGTTCGGCTCCGGTGCCGCCATGGCCGAGCACTGCAGCAGCATGTCGTCAAGCCGGGCTGCGAAAGCGGCGCTGGAGCCGCGCCAATCGAGCTCGATCACCTCGCTCGTGGCGTCGTCGAAGATCAGAACCGGCGGCGGCGAAGCGCTGTGCGTCGAGCGGTCATGGGCCAGCTTGGCCGCCAGCGCCACTTCCTTGAGCGCGCCCGAGGCAATACGGCGACTGCCTTCAAAGGCGGTGCATTGAGCGTGTGTCCAGTGGTTCATTGAGTGTTTTCCAAAGCCAGTCGATGACATCATTTATATCCGGGTATTAATATAACACAATTACACCCGGATAAAACAATAAGTCGTAGGTCGGGTTAGCCCACCGGGCGTAACCCGACAAATGCCGGATGAAGCAACGGCACAGAAGTTGTCGGGTTACGCTGCGCTAACCCGACCTACCCCTAACCCACGCAGGCGCGACACGGCGGTGCGATATGCTCCCCGCATGACCACCGAAAACTTCATCCCCGGCAAAGACGCCTCGCTCGAATCCACCATCAACACGCTGCAGACCAAGCTGCAGGCCCTGGGTTTTCATATCGAGGAGAAATCCTGGCTGAATCCCGTGGACGGGATCTGGTCGGTGCACATCCGCGACCGCGACTGCCCGCTGCTCTTCACCAATGGCAAGGGCGCCACACGGCTGGCGTGTCTGGCCAGCGCCCTGGGCGAGTTCTTCGAGCGCCTTTCCACCAACTATTTCTGGACCCACTACTACCTTGGGCCCGACGTCGCGAACCGCGAGCACGTGCACTACCCGCAGGAGCGCTGGTTTGCCGCGGGCGAAGATGGACGCTGGCCATCGGCAGTATTGAACGCCGAACTGCACAAGTTCTACAACCCTGAACGCAGCATCGACGCCAGCGCGCTGGTGGAGTTCAATTCCGGCAACGCCGAACGCGGCATCTGCGCGATTCCTTATGTGCGCCAGCGCGATGGCGCCCTCACCTATTTCCCGGTCAACATCATCGGCAACCTGTACGTAAGCAACGGCATGTCGGCCGGCAACACCCAGGCGGAGGCACGCACGCAAGCGCTGTCGGAGATCTTCGAGCGCCACATCAAGGGCCGCATCATCAGCGAGGGCATCTGCCTGCCCGACGTGCCAGACGCCGTGATCGCGCGCTACCCGCGCATCGCTGCCGGCATTGCGGCGTTGCGCGCAGCGGGCTTCGGCATCCTGGTGAAGGACGCCTCCCTGGGCGGCCAGTACCCGGTGATGAACGTGACCCTGCTGCACCCCGAGGACCAGGGCTGCTTCGCCAGCTTCGGCGCGCATCCGCGCTTCGAGATCGCGCTGGAACGGGCGCTGACCGAACTGCTGCAGGGCCGTGCGCTGGACTCGCTCGGCGGCTTTCCTGCGCCGGGCTTCGACCTGGAAGAAGTGGCCAGCTCCACCAACATCGAAATCCACTTTGTCGACTCCAGCGGCGTGATCCACTGGAAGTTCCTGGGCGACGAGCCCGATCATCCGTTTTGCGACTGGAACTTCAGCAACACCACAGCCGAAGACTATGCCTGGGCGGTGGAGCGCATCCACCAGGACGGGCGTGACATCTACATCGCCGACTTCACGCATCTGGGCGTCTACGCCTGCCGCATCCTGGTGCCCGGCATGTCCGAGATCTACCCGGTGGACGACCTGGACTTCGAGAACAATTCGGTCGGCAACGACATGCGCGAAGCCATCCTCAACCTCACCGACCTGGACGACGAGGAATGCTCGGACCTGCTGGACGCGCTGAACGAATCCGCGCTGGCGGACCAGCGCCCGGTGGCGGCCGTGATCGGCCTGGCGGCGGATGCGGGCACCTTCTGGGCCGATTTGCGCGTGGGCGAACTCAAGACGCTGCTGGCGCTGGCCATCGGTGACGAAGCCGCGACGCTCGAAGGCTGCGACTGGATCCGCCATTTCGGCCAGATCAATCCGCAGCGGCGCGCAGTCTACGCCTGCATCGAGAGCCTGATCAAGCTCACCGACATGGGCGACACTGGCCCGTACCTGGACGCGCTGCGTCAGCTCTATGGCGCGGGCGCCGTGGCCCAGGCCCACGCCCTCATCATGCAGGCCGACCGCTTCATGGGCATCTCGGCCCCGAGCCTGACGCTGGAAGGCTGCGAGATGCACCGCAAGCTGCTGGCGGCCTACGACAAAGTGCACGCCAGCATGTGAGAGCGCGCCACACGGCGCACTCTCACGTGAAAATCAGCGGCGGTTCTGCTTGTCGATCCACGCCAGCGTTTGCTGGGCCACATCCTCCCAGCCCGCGCCGGCAATCAGCCAGTGGTCGCGGTTGGGGAACATCTGAAAGTCGGTGCTGGCCGGCGTGCTGCGGTAGATCTCGAAGTTCTTGTAGTTCAACGCCGCTGGGATGATGTGGTCCATCTCGCCGGCGATAAGCAGCAGCGGCCCGCGCGCCTTGCTGGTGTCGATCGCCGCCACATCGGTCAACGCGTCCTTGCCCAGATGGCGCGACTCGGGCACCACCTGGGTGGCAAAGCCCGCGTCCACCACCGCGTCGGTCTGCTGGTTGGCAAACGCGTAGGCAAATTCTTCACGCGTCATCGCCACCGGCTTGTCGGAATCGGCAAATGGATTGATCAGCTTCCAATTGGACTTCAGGAACGGTCCGCTGACAAACAGGATGCCTTTGGGCGGCGCAGAGTCGATCACCACAGCCGCCTGGGCCAAGCCCTCCTGCAACAGGATTTGAGCCACAAGCCCGCCCATGGAGTGGCCCACCAGTATCGGCTTAACGGGCTTGTCCTTGAGGATCTTTCTGAAGTGGTCCAGCACCTGCGCCAACTGCAACTGGCCCAGCGCCTTCATGTTCTCAGGGTCGCGCACGCGCTGCGGCGGCACCGGATGCGCCGGCCATGCGGGTGCCGACACTTTGTAGCCGGCCTTCTCGAACAGCGGCAGCCACTGGTCCCAGCAGCCGGCGGTGACGAACATGCCGTGGATGAACATCACTTCGGTCGCAGTCACCGGGGGGGCGGCGCTCTGACTCGCGATGTGGTCCTCCTTGGGCGGAACGCTGCCGCAGGCCGCAAGCAGCGCGCAGGCACAGAGCGCGACCCAGAAGGGTTTGAGGAAGGATCGCGGCGCGCGCAAGGCGTCGGGTCGGATGAGGTGCATGGCAATCTCCTTGTGCTGGTATTCGAAAGTTCCTGGATCACGTCCGGCATGCGCCCGTGTGCAGACGAGCGCCGGCGGCGCCAGATGATGCCATCGATTTGACAAGCTTGCCGAACAGGCGGTCGCTCATGGCGATCACGCCAGGGCGTCCAAAGGACCACGCCAGACTTGCGCCAGCAGCGAGTAGCCGTGCGGTGTGGGGTGGATTTCATTCTCCCAGTCGCCACTCACGCCCGACGTTCCCGGTTCGGCGCGCGTGAGCGTGCCCACGGAGTCGACCACGACCACGTTTCGGCCCGCGTACTTTTGCCCCAGGCCTCTCATCAGGGTTTGCAGTCTGCGAATCAGCGTATCGGAAAGCGCGTCCCAGTCCGCTGCGGGAATACGATAGATATCCTTCATGGCCCTGTACAGCCAGGGCCCCAGGCCCGACCCGGCTGGAGCGTTGCGCACGGTCACGTAGTCGTAGGTGTGCAGCAACAACGGCACACCCTGGTTGACGTTGCGGTCGCGCTCCTCCAGCAGGTTGAAAAGCACCAAGTCCAGGTGGTCGGCAAACACCTGCCACCCAGGTTCGCTGACGTAGCCCTCGACGCCGCCATCGGCAGGCCATTCATCGGCCCTGCGCAGCAGTCGAGCTTTGGGTTCAGCTTTGGGATCGGCCTGAGCCGCGTCGATCAAGTCGTTGCCACCGCCGGACATCAGAATGGCATCCCATTTCCACGCCAGCAATTTGTTGCCGCTGCCGTTGAGCAGATTGAGAAAGGTCGGCTCGGTGCTGGTGTCAGCCATGTGCGACAACTCCATGCCGGGATGCGCGCAATTGACCACCACGGCCGAGCGCGAGAGTGCCATCTGCTGCAAGACATTGGTTGTGGCCCATGGCGGCATATGCCCGATGGAAAACCATGAATCGCCCTGAGCCAGGTACTTCTTCTCAAAGCGCTCCAGGTCATACAGGCCACCCAAGCTGGCGGGGTCGAGTTGGCGCGGCGAAATGGAAACCAGATGGATGTTCGACATGGTGCTTCTCCCTGCGATTCGTTGTCCAAAGCGCGCTGATCCCGCCTCGGGTTCACTCAATCGGAGTCGGGTCGGCGCGAACTCTATCTCATTTTGACAACAAGCACCAGCCCCGCGCCCGTCGTGAGGCGGGTTGAACGGCAAGGGTTTTCCCGGCAGCGGCGGGCGGGCCGCCAACCCGGCCAACGCAGTTCGGCCTCAGAATCCCGAGCCAGGCTGCGCCAGATAGCTCAACTCTTGCGCCGTTGAAGGCCGACCGAGCACCTGGTTGCGGTGCGGGAAGCGGCCAAAGCGCTCGATCACTTGCAGGTGGCGGCGCGCGTAATCGAGCGCACCTGCCAGCCGGGCGTCAAGCGCCGTCAGCGCCTCGAACTCAGCGACGCAGCGCTGCTGCATGGCGAGGTCTTCGGCATGCTCCAGCGGCATCAGCACGAACCAGCGCTGCAGCGGCTCGAGCTGCGCGAAGGCAGCGCTCTCCAGCAGAACCAGCGCCGCTTGCAACGCTTGCGCGTCACCGGCGAAGGCACGTGCGCTGTCCCTGAAAACGTTGCGCGTGAACTGATCCAGCACGATGATCAACGCCAGACGACCCAGCGGCGTGGTCTCCCAACCGCTCAGACCGCGGCCCAGGGCTTGCTCAATCAGTGCGCCAAAGCGCTCTCTGATCTCGGCGTCGGTGGCGTCGTTCTTCTCGAACCAGAGCGCGCGAATCTGCCCGTCGGTCTCGCTGCCCAACGGTCCGAACCAGTAGTTCAACACCTTCTGCACCAGTAACGGTTCGAGCAGCCGCTGCCAGCGCGCATGGCGCTGCAGATAAGCGGCGACGTAGCTGCAGGCCGGCACCAATTGCAGGCCCAGCGGCGCCGCCCATTGCAGCGCGTGCTCCACCAACTGGCCCGCCAGACCGCGCCCTTGCAACGCCGGCGCCGTGCCGGTGTGGTGGAAGATGAGTTGATCGCCGCGGCACTGGTAGTCCAGTTCCAGGGCGTGACCGTCGACCTCGGCCCAGAACCGGCCTTGGTCCGCTTGGTGTTGAATTGAAAGTGGGTCCATTTTTTCAGCGTCCCAGTTGCTGCCACAGATAGCTGTATTCCAGCGCCTGCAAGGTGGCGCGCTGCTCGTTGTCGGCAGCGCCGCCGTGGCCGCCTTCGATGTTCTCGTAGTACAGCAGGTCGTGCGCCTGTTCCAGCATCCTGGCAGCCATCTTGCGAGCGTGCCCGGGGTGCACGCGGTCGTCCCGCGTCGAGGTGGTGAACAGCACTTTGGGGTAGCTCACGCCCGGCTTGACGTTCTGATAGGGGCTGTACTTCGAAATGAAGGCCCATTCATCGGGCTGATCCGGGTCGCCGTATTCGGCCATCCAGGAGGCACCCGCCAGCAGGCGGTGGTAGCGGCGCATGTCGAGCAGCGGCACTTGGCAGACGACGGCGTTGAAGAGTTCGGGGCGCTGCACGAATGTGGCGCCTACCAGCAGTCCGCCGTTGCTCCCGCCCATGATGCCCAGATGCCTGGGCGTGCTGATCCTGCGCGCAATCAGGTCCTCGGCCACGGCGGCGAAGTCGTCGTAGCTGTGCTGCTTTGCGGCCTTCACCGCCGCCTGATGCCAGGTCGGACCGAACTCGCCGCCACCACGGATATTCGCCAGCACCAGCACGCCGCCGCGCGCGTACCAGGCCCTGCCGAACCCGCCCGAGTACCAGGGCCGCATCGAGACCTCGAAGCCGCCGTAGCCGTAGAGCAGCGTCGGGTTTTGGCCGTCGGGCTTTGAGCCTGCGGGCCAGACGACGAAATACGGCACCTGTGTGCCGTCGCGACTGGTGGCGAAGAACTGCTCGGCGCGCATGCCGTCGGCCTTGAACTGGGGCTCGCGGCTCTTGAGCGCCTCGCGCGCATCGCTGCCCGCCCGCGCCAGGGACAGGGTGTCGGGCGTGAGGAAATCGGCATAGCTGACCAGGTAGCGATCGGCCAGCTCATCCTGCGGCAGTTCGCTGTCAAACAGGCCGCCCAAGCTCAGGGTGCCGGGGAACGGCGCTTGCACGCTGCGGTGCAGCGGCGTGGCGCCGGACAGATCCCACTCCTCCAGCCGGCTGGCGACCTGGTCGCTGATGTTCAGGATCACGTGCTCGCGGGTGAGCGTGTAGCCGGCCAGCGAGCGCGTGGCCGTCGGGCGAAACAGCACCTTGAACTTGCGCTCGCCGCGCAGGTAGGCGGCGGCATCGGTCAACAGCAGCGAACCCGCAAGGTATTTTTCGGCGCCGGCCTGCCAATCGCTGCGTGGCTGCAACAACAGACGCGCGCCCCAGAACTGCTCTTTCATGTCGCTGGGAAGATCCAGCTTTTGCAGGCCTTCGCCCAGCAGCAAAAATGAGGTCTGGTTGTAGAAGTCCAGCGCGCGGCTGAACAGCGTGCGCTCAAAGCCGGGCGTGCGGTCCACGTGGACAGATACCGCAACGTCCTTGGCCTCGCCTTCGAACACGGTCGTGGCTTGCGCCAGCGCACTGCCGCGTTGCCAGCGCTTGATCACGCGCGGATAGCCCGAGTCGGTAAGCGTTCCGGGGCCGAAATCGGTGCCGACGTAGACGTGATCGGCGTCGATCCAGTCGACCTCGCTCTTGGCTTCGGGCAATTGGAAGCCGCCGTCGACAAACTTCAGGTTCTGCGTATCGAACTCGCGCACCACATGCGCATCGGCGCCGCCGCGCGACAGCGACAGCAGGCAAAGGCGGTATTCCGGCGCCAGGCAGGTGGCGCCGCCAAACACCCAGCTCTCTTTTTCGGCCGCGCCCAGGGCGTCCAAGTCGAGCACGGTCTGCCACCGCGGTGCCGGCTTGCGGTACTCGGCCAGGCTGGTGCGGCGCCACAGGCCACGCGGGTGCTGCTCGTCCTGCCACAGGTTGTACAGCCAGGGGCCGAAGCGGCGCACCTGCGGAATGCGGTCGCGGCTGTTCAGCACGGCCAGCAGCTCCTGGCGCAGCGGCGCGTAATTCGGGCTTGCCTGCAACGCTTTGAGGCTGACGGCGTTGCGCTCGCGCACCCAGGTGAGCGCGCGCTCTCCCTGCACGTCTTCCAGCCAGCGGTAGGCGTCCTCGGTATTTGCGGCGGTTTGAGCGAGTGTCATATGGGGCGAGCCAAGTGTTGCGCCCAGCGCCACAGCGCAGGCAAGCAGGACGGATATTTTCATTGCGGATCCAAGTCAATGGATGGGGGTTGATTTCTGGCGCGTCATGGGCATTGAACGGTGTGACGAAGTCTAAGGGAATGTGAGGTGCCTTGGCGCGGCGTGAGCCAGCCGCGTCGAACCAGCATAGGTGATGATGTCTGCTGCGCTGATATTGCTCTTTTGGTAATTTCTATTCATGGCAGTCTGCTACAACGACAGCCTCGTGATCAAGAACACCGCTGCCGGCGCCGGCGCCATCACCGATGCCTTGCTGATTCGCAACACCTGGGGCACGAGCTGGCGCGGCGGCGGTTATGGCTGGCTTCCCTACCCTTGCGTGCTGAATGGTCTGACCACAGACTGGTGGTCGCTGATCTCGAAAGAATATGTGGCTACGGGCAAGCTCGGCTGAGGGAAAATAACTCAGGCAGCCCGCGTCGCAGCTCGTGCGCGTGGACGCACGGCTAGTCAATTGGGACGGCGGCGTCCTCACGCAGCGCAAACTTCTCAAGTACGCCGTCGGCATTGAACAACAGCAGTAACTCGATCGCATCGGCTCGCAAACTGTAGATCATCGGCGCGACGTTGAAGAGATTTTCAACCCTGGACCCATCGCGGAATTGAAAATAGTGCCAGGTCTCTCTTCCGTCCTGAAACCGAAGCACGCGCGCACGGCCGAGTTGTTTCTCCACTTCAGAGCGACGCGTAGTTCCAATCACCAGCGATTGCGCACAGCGGGCGTATTTCCCAGCAACTCCATCGGCGGCCATAGCACTTGCAGCCGATCCCAAGAGTCGGGTCGGTGCATCAGGCGAGTCCATGAATTCCAGCACCACCAAGGCGTCATCGGGCCACGAAGCAGAAAATTCCGGCAGCCGGAACATGTGATTGCGCAGCAAATGGCCCCAATCATAATTATTCAGATCGGCCTGTGAATATCTGCCGTCGCCGGTCCCGTGCAACTGGAAGTAGTTCAAGCTGACGCGGCGCTCCCCGTGCACCAGGGTAATGCCAAACACGGGGCGCTCGGCGATATAGCTCATTATTTGGGGCGTCAAAAGGCAGGGCTGCCGCGTCTCCAAAATCGGGACCTCAGGGTCATACCGTCCCCCTGCCCGTCGCGCTAGACCACCGACACCCGCAGTCATGCATTCCAGCCGCAAATCGCCAAGCCGCCGGGTGTTGGGCGGCAAGCCGGGCGTTCGAATGTCCGTGCGCCAAGCCAGACGCCCTTCGGGCAGGCGGCTGCGCAACTCCGTATTGCCATCCAACCGGCGCCAAGCCGGGTCGAGCGCGAAGCGATGTTGCTGATCCAGTACCACCGGCGTGCGTTCGAACTTTCCAATCAAGGTCAACGCCGCTTGGTCCAAGTCCTGTTCAGACTTGCGTGCAAAGACCTTGAACTTGAGTTCGGCTTGGGGCGCGAGCTTGTGGTGGCGATCAAAATGAATCTGTGTGTACACAAATTGGTTGAGTGTTTTCAACTCTCGGGGCACGGCCGACAGGCCGCTCACCTCGACCCGCGGCAATGCAACCGTGTTTTGGCTCGCACCATCGACTTGGGATTGCGCAAGGGCAACGCCACCCAGAACGGCGCTGGCCAGAAGCGCCATCCCAAACACAAACCGCACGGCCCAACAATGAGAACGCATTTGAAGTTGCAAATGTAATCAGATCCAGATCATGCCAGCAGCTCAGGCGGGAATGTCGCATCGACAAACCAAATCCCAAAAATCAAGCTCAGACGCCAACTTTCATGCCTCGGCGGCGAACCGCACCGAGTCATGAAAGTTCGTTCTGCAGGCCAAATTCAGTACGCGAGGCCGACTTTCTTGACCGAGCTCACCTCACGCATGACGTACTTTTCCACCACATTGTTCTTATCGAACATCACGACCAGTTCCTTGGTCTTGACGTCCGCAACACTGCTGACCAGGTTCGCATACGGAATGAAGCTGTGGAGTTGGGGCACGGAGCGGTCGTAGCGATAAGTCCAAACTTCGTTGCCCCCATCGGTAAACGTGACCGTCGTCGCTTCGCCCATGTTTGCGCGAATCAAGTCCTTGGTGGTGACGCCTTCAAAGATCGAGTCCCGGATCGTCGAAGACGTTTGATCTTTCATGTGCTCGTTGCCGGAGGTCGCACAGCCACCAAGCAGCCAATTGCGGCGACGGCGACGATAAATGTAGTTAATTTCATGATGTTCTCCAAAGAAAATCAGTGTCAGTTTCTCAGCAGGATTGGTGTTGCACTTTTGGCTGGACACAGTTCAGCGGCGCGGTTGAGCCAATCTCTTGCGCATGTCGGACAGTGGCCCGTCCTCAGGGAGTCTGATCTGCTGTTTGGCCTGTGCCGAGCTCGCGGGGCAGGCACCTGAAGTCTGGTAGGTCAACGCAGCATTCAGCAGGACTTCATTCGTCTGGCCCAGCGGCATATCGAAGTTGTCGACTGCGGCGCAGGTGGGTGCAAATCCATTGACGTAGTTGCCCTGACCCAAGGAGTTTGTCGCGCTTGCTTCCATCGCGGCGTAACTCGTTGCGCAATTGGCTACGGCGTTGAAACCGTAGGGCTTGCCGCAGGTGGTACCGCCAATGGTGATGACGGTGACGAAGGGTTTGAGGCCGTTGATGACGAGTTCGCTGGCAGAACACGTTTCGCCGCTGGTCAGCACAAACACCCGCGGCAATCCCAGGGTTGGCAAAAGCTTCCCCGTGCTGTCGACACTGGGGAACGCCACCGTGCTGCTGGGGTCGTTGGTTTTCTCAGGGTGTTTCGCGTTGAACGTCTCTTTCAGAAACACCTTGCCCGTCACCGGTGCACCTCCGATCATGGCTCCGAGCTCGGCAGCGATTGACCCTTCGCCGCCTGGGTTGTAGCGCAGGTCCAGCACCAGGTCGTCGATCTGGGCGAGCGCAAATTGCGCCATGGCTGCGCTCAGCGGTGCTTCGGCGCTGGCGATATGCTCGTTGAACACCAGGTAGCCGACCTTTTTCCCCGTGCTCTGGGTGATGACTTGGGTTTGCGGCACGGGCGTGACCGTCACCAGGGCCGAAGTGAGCGTCACACCGCGGGTCACACTGGCACCCGGATCCAGTACGTCGAAGCTGTTGGTTTGTCCGACCGCAGTGGGCTGCAAAGCTGCGGTCCATGCGCTCGCAGTGGTGGTCGTCAGGGGTGCACCGTTGACATGAACGATTTGCGTACCGCGCACCAAACCCGCAGCGCTGGCCGGCGTGTTCGGGTCCGAGTAGGCAACCAAAAGCCGCAGGTTGTCGGGACTCACCGTGAAGCTTGCGCCGTAGCTCACCTCGCCTGCGCCGCTCAGCACCGCGTCCATCTGCGCCTTGGGCAAAGAGAAGCTGAACTTGTCCTTCGACTTGACGAGCAGCGCGTCGAAATAGTCGCTCGGCGTGGCGTAACTGGCGGCATTCACATCGACGATCTCGTTGTACCAGAGATACACGTCGTCGATATAGGAGCGGACCCAGGCCTTCTCGCCTTCGGGCGTGCAGATGTTGGCCAGGGCGTTGGGGGCCGGGTAGACGGTGGCGGGGGGTGGCACAGGAGTGGTCGACCCTCCTCCACCGCCGCAGCCTGCGAGCAAGACCGCGGCGACGCAGGCCAATATACGCAATCGCTTCTTCATTTCATTTCACCTTTACTTGAGATTCGTCGGGAGCATTGCCAGGGGAGTAGCACTCCACAATCATGGAACCTGAATTCTAGAAATGAATACCTTTGTATCAGCTTAAGCTCAGCTTTGGGTTTGCTGAATGCGCGCATCGAAAACCAGAGTCGCATTCAGCGCGCGCTCAGCTTGGGCGCCAGAGTCTTGTTATGCTTGTGCCATGCATCTGCTATTGATCGAAGACGACCTCGACCTGGGAACCAGCCTGCAACAAGCGCTGCGCGGCGAAGGGCATACCAGCGAGTGGCTGCGCAGCGCGCGCCAGGGCCAGGTCATCGGAAGGGAAAAGGGCTTCGACTGCGTGCTGCTGGACCTCTCTTTGCCCGATGGCAACGGTATGGACCTGTTGCGGCAATGGCGCTCCGAAGGTCTGAAGCTGCCGGTCATCATCATCACCGCCAGTGCGGGTCTGGGCGAAAGGCTGGCCGGACTCGATGGCGGGGCCGACGACTTCATCCTCAAGCCCTTTGTTGTAGCCGAGTTGCTGTCGCGCTTGGGTGCAGTGACCCGCCGTTCTGCCCAACAAGCCAGCGCCTTATGGACGGTCGGGGATCTCGAAATTGACACGGCCGCGCACGAGGTGCGCCAGGGAGGCGAGGCGGTGCACCTGGCCCCGCGCGAATACGATCTGCTGGTGGCATTGGCGCGCAACCCAGGCAGGGCCGTTCCCAAGCACCGTCTCACTGAAATGCTCTCCCCGCTGGGCGAGACCATGGATGTCAATGCCGTGGAAGTTCACGTGCACAACCTGCGGCGCAAACTGGGCGCCGACTGCTTGCGCACCGTGCGCGGCGTGGGCTACCTGATCCGGCCATGAAGTGGTTAATGCGGCGCACACTGGCGCGCAGAATTCTGCTGGGTTTCTTGGGGACGATTTACGTGCTTTGGCTCTGCATCATAGTGACCGAACGATATTCCACGAAGTCCACTGCAAGGGACAGATTGCAGGGCTACGCGAATGCGGTGGACAAGAGTCTCGCCGACGTCAACGAGCCCGACGCTGTCAAGCATGTTCTCGCTTTCGTTCGAGCCATGAGAAATCAGGAAGAGTTGCTGGAGGCAGAGAACCCGAGCGGAATCGCCGTGTTTGACAATGACAATTCTCTGCTCGACGCTACGGGAGAATTGCCGTGGCAGAACCTGCGTGAAGTGGCGCTCGGAAGCGGACAGGTTACGCTCGGGGATCGGCAGTTCCTCACGTTTTCGGCGCAGGGGAAGCGCTGGCGCACCGTGGCGGTGATAGATGAGACCCGGCTAATTTGGAGGTTGTTGAAGACGGCGATCGAATTCGCCCTGATCTTGATTGCGCTGGCGCCCATCCTGCTGCCGCCCGTGTGGTGGGCGGTGCGCACCGGATTGAGGCCCTTGCGGCGTTTGACCGATGAGATTAGCCAGCGCAGCGCAAACGACCTCTCCCCGGTGTCCGACCGCGTGCGCTACGACGATTTGCAGCCGCTGAACGATGCGCTGAACAGTTTGCTGACCCGTTTGCGCGAAGCGCTGGCCCGCGAGAAGGCGTTCATCCAGGATGCGGCGCACGAGTTGCGCACCCCCTTGGCGGTGATTCTGGCGCAAGGCCATGTGCTGGTTGCAGCCGACACCCCCACCGCGCGGAGTGATGCGGCACGTCGGCTGGAAAGAGCGCTGGTTCGGGCCTCGCACCTGACCCGCCAGATGCTGCAGTTGGCACAACTTGAGGGCAGAGAGCAGCGGCATCAAGCGCTGGATGTGATGAACCTGTTGCGCGACTCGATTGCCGAAACCACAGAGCGAGCGACCGAGCGTGGCGTGGAAGTCACGCTGGACGGCCCGGAACAACTCCCCTGCGAGAGCGACGCACAGGCACTGCAGTGCGTGATCGATAACCTGCTGGACAACGCCTTGCGCTACGGCCCGCAGCCGGGCAGGATCGAAGTGACCGTGCATTCCGAGCCGGGGGCGGTGACGATTCGCGTGATGGACGACGGCCCGGGTATTGCGCCTGCGCAATGGGAGAGCGTGTTCGACCGCTTCCATCGCGAACAATCGGCCGATGAATCGGGTTCAGGCTTGGGGCTGGCCATCGTCAGGCAAGCGGCGCGGGCCATGGGCGGGGATGTTTCCTTGAGCACCGGGCTGGAGGGGCGTGGCTGCTGCTTTGCCGTGCGCATTGCCTTGTTGCATAGTGGCGGATCTGGTGCTTGACCGCCCGTCTGGGGTCGTCCGCTACCACGACAGCCTCGTGATCAATAACACGGCAGCCGGCGCCACCACCAGTGCCTTGCTGATCCGCAACTCCTGGGACACGGGCAAGTTCGGCTAGACGCTCACGGGCGCGCTGACCGCGACCCGGCAGCGGGTATGCTGTGAACCTAAGACTGTAAATTTCACACGGAGGGCGGCAACATGATCAAGCTCTTTCAATTTGCACCGGCCTTCGGTCTGCCCAACGCAAGTCCGTTTTGCATGAAGCTGGAGACCTATCTGCGCATGGCCGAACTGCCATTCGAGGTTCCGCAAGCGACACTGCAGCAGCTTCAGCGGGCGCCCTTGGGCAAGATGCCGTACATCGAGGATGAAGGCAAGGTCGTCGCCGACTCGACGCTGATCATCGACTACCTGAAGTCGGCCTACGGCGATCGGCTCGACGGCTGGCTGGATGAGACGCAACGGGCCACGGCGCTGGCGTTTCAGCGGCTCATGGAGGAGGACCTTTACTGGGCCGTGGTCTACACCCGTTGGGTGGAACCACAGGGCTGGGAGAAGATGCGGCCCGCGTTCTTTGCACAGTTGTCGGCGCCGCTGAAATGGTTCGTGCCCGGCCTGGCGCGACGCGGCCTGATCAAGGAACTGCACGGGCACGGCATGGGGCGTCACAGCCGCGACGAGATCATGGCCATCGGCAATCGCGATACCACGGCACTCGCCAATTTCCTGGGCGACAAGCCCTACTTCATGGGCTCCCAGCCCTGCTCGTTGGACGCGACCGCCTACGCGTTCATCGCCAACATCCTCTGTGCACCGGTGGAGTCTGGCCTGAAACACCACGCCACTCAATACCCCCAGTTACAGGCGTATTGCGAGCGCATGCGCAACCGGTACTACGCCTGAGCATGCCGTCTGCGCGGTCCCGCGACGCTCAATGAAAATCCCGGCTCGCGGTGGCCAGCCTGCCGAGCAGCGGCGTCAGGTCCACCAGCCTCTTGGCAATGAGGTGGCAAACGTGACCGCCGCTGTCCACATCGCGTTGCCACACGCCGTAGACAGCCAAGAGTTTCGCGTGCAGCAGTTCGCTGCGTTGGCGTTCGCGCAGCGCCTTCCAGACGATGATATTGACGGTGCCGGTTTCGTCTTCGAGCGTGACGAAGGTGACGCCGTGCGCGGTCTGCGGCTGCTGGCGTACGGTGACGATGCCGCAGGCGCGCACCAGGGTGCCGCTGGGCAACTCGCGCAGCGCCTGCGCCGTGAGCAGCCTCTTCTTAGCCAGCGTCTCGCGCAGCAGAGCCAATGGGTGGCGCCGCAGCGTCAGGCCGGTGGAGGCATAGTCGAAGACGATTTCCTCGCCTTCGGGCGCTGCGGGCAGTTCCAGAAAATCCTCTTCCACCGGTACGCTCTTGAGCAGCGGCGGCGCGGGTTTCAAGGCCGACGCGTCCCACACCTGCTGGCGCCGGTGGCCCGACAGCGCGGCCAGCGCGTCGGCTGACGCCAGCGCCTTCAAGTCCCCCTGGTCCAACGCTGCGCGCAGAGCCAGATCTTCGGTGCTGGTGAAGGGCTGCTGCTGCCTGGCGTCGACGATGCGCTGTGCGGCGGCGGCGCTCAAACCCGAGACCAGGTGCAGGCCCAGTCGAACAAAAGAATGGGGGTCAGATTCCAATTGTTTTGAAACACCGCCGTCCACCAAATAATTGGAATCTGACCCCAATTCTTTGAGGGTGCAATCCCACTCGCTGCACATCACGTCCACGGCGCGCACTTCGACGCCGTGGCGCTTGGCGTCTTGCACCAGTTGCGAGGGACTGTAAAAACCCAGGGGTTGGCTGTTGAGCATGGCGACCAGAAAGCAAGCCGGTTCGTGCTTTTTCAGCCAGCAGCTCACGTACACCAGCAGCGCAAAGCTGGCGGCATGGCTCTCGGGGAAGCCGTATTCGCCAAAGCCTTCGATCTGCTTGAAGATGCCTTGAGCGAACTCCAGCGTGTAGCCGCGCTCGGTCATGCCGCTCACCATGCGGTCGTAGAACTTGTGCACGCCGCCCTTGCGCTTCCACGCGGCCATGGAGCGGCGCAGGCTGTCGGCCTCGCCCGCGCTGAAGCCCGCGGCCAACATCGCGATCTGCATCACCTGCTCCTGAAAGATCGGCACGCCCAGGGTGCGCTTCAAAGCCTCCTTGAGCGAAGGGCTGGGATAGACCACGGCCTGCGGGTTGGCGCGCGCCTTGAGGTAGGGGTGCACCATGCCGCCCTGGATCGGGCCCGGACGCACGATCGCCACTTCCACCACCAGGTCGTAAAAACAGCGCGGTTGCAGGCGCGGCAGCATCGACATCTGGGCGCGGCTTTCGATCTGGAACACGCCCACGGTGTCGGCGGCGCAGATCATGTCGTAGGTGGCGGGGTCTTCTGCCGGGATGTCCTGCATCTCGAAGGCGTGGCCGCGTCGCTCACTCATCAGGTCCAGGCAGCGACGGATCGCGCTGAGCATGCCCAGCGCCAGCACGTCGACCTTGAGCAGCCCCATGGCGTCCAGGTCGTCCTTGTCCCACTGGATGATGCTTCTATCAATCATGGCCGCGTTCTCCACGGGGACCAGGCGCGTGAGCTTGCCCTGGGTCAGCACGAAGCCGCCCACGTGCTGGCCCAGATGGCGCGGAAAGCCCATGAGTTGGCGCGACAGGTCCAGCCACAGCGCCAGGCGTTTTGGCGAAGGCACAACAGCCTCCGGGCCCAGTTGTTCCAGCGCCGATTGCAGTCTCTCTGCCAAGACTTCGCGGCTGTACATGCCGGGGTGTTCGCGCGACAGCGCGGCTATCAGTGCGGCGTCGATGTCCAGCGCCCGGCCCACGTCGCGCAAGGCACTGCGCGGGCGGTAACTCACCACCACGGCGGTGAGGGCGGCGCGCTCGCGGCCGTACTTGGCGTAGATGTACTGGATCACCTCCTCGCGCCGCTGGTGCTCGAAGTCCACGTCGATGTCGGGCGGCTCGTCGCGCTCGCGGCTGATGAAGCGCTCGAACAGCACGTTCATGCGCGACGGATCGACCTCGGTCACGCCCAGGCAGTAGCACACCGCCGAGTTCGCCGCCGAGCCTCTCCCTTGGCACAGGATGCGGCGGCTGCGGGCAAAGCGCACGATGTCGTGCACCGTCAAAAAATACATCTCGTACTTCAGCTCGGCGATCAGCGCCAGTTCGTGTTCCACCTGCTGCTGCACGCTGGCCGGTATGCCCTGCGGGTAGCGCGCGCCCGCCCCTTCCCAGGTGAGGCGCGCCAGCGTCTGCGTCGGGGTCTGACCCTGCGGCACGGTCTCCATCGGGTACTGGTAGCGGATTTCATCGAGACTGAAGGCGCAGCGCGCCGCCACCTCCAGCGTGTTCTCCAGCAGGGCGCGCGGATAGATTTGCCCGAGACGCACGCGCTGGCGCAGGTGCGCCTCGGCGTTGCGCTGCACCACCTGACCGCACTGCGACAGCGGCAGGTGCAGCCGCGTGGCGGTGAGCACGTCGTGCAGCGGCTTGCGCGAGCGCACATGCATGAGCACGCCGCCCGCAGCCACGAGCGCAACGCCGCTGTCCACGCTGGCCTGCGTGAGCGTTTGCAGCCACAGCGCGTCGTCGATGCCGTGCAGCAACTCCAGCGCCAGCCACAGGCTGGAGCCGAACTGAACTGCGAGCTGCTTCAACAGCGCACAGAGCGCTTGTACGTCACTCTCGCTGTAAAGGCGGCGCTGCGGCACGAACAGCAGTTCGCAGTCGTGCAGCAGCGTGAAGTCCGACTGTTCCAGCGTCACGCGGTATTCGCCCTTGGGCGCGGCGCGGCGCGCCGCGGTGATGAACTCGCACAGGTTGCCCCAGCCGTTCAGGTTGCGAGGCAAGGCGATCAGCTCGAAGCTGTCCCCGGCGGATTGCTGCACTCTGAACACGCTTCCCGGCAGGAGCTTGAGCCCGATTTTTTTCGCCTCGGTGTGCGCGCGCACCAGTCCCGCCACGGAGCATTCGTCGGTGAGCGCGAGTGCGCTGTAGCCCAAGGCGTGGGCGCGCGCCACCAGTTCTTCAGGCAGCGATGCGCCCAGCCCGAAGCTGAAGTTGGAGCGACAGTGCAGCTCCGCATAGGCAGGCAGTTCGGGGTGGTTCATGGCGCAGCCCTCACCCCCGCCCTCTCCCGTAAACGGGCGAGGGGGTGAATACCTGACCCCGCTCCTGCACCCTCGCCCCTGCGGGGAGAGGGCTGGGGTGAGGGTGGAAATTCAGATCACGCATAAATCCCGTGCAGAAACCACAGGTCGCTGGCCTGGCCCGCAGGCAGCCGCTCGCGGTACACCCAGAGCAGACCGGCGTGCGGACTGAGCGCGATGAAGTAGTCGCGCAGCGCCGCCGCAGGCGCGTCGATCTGCGCCCAACCCATCACTTCGAGACGCTGCGGCCCCACCAACAGTTGCAGCGCGCCTTGGTACAGCGGACGGCTGCCCTGCAGCGCCAGCCTGAGTGGTCGCTCCAGCAGCCAGGTCGGGTACAGCGCCGCGTCGGGCACGGCGTCTCGGGTTGAGCATTTTTCCGCTCGCTTCTTTTCCACCGTGCGCTGCAAGAACGACGCCGCCGGCTCCAGGCTTTGCATGTGCTCGGGCCGGTGCTCGGCCTGAGGCTGCAGCCACACCACCTGCTGCGGCCCCAGACGCGCGCCCAGGCGCTCGATCAACTGGTGCAGGCTGTCGCCAAGCAGGCGCTCCTCAATCAGCAAACTGGCGCTGGCCGTAGGCAGTGGCACCACCTCGATCGACTGCAGGCGCAGGCTGTGCACCGGCGTGGCCAGGGTGCAGCGCGCCAGTTGTTCGGCGGTGAGTCGCGCCAGATGCGACATGTCGCGCGTGGCTTGCGCGGTGCGGATCAGCAGGCCGTCGCTGGCTGCAGCGTCGCCCAGCGCATGGCTGCGCCGTGCGTCAAAAAACCAGGTCCATTGCAGCGCCAGCACGCCGCTTTGCCGCGCCTGCAGCCAGGCCTGCAACTGCGCCAACAAACGCTGCGCCACGAACATCAGCGCGCCCGCCTGTTCCACCAGCGCGTGCAGTTCGATCTTGACCTCAAACGCCTCAGGCGCGACCAGCCAGGCATGGGCTTCGGGCTTGAGCCCGTAGGCGCAATCGAGCGCGTCGAGCAGGCCCGCGCCAAAGCGTCGCACCACGCCGCCGCGCGGCAGCGCGCGCAACTCGCCCCAGTGGTTGCAGCCCAGGCGCGAGAGCGTGGCCAGATGTTCGCGCGCCGCACTCAGGGTGTGCAAGGGCAAGGCGTCCGGCGTTGGCGCCGACCCTTGACCCACACCGGTGCGCAGACAGGCCAGCGCCAGCAACGAGGTCGCGCCCTGCGCCCAGCCCATGAGCTCCAGTGGTGGCTTCAACAACTGCTGCAACAAGGCGGCGCGCCCGCCAAACAGCCGCTCGCTGCCCGACACCTCCAGCAGCACGGCCTCGTCCAGCAGCGCCACGCGCGGTGTGAACTGCAGGGCCCACCAACCCAAGGCCGCGCGCTGCGCCGCTTCGTCCTGCGTTGAAACGGTCTGCCCCGCAGGGGCTTCACACAGCGACTGCAAGGCGATCCAGTGCATGCTCCCTCCGCGCAGCCACCGTTTCCCGGCGTTGCTCGCCACGCACCTTCGCTGCCGCCAGCAAAGCCCGTAGCGCAACGCTGTGCAGGCACAGTGACACCGCCTGCTCCAGCGGCGGGCCGCGACGTTTCAAGATGCTCACGTGGCTCTCGTGCGGCGCGCCCAAGCCCTGTGCCGCGGACTCAAGCAACAGGCGCAGCGGCGCAGGAGAAGATTCGTGTTGCGCCTGTGCCGGACGCAACACCCACAGCAGCTTGGCGTGATCGTGCGCGGCCAGATGCAGGCGCCGCAGCGCATCGGCGCGCACCTGCGGCAGCCAGGCCAGCACGGCGGCCACGTCGGCGCAGCGCAGGGCTTGTTCGCACGCCCAGGCGCGCGCCGCAGGCGTATCGGTTCGCACCCACAGCAGCCGCTGCGCGTCCAGTCCACGCGCCTGTAGCGCCGGACCCAGCGGCACATGCGGTGCGCCCACCAGCACCAGCCTCGCCTTGGGCGAGGCAGTGCTGGACAGCCGTTGCGCCAGCGCGGGCAGCAACAGCCCCCATTCGCCCGCACCCGACTGCACCTGCAGCAACTCCGTCAACGCGCCCACCGGCCAGCCGCCGCCGGGCAATTGCGCGTCCAGCGCCGGGTGACCGCTGGACAGCACGCTGCCAGCGCTTGCTGCCAACTGGTCGGCGCGCCAGACGCCCGCTCCCGCAAACGCGGACGGGTCGACCGAAGAAGCAAGAGCAAGGGCGGGGGGCATGGCAGCAAGATCACAAATGATACTGTTTATTTGTACAGTATTATGAGCCATGATTCGCCACCTGCAAAGCCTGTTTGTGAGCTTCTTTGCAGGCGAATTACAATTGCATCACATCATAGGAGCCACCGTGAAAACTGCCACTCTTCCTGCCCTGCGCGTCAGCCCGGCGCTGCGCGCATCGGCCGAACGTGCGCTGCGTCCGCACGAAACCCTGTCCAAACTGATGGAGACTTCGCTGGAACGCTTTATCGCCCACCGCCAGGCCGAGGACGATTTCATCGCGCGCGGCCTGCGTGGCGGACAACAAGCCAGGGAACAAAACCTGCACATCCCGGCCGACACCGTCATCGCCAAAATGGAACAAAAGCTGAGCGCGGCCAAACAGCAGTTGAAGGCAAGCACATCCACCGCGACCGCTCCCAGAAAACGACCCTCAACCCGGGCCACAGGCCAGTGACTCGGTACCAGGTCCGGTTCACGCCAGCGGCCGAAGAGGACCTGCTGGGGCTGTACGATTTCTTGCTCGCGCACGATGTCACGGTAGCCGAGCATGCCCTGCAAACCATCAAAAATGCCTTGAAACTGCTGGAGCAGTTTCCCTTCTCTTGCCGCAAAGCCGCGGAAGGCCAGCACGGTCCCCGGCTGCGCGAACTGGTGATCCCGTTTGGCGCTTCCGGCTACGTCGCCCTGTTTGAGATCGAAGACGCCAGCACCGTCACACTGCTGGCCCTGCGGCACCAGCGCGAATCCGATTACCACTGAACCCCGAGCCCCTGAGGTCACGTGGCAGAATCACCCACACCTTTCTCTGACTCAACCCCTCCCATGTCCATTTTTGAAATCGAAGGCGGTGTTCCGCTGCGCGGCACGGTCCGCGTCTCGGGCAACAAGAACGCCATATTGCCCATGATTGCCGCGTGCATCCTCACGGATCAGGAAATGATCCTGGAGAACGTTCCCGACATCATCGACGTGCGCCACATGCTGGACGTGATCGTCGAGCTCGGCGGCAAGGTCGAGCGCAGCGGCGAACGCGTGAGCGTGCACCTGGCGCACGTTAAAAGCAGCGAAATCTCGCAGGCGCTGTGCAACAAGGTGCGCACCTCCATCCTGTGCGTGGCGCCGCTGCTGCACCGCACGGGCAAGGCCAAGCTCTACCCGCCCGGTGGCGACGTGATTGGACGGCGGCGCCTGGACACGCATTTCTATGGGCTGCAAAAACTCGGCGCCACGCTGGAGCTGGGAAGCACCTACGACTTCACCGTGCCCAAGGGCTTGAGCGGATCAGACCTTTTCTTCGACGAGCCTTCCGTCACCGGCACCGAGCACATCCTGATGGCGGCCGCCGTGAGCGCGGGCCACACCATCATCCGCAACGCCGCGTGCGAGCCGCACGTGCAGGACCTGGCCCACATGCTCAACGCCATGGGCGCCAGGATCACCGGTATCGGCACGAACCAGCTCGAGATCGATGGCGTCAGTTCGCTGCGCGGCACCACGCACCGCGTCTGCCACGACCACATCGAAGCCGCGTCCTACCTCGCGCTGGCCGCTGCCACCGGCGGCGAGATCAAGGTCGAAGGCACGGACCTGCACGCCTACTGGATGTGCAAGCGCGTGTTTGCCACGCTGGGCGTGAAGATCGAGCTCTTCAAGGATCACATCCATCTGCCCGCCGACCAGGAGCTGCGCATCAACCCCGACTACGACGGCTCCATTCCCGTGATCGGCGACGGCCCCTGGCCGCAATTTGCCACCGACCAGATGAGCTGCATGATCACGCTGGCCACGCAGGTGCAGGGCAGCGTGCTGTTCTTTGAGAAGATGTTCGAGTCGCGCCTGTACTTTGTGGACCGCCTCATTGCCATGGGCGCCAACGCCGTGGTCTGCGACCCGCACCGCGTCGTCATCAGCGGGAGATCGCAATTGCGCGGCACCACGCTGAGCTCGCCCGACATCCGCGCCGGCATGGCGCTCCTGGGTGCGGCGCTGTGCGCCACGGGCAAGTCCACGGTGCAAAACGCCAACATGATCGAACGCGGTTACGAGCACGTGGAAGAAAAGCTGCTGGGCCTGGGCGCGCGCATTTCCAGGCGGGCGTAAGCCGCCTCTGCCATGAGCCGCGGCCAGGTGAAGAACGCCACGGGTGACTCCTTCTACGCGTGGGAGGGCGAGGTGCTGGTGGTCAACATCCTGGGCAAGCCCAGCGCCTCCAAGGACGCCATCGGCAAACCCAAGGGCACGCAACTCAAGGTCAGCGTCACCGCCGCACCCGTGAATGGCAAAGCCACCGACCACATGCTGCGCTTTCTGGCGCCGCTGTTCGGCGTCACGGTGGCCGACATCGAGGTGGTGTTTGGTCGCGAGAACGTGAACAAACAACTGCGCATCAGGGCACCTAAAAAGCTGCCAGCGGTGTTTACGCAGGCGAGTCTTTTTGACACCGACAGCTGAAGTCTGGCCCCGCCACTTCCTGCGATACTTGCGCTCATGAGTGGTCCCATCACCGTCGTTATCACGACAAGCCCGATCGCCGCCCTGCTCTCTGCAGCGGCCATTCGGGCAGCCCAGGCCGTGTATCAGGGCTATGCCAATGCGGCTGCATTGCAACAACAGCATCAACGACAAAACGAAACCCGCACCGCCGTGCAAAGCGCCGCGCAGCAGCAAGGGCAGGCCGCGCTGGGAGAAGAAGCGCGAAGCGCGGAAATCGCCTTTGATCAACTCCTGGGTCTGGCCGAGCGCTTGGGGCTAACCGAGCAGGTACGCGCCACGCGCCCGGCACCGCCGCTTGCTGACAGTGCCGACGCACTGGCGGCTTATGTGCGTGCATTGCAGGCACTGAGCGCCGATCTGCGCGCCATTTTGTTGACCGAAGCCGCGCGTCAGAGCGATCAGTTCGCCGAGCAGGCCGTCGATCTGCCTGTTCCCGCCGCCGCGCCGCGCTCGCTCGCGCAACGCCTGCTGCTGCGCATTGCTGAGCTGGGGGCGGTCCCTGAGAACATCCAGAGCGTGGCGCACGAACTCGACGCCCAGTTGCCGGGCGAGCGCGCCGAACTGCTGGCCACCGAACTGCGCGCGCGCATCCAGGCCCACATCGAAGCCCTGCAACAACAGCAGGTGCAACAAGCCACGGCCACCATCGTCGAGCAGTCGCTCAAGGACCTGGGTTACCAGGTGGAAGAGATTGGCAGCACGCTGTTTGTCGAAGGCGGCGTCGTGCATTTTCGCCGCCAGTCCTGGGGCAAGTACATGGTCCGCATGCGGGTGAACGCGCAGACAAGTTCCGTCAACTTCAACGTGGTTCGCGCCGTGAGCGAGGGCCAGAACGAACGCAGCGTGCTCGACCATCTGGCCGAGGACCGATGGTGCGCCGAATTCCCCGCGCTGCTCAAGGCGCTGGAGCTGCGCGGCGTGCAACTCGATGTCACGCGCCGTCTCGCCGCGGGCGAGCTGCCGGTGCAGTTGGTCGATGCCGACAAGCTGCCGTCATTCGCCGACGAAGACGCATCCGCACCGCTCACTCAACCGCTGCAACGCGAGCTCAAATGAAAACCACTGCACCCCGCTGGCTCGCCGATCTGGAACGCCTGCTCGCGATCCGCTCGCAATTTGTCGTCTCGGGCGCCATCCGCGACAGCTTTCTCACGCCGCTGGCGACCGGTGTGGCGCTGGTGCCGCTGCTGCGCGCGCTGTGGGAGACGCTGAAAGTTCGCGACTACCGCTTCTTCCTGGTGTTCGACCCGGCCGACGGCCTGCGCGTCTATCCGGACGAGCCCGCGGCGCGCGAGCTGGCCGAGCGATTGTTCGATCTCAAGCTCTCCGGTGGCTGCCAGGTGATGAGCCTGGAGACGCTCAGCGGCGTGATGAAGAAATTGAGCGCGCAGCGCGAGGCACGTTGCGCCCTGGTGCTGGACTTCGCCTCGCGCATGACGCGCCAGGTCGAGCACCTGGGCGAGGCCGAACACCGCTTCTTCGTCGCCGCCGAAAAGCTGTCCTTGAACGCCGCGCCCATGGTGCCGCGCGAGGGCGGCGGCTCGCCCCAATACAACCCGGTGCTGTGGTTACTGAACCGCGCACAGGACCTGCCTTCGTGGTTCACGCTGGACAGCGAGCGCGTTGCCAGCCTGATCATCGGCAAGCCAGATTTCGAGACGCGCCAGGCCGCGGCGACGCAACTCGCGCCGCTGTTTCAGGGCTTCGCCGAGGCGCCGGCCTCTGCGCGGGACCAGTTCGTGAAGAACTTCACCGAGGGCACGGAAGGCCTGACGCTGACCGCGCTCACGGACATCACCGAACTGGCGGATCGCGCGCATCTGGGCATACAGGACATTGACGACGCGGTGCGCTGCTACAAGGTGGGCGCGCTGGACAACCCCTGGCGCAAGGATTACCTGCGCCAGAAGATTCGCGACGCACAGCCCTTCATCGAAGATCGCGTCAAGGGCCAGCACCCGGCAGTGGTCAAGACGCTGGACATCCTCAAGCGCTCCGTCATGGGCCTGACCGGCGCGCAGGCCCGATCCGGCGGCAGCCGACCGCGCGGTGTGCTGTTTTTCGCCGGGCCCACGGGTGTGGGCAAGACCGAGCTGGCCAAGACGCTGACGCAGCTGGTGTTCGGCGACGAGCGCGCCTACCTGCGCTTTGACATGAGCGAGTTCGCCGAGGAGCACACGAGCGCACGCCTGCTCGGTGCGCCGCCCGGCTACATCGGATTCGACGCCGGTGGCGAGCTCACGAACGCGGTGCGCGAGAAGCCCTTCTCCGTCGTGCTGTTCGATGAGATCGAGAAGGCCCATCCGCGCATCCTGGACAAATTCCTGCAGATTCTGGAAGACGGGCGCCTGACCGATGGCCGCGGCGACACGGCGTATTTTTCGGAAACGATTCTGGTGTTCACCTCGAACCTGGGGATCTACGTGGAAGACGCCCAGGGCCAGCGCGTGCAGAGCGTGCGCCCCGGCGACCCCTACGAGACGGTCGAGGCCAGGGTGCGCGAAGCCATCGGCAACTACTTCAAGTTCAAGCTCTCGCGCCCCGAACTGCTGAACCGCATCGGCGACAACATCGTGGTCTTCAACTTCATCAGCGCCGAGGTGGCCGAGCGCATTTTCGACGGCATGCTGCGCAACGTGGCGCGGCGCCTGCAGGAGGAATTCAAAGTCCAGCTCGCGCTCTCGGCAGAGTTTCGCCAGGCGCTGTTGACGCGCTGCACGCGCGACCTGGACAACGGCGGGCGCGGCATCGGCAACCAGCTGGAGTCGGTGTTCATCAACCCGCTGTCGCGCGTGCTGTTCGAGACCGAGATGGAAGGCGTCAAGACGGTGACCATCACCGGTCTCGCCGAAATGGAAAAAGTGATCACGCTGACCTTGCAGTGCACATGAAGATCTCCGTCAACAAGGCGCACTTTCCGGTGACGGTGCTGGGACCGGGACGGCGCATCGGCGTCTGGCTTCAGGGTTGCAGCATAGGCTGCAAGGGCTGCGTGTCGCAGGACACCTGGAACCGGGACCCGGGGCGCGACATGAGCGTGGCACGGCTGCTGTCCTGGTGCCGCCAGACTTCCAACAGCGTACTCGACGGCGTGACCATCACGGGTGGCGAGCCCTTCGATCAACCCCAGGCGCTGGCCGCGCTGCTGGCCGGGTTGGCGCAATGGCGCAGCCAGGAGAAACTGGATTTCGACATCCTGTGCTACAGCGGCTATGCGCTGACCACGCTGCGAAAGAAGCACGCTGGATTGCTGCAGCAACTCGACGCGCTCATCCCCGAACCCTTTGTCCAGGCCAGGCCGCTCACACAGGTCTGGCGCGGTTCGTCCAACCAGCCTTTGCTGCCGCTGTCGGAGCGCGGCCGCCAGCGTTATGCAACCCAAGTGGACGCGCTGGCGCACGGTTCGGACAAGCGCATGCAGACCATGGTGGATGGCGACCGCGTCTGGTACGTCGGCATTCCGGCGCGCGGCGACATGGCGGCGCTCGAGGCCTCGTGCCAGGAGCGCGGACTGGCGTTCAGCCAGGTTTCCTGGAGGAGCTAGTCGTTGAGCGCGAATTACCACCGCATCTGCCCGAGCTGCGGCACCGAAAACGAGCCGCAGGTGATGCGCTGCGCCTGCGGCGCCTTGCTCGCCGGGGTCGATCTGGTGAGCCGCCAGGCCGACGCTGTTGCAAGCGCTGCGGCAGCGCGGATCGACGTTGCGGCGCAGGCGCAAGCGAGCATCTGTGGGCACGCGGACTGCGGCCAAAGCAATCCACCGGGCTCCAAGACCTGCCTCTACTGCGACCGCCCCTTGGCGCAGTCTGCAGGCGCCGGCGATCAGCTGCAGAGCCTGATCAGCCTGCCGGGCAAGTTGAAGGACGAGTACCGCATCCTCCAGCCTTTGACCACGTCAGGCGCCGAGGCCGAACTGCTGCTGGTGCAAAGTCTGTCCGGCGGACCGACGTTCGTGGCCAAGGTCTACCGGCACGGTGTGCATCCCAAGGCCGAGGTACTGCAGCGCATGGCTCGCGTGGATCCGAAATACTGCGTTCGGGTGCTGCAGACCGGCACGCAACAGGGCTATGCCTACGAGTTGATGGAGTACTGCGAGAGCGGTTCGCTGCGCGAGCTGCTGCGCACCGGTCCGCTGCCTGGCGAGGCGATGCGTGAGGTGGTTCGCCAGGTGGCCGCGGCGATCGAGGCCGTGCACGCGGTGGGCCTGCTGCACCGCGATCTGAAGCCCGAGAACATCCTGGTACGCGCCTTGCAGCCACTGGAACTGGTGCTGACCGATTTCGGCATCTCCTCGGTGCTCGAAGCCACGCAGCGCTTCACCGGCACGGCGCGCACCCTGCCCTACGCCTCGCCCGAGAGCCTGTCCGGCGTCATCGACGTCAAGGCCGATTTCTGGGCCCTGGGCATCATCGTTCTGGAATCCATTCTGGGCAAGCACCCCTTTGCCGGACTGTCGGAGCCGGTGGTGCTGCACCATCTGACGACGCGCGGCATCGACCTCGCCGAAGTCCCGGATCGGAGCTTCAAGAAGCTGCTGCGCGGTCTGTTGATCCGCGACCCCAAGAACCGCTGGGGTGGCAGCGAGGTCAAGCGTTGGCTGGCACACGATCCCAGCCTGGCCGAGCCGCTGGATCAGGCCGTGGCGCACAGTTTCGAGCAGCCCTATCGGCTCGGCCAGGAAGTCTGCTACAGCCCCGAGCAGCTCGCCGTGGCGCTGGCGCGCAACTGGGCCGCGGGCGTGGCCGACATCGGCAACGGGCTGCTGCTGACCTGGTTTCGCGATGTGCAGGTCGACCAGAACGTGGTGCGCATGCTGATCGATCTGCGCCACGACAGCCGCATGCCGGTGGACGTGCAACTGCTGCAGCTGATCCTGCAGCTGGCGCCCGGAATTCCTGCCGTGTGGCGCGGCGAGCCGCTGGGCTTGCGGGCGGTGTTGATGCACGCCAACGAAGCCTTGAATGGCGACCTGGACGCCGCGCACTGGCTGCATCAGCTGCACCAATACCGCGTGCTGCAAGCCTATGCGCAGGCGGGCAACAGCGAGTGCGCCGACATCGTGCAGCGCTGGGGCGACGCCGCCGATCTGTTCGACCAGGCCTGGGAGCAGGGCTTGGCGCGCATCAAGGCGAAAGCGCCTGCGGCCGCGACCGCTGCGAACGAATATCCCGATGTGCATCAACTGCTCTACGGCAAGAGCGACCCCGATCGCCCAGCCCTGGCCAGCATGCATGCGCGCTTGCTGGCCGTCGCCTACGACGCGGTCTGGGCGCAGCGTCTGCGCTCACGCCTGACCGCGGAGCTGGCAAGCCTCACTGTGCACTGCCCTTGGCTGGGCGAGCTGGGTGAGCCGCAATCCATGGCAGCGGCAGACCTGCTGGTGCTGGAGTCGCTGCTGCCCGAAGCGCGCAAGGTGGTGGAACGTCAACGGCAAGCGAACGCACGCGCATTGGAAGCCCAGGCGGATGAATGCAAGGCGATGGGCACGGAGTTCCATAATGTACTGTCTCAAATTCAAAGTGCCGGTCGCGCCAGCTTGATCGCAGCCGCGGGTGCCAGTGACCTGGCCGCCAGCATCGAGCGCTATTTCGATCTGGTGGCGCGCATCATCGCCTCGGGGCGTTCAGACCTGCCCTGGCAGCAGATGAGCAAGTCGGTAGCGCGCGCGAAACCGGTGCTGACCCAGCTCCGGCAACGGGTGGAAAAATTGATCGAACACCGCGCCCGGAATGTGGGCTGGCTGAGCCGGGAAGTCGCGATCTTTGTGGCGCTGGCAGTGTTGTTTCTACCCTTGTTCTTGCCACAGAGTTTGCGCTACTTGCCCGTCGCGTTGGCTCTCACGGTCGCCGCCTGGCGGCTGCTGCCCATGGTTTTCCTGATGCGCGAAATCCGCGAGCTGGTAGGCAAGCTGTCCACCTGGAGCCGCCCGGTTCCAGTGGTTGCGGCCAAGACCGCGGAAAAGATGCCCGACAGTTAATGCACCGCGGGCAGCGCCGCTGGCATCAATGCAGCGGCACGCCCGTCTTGGACTGCAGCTCTTCGCGCGTCACGCCCGGCGCCATCTCCACCACCTTCAGACCGTGGGGCGTGACGTCCATCACGGCCAGGTCGGTGATGATGCGGTCCACCACGCCCACGCCCGTCAGCGGCAAGGTGCACTCGGGCAAGATCTTCAGGTCGATGCTGCCGTCCTTCTTCTTCGCGACGTGCTCCATCAGCACCACCACGTTCTTCACGCCGCCCACCAGGTCCATGGCGCCGCCCATGCCCTTGACCATCTTGCCAGGGATCATCCAGTTGGCCAGATCGCCGCTGGCGCTGACCTGCATCGCGCCCAGGATCGAGAGGTTGATCTTGCCGCCGCGGATCATGGCAAAGCTGTCGTGGCTGCCAAAGATGCTGGAGCCGGGAATCGTGGTCACGGTCTGTTTGCCGGCATTGATCAGATCCGCGTCCACCTCATCTTCGGTAGGGAACGGTCCGATTCCGAGCATGCCGTTTTCGCTTTGCAGCCAGACTTCGATGTCGGGCGAGACGAAGTTGGCCACCAGCGTGGGCAGGCCGATGCCGAGGTTGACGTAGAAACCGTCCTGCAGTTCTTCAGCCGCCTTGGCTGCCATTTGGTCGTGTGTCCAGGCCATGATCAGACTACCGCTTTCTTAGTCGACGTTTCAGTCAGTGTTCTCTTCTCGATCCGTTTCTCCGGATGCGCGTTCAGCACCAGGCGGCTCACGTAGATGCCCGGCAGATGCACGGCATCCGGGTCGAACGTGCCGGTCTCGACGATCTCTTCCACTTCCACCACCGTGATGCGGCCGGCCATGGCCACGGCCGGATTGAAGTTGCGCGCGGTGCGGCGAAAGATCAGATTGCCGCTCTTGTCGGCCTTCCAGGCCTTGACCAGCGACACATCGGGCACCAAAGCGCGTTCCATCACATACATGTGACCGTCGAACTCGCGCGTTTCCTTGCCCTCGGCCACGAGCGTGCCATAGCCGGTGCGCGTGAAGAACGCCGGAATGCCGGCGCCGCCGGCGCGCAACTTCTCGGCCAGCGTGCCCTGCGGCGTGAATTCCAGCTCCAGTTCGCCCGCCAGATACTGGCGCTCGAACTCCTTGTTCTCGCCCACGTAGCTGGAAATCATGCGCTTGATCTGGCGCGTCTCCAGCAGCTTGCCCAAGCCGAAGCCGTCGACCCCGGCGTTGTTGGAAATGACCGTCAGGTCTTTCACCGCGCTGTCGCGCAGCGCGTCGATCAGCGCCTCGGGAATGCCGCACAGGCCAAACCCGCCCACGGCCAGCAACTGGCCGTCGTGCACGATGCCTTCGAGCGCTGCGGCAGCGCTGGGGTAAATCTTGTTCACTCGGTGTTCTCCTGGAAACAAACAATGGCGTTACGATACTACGTAACGTACTACGTAGTTCTTCCTAAAGTAGAAACCCTTAAACGATACCTCTATGGACATTGATTACCGCCTCGCCTTCGATCTGGCCCCGCTGGGACTGGTGCTGTCGCGCAACCGAACCATGGTGGACTGCAACCAGCGCGTGTGCGAGATGTTCGGCGCTTCGCGCGAACAGCTGGTGGGGCAATCGTTCCAGATTCTCTACCCCAGCGCAGCCGAGTACGAGCGCACCGGTGCGCGCATCGCGCCGCTGCTCAACCGCAACGGCAGCTACGCCGACGACCGCATCATGAAGCGCGTTGACGGCCGCTTCAAGGGCGAGACCTTCTGGTGTCACGTGACCGGGCGCGCGGTGAACCGCGAAGCGCCGCACGAAAGCGGCATCTGGAGCTTTGAAGACCTGTCCTCGCGCCGCCCGGTGAAAGCTGAACTCACGCCGCGCGAACGCGAGGTCGCGGCCAGCCTGCTGGACGGCTTGACATCCAAGGAGATCGGCAAGCTGCTCGCCATCAGCCACCGCACGGTGGAGATCTACCGCGCGCGCCTGATGCGCAAGTTCAAGGCCAGCACCACAGCAGATCTGGTGCACAAGCTGATGGCGGGGTAAACGACAGATTGACCATGAAGACGGTGGGGCTGTAGCATCACACGCTCAAGAGGCCTCAACTTTCACCCAGCACCCCTCCCGCCATGAACCCGCGAGGACCGCCAATCCGAAGAAGCTGCCGGCTCGCCTGGCTGAGAGCGCTTGCCAGCGCGGGGGCATTGTGGCTCGGCCTTTATGCTGCAGCCGCGCCGGCCACCGAGGTCCAACACGGCTTCCTGACAGCGCAGGAGCTGGCATGGATGGATGGCCACGCGGGCCAGATCCGCCTCGCACCGGAGGGCAACTATCCACCCTTCAGTTTCATCGAGTCGGGCGCCTGGCATGGGCTCTCGGCCGACATGATTCAATTGCTGCAGGCCCGGCTCGGCACCCGGTTTCAGGTCCTGCCGGCGCAAAACCTGAACGCCATCCTGGCGAATGTGCAGGGCGGCAGGGCCGAGGTCGTCACGTCGCTCAAGGAAACGCCCGAGCGAGCGCAGTATCTGGCCTTCACCCAGCCCTACATCAGCGTGCCCACGGCGATCATCGTCAAGTCCGGTTTTTCCCCAGGGCGCTGGCCCGATGCCTTTGTGGGCAAACGCGTGGCCGTGGGCAAGGGTTATGGCGTGCAGGGGTTTCTCGAACAAAAGTTCCCCACGATCACGCTGACCCTGGTCCCGGACGATCTGGACGGCATGCAAAAACTCGCGTTCGGCGAGGTCGACGCGCTCATCATGGACGTGGCCAGCGCCTCCTTCTTCATCGAGCGCGAGAAGTTCAGCAACCTGCAGATATTCTCGGCCTTCGACTACAGCTACGACCTGAGTTTCGGCGTGCGCAAGGACCTGCCCGTGCTGCGCGACATACTGTCCAAGACGCTCGCCTCCCTGCCCGAACAGGAGCGCCAGGCCGTTTCCGACAAGTGGATCCACCTGCATCAGGATTCTCTGGCCCTGATCCTTGAGAGCCTCGCGCCCTGGATGCCCTGGGTCGGCGGCGTCCTCGCCGCGCTGCTGCTGGCGTGCGGCTTGGTCTTCAGGTCCCGACAGCAGCGCCGGCAACTCGAGCAGACCGCGTCCAAGTATTCACGCAGCCTGATCGAAGCCAGCCTGGACCCGCTGGTGACGATCAGCACCCAGGGCAAGATCACCGACGTGAACCAAGCCACCGAGCAGGTCACGGGCGTGGGGCGGACGCAGCTGATCGGCAGCGACTTCGCCGACTACTTCACCGACCCGGTGCAGGCGCGCGAGGGCTACCAGCAGGTGTTTGCCAACGGCTTCGTCACCGACTACCCGCTGGCGATCCGCCACACCAGCGGCCGCATCACCGACGTGCTCTACAACGCCAGCGTCTACCGCGACGACGCAGGCCGGGTGCTGGGCGTTTTTGCGGCGGCGCGCGACGTGACCGAACGCAAGAAAGCCGAGGAGTCGATCCAGGCCGCAAGCGTCTTCACCTATGCCCGCGAGGGCATCATGATCACCCACGCCAACGGCGCGATCCTGAATGTCAACGAGGCCTTCACGCGCATCACGGGGTATTCACGGGACGAAGTCCTGGGAAAGAACCCGCGCCTGCTGAGCTCGGGGCGTCAGGACAAGGATTTCTACACCGCCATGTGGGCTGAGCTGAAGCAAAAAGGTCACTGGTACGGAGAAGTCTGGAACCGGCGCAAGAGCGGAGAGCTGTTTGTGGAGGCGCTGACAATCACGGCCGTGCGCGGCGCAGACGGCCAGACCGAACACTACGTCGCCTTGTTCACCGACATCACCGCGATCCGGGAACATCAAAGCCAGCTGGAGCACATGGCGCACTTCGATGCGCTCACCAATCTGCCCAACCGCTTGCTGCTGTCGGATCGCCTGCGCCAGGGGCTGGCTCAGGCCGAGCGTCGCGGACAGACGCTGGCCGTGATCTATCTGGACCTCGACGGCTTCAAGGCCGTGAACGATCAGTGCGGGCACGAAGCGGGAGATCAGCTGCTGATCGCCGTGGCCGACCGTATGAAGCAGACCTTGCGCGAGGGCGACACATTGGCCCGACTCGGTGGCGACGAGTTTGTCGCCGTGATGGGCGACCTCGCCAATGGCGACGCCTGTGTGCCCATGCTCAACCGCTTGCTGGCGTCAGCGGCGCTGCCGGTATCCATTGGAGATCTGAAGCTGCAGGTTTCCGCCAGCATCGGCGTCACCTTTTACCCGCAGCCGCAGTCCATCGACGCGGACCAGTTGCTGCGCCAGGCCGATCAGGCCATGTACCAGGCCAAGCTGGCAGGCAAGGGGCGTTACCATATTTTTGACGCCAAGAAGGACAGCAGTCTGCGCGTCCATCACGAAAGCCTGGAGCGCATCCGCCTCGGTCTGAGCGAGCGCGAATTCGTGCTGCATTACCAGCCGAAGGTGAACATGCGAACGGGTCAGGTCATCGGCGCGGAAGCCTTGATCCGCTGGCAGCATCCCGAGGGCGGACTGCTGGCACCGGCGCTGTTCCTGCCGGCGATCGAAGATCATCCGCTGGCCGTGGCTGTGGGAGAGTGGGTCATCGCCACGGCGCTGACGCAGATCGAGGACTGGCGCAAGGCCGGGCTGAACCTTCCGGTCAGCGTCAACATCGGCACACGCCAGCTGCAGCAGGCGGACTTCGTGGATCGACTGCGCGCGATTCTGGCGGCGCATCCGCGGGTGGACCCCGCCTGCCTTGAGCTGGAGATACTGGAAACGACGGCGCTGGAGGACATCTCGCAAATCTCCCGTTTGATCGAGTCCTGTGCCGAGTTCGGCGTCAGCTTTGCGCTGGACGACTTTGGCACCGGATATTCCTCACTCACTTACCTGAAGCGGCTCCAGGTCAAGATGCTCAAGATCGATCAGAGCTTTGTGCGCGACATGCTAGACGACCCTGACGATCTGGCGATCCTGCAAGGCGTGATCAGCATGGCCGCGGCCTTCAAGCGCCAGGTCATCGCCGAAGGCGTGGAGACCGTGGAACACGGCAGCCTGCTGCTGCAATTGGGCTGCGATCTGGCGCAGGGCTACGGCATCGCGCGCCCCATGCCCGCCAGCGAGATGCCGGGCTGGGTCGCCGCCTGGCAGCCCGAACCCGAGTGGTACCGGCTGCCGTGGGTCAGCAACGACGACTAGCCTATTTGCGAACCTTGGCCAGTTCGGCCTGCAAGTCCTTGACCAGTTCGGCGTGGCCGTTGGCGGCGAACTTGGCGATGGCCGGACGTGCCGCGTCCTGCAAGCGGTCCAGCTCCTTGGGCGCCAGCACCGTGACCTGCATGCCCTTTTGTTTGAGCACGTCCAGCGCCTTGGCGCCGCTCTCGCGGCTGTCCTTGCGCTCGAAGTCGCGCGAGGCCACGGCGGATTCCTGAATCGCCTTCTTCTCGTCGGCAGTGAGGCCATCCCACCACTTCTTGCTCGCCAGCACGATCCACGGGCTGTACACGTGCTTGGTGATCGACAGGTATTTCTGCACTTCGTAGAACTTGCTGGACTGGATGGTGTTGATCGGATTCTCCTGGCCGTCGACGGTGCGCGATTCGAGCGCCGTGAACAGCTCGGAGAACGCCAGCGGAATCGCGTTCGCGCCGAAGCCGTTGAACATGTCGATGTAGACCGGGTTCTGCATCACGCGCAGCTTCACGCCCTGCATGTCTTCCATCTTCGCGATCGGCCGCTTGGAGTTGGTCAGGTTGCGAAAGCCGTTTTCCCAATAGACCAGGCCGATCAGGCCCTTGGCGTCGAGCTTGGCGATGAGCTTCTTGCCGAAGTTGCCGTCCAGGATGGCGTCGGCCTCCTGCTCGGAGCGGAACACGAACGGCAAGTCATAGATGCCGAAGGAATCTTCGATTCCGACCAGCGTCGCCGTGGACACCACGGTCATTTCCTGGGCGCCGCCGATGAGCGCGTTCTGCATCTGGTTGTCGTTGCCCAGGCTGGCGCTGGCAAAGCCCTTGGCCTTGAGCTTGCCGCCGGTGCGCTTGGCCAGGTCGGCCGCAAAGAATTTGGCCGCGTGGCCCTGGTTGCTGTCTTCTGCCAGGCCGTAGCCGAAGCGGATGATGCGCGTCTGGTAGTCGGCTGCGATGGCGCTTGCCGCGGTGCTGACGACGGCGGCAGCGATGAGGAGTTGAACAAGTTTTTTCATGGTGGGTCTCGGTTAAGGGTCAGGTTAATGAAACCAGGTCATCGGAACGGTGATGAACCCGGGGTAGAAAACAAACAGCAGCACAAGGATCGCTTCGGCCAGCAGGAACGGCCAGACGCCGCGGGTCGCACTCTCCAGGGAGATCTTGGCGATGCCGCAGACCACGTTGAGCACGGTGCACACCGGCGGGTGGATCAGCCCCAGCGTCCCCACCAGGATGAACATCACGCCGAAGTAGGTCGGGTCGATCCCCGCCATCACGACGATGGGCATCAGCACCGGGCCCATCACCAGGATCGTCGGCGTCAGGTCCATCACGTTGCCGATGGCCAGCAGCAGCAGCATCACGGCGCCCATGAGCAGGCGCGGGTGTTCGATCATCGGGCCCAGGAACTCGGTGACCTGCGCCGGCAGGTCGGCCAGCGTCACCATGTACGAGGACACGAAGGCCGCCGCGCACAGGAACATCACCGTGCTCGTGGTGCGCCCGGCATTTACCACCAGCGCCGTGAGCTGCGAGACCTTCACCTCGCGGTAGACGAACAGGCTCACGAACAGGGCATAGACCGCCGCCACGGCTGCCGCTTCGGTGGGCGTGAACACGCCACCGCGCAGGCCGCCGACGATGATCACCGGCAGCACCAGCGCCCACAGCGCGTCGACCAGCGCGCGTGCGCGCTCGGACCAGCTGCGCTTGGGTTGCAGCGTGACTTCCATCTTGCGCGACAGCACCGCCCACACGATCACCAGGCCCAGCGCGCGCAGCAGCGCCGGCACGATGCCGGCCATGAACAGCGCGCTCACCGAGGTATTGGTCGTGACGCCGAAGATGATGAAGGGCATGGACGGCGGCACGATGGGCGCGATCACGCCACCGGCGGCGATCAGGCCGGCGGAGCGCGCCACCGGGTAACCGTGGTTGCGCATCATCGGAATCAGCAGTGTCGCCACGGCCGCGGTGTCGGCCAGCGCGGAGCCGGAGAAGGCACCCAGCAGCAGCGTGGCGGCGATGGCCACGTACCCCAGCCCGCCCTTGATGTGCCCGACCATGCTCACCGCCAGGGCAATGATGCGCTTGGAGATGCCACCGGCGTTCATCAACTCGCCCGCCAGGATGAAGCAGGGAACGGCCATCAGGGGATAGATGTCGGCGCCCGCCACCATGTTCTGCGCCACCAGTTGCGCGTCGAAGAAATTGAGCTGATACATCAGCGCCACGCCGGTGAGCATCAGCGCAAAGGCGATGGGCATGCCCATCACCATGAGGACAATCAGCGTGCTGAGGAAAATGACGATGCTCATGGCGCAGCTCCCTGGGTGGCCAGTGCCTCAGATTCGGCGACGGCACGCGGCGGGTCTCCGGGTAGGGCCGCATCGGGGTGGTTGCTGACGATGCGCAGCAGGTTGTTGCCCACGATCAACATCATCGAAGCCGCGCACACCAGGCCGGCCGAGGCGAGCAGCGCATTCGGAAAGTGCAGCACCGTGGAGTAGACGTGCATGCCGATCTGGGTCTGGGTCCAGCTGCCCGAAAAGAACAGCCACAGCGCGTACAGGCTCAGCACGTGCGTGATCACGGCGCAGCTTTTTCGGGCCCAGCGCGGCAGACGCGCCTGCACCAGTTCCACGCCCAGATGCGCGCGCCGGCGCAGCGCCAGGATGGCACCCAGGAACACCAGCCAGACGAACAGCAGGCGCGACAGCTCCTCGGCGCCGGCGAAGCTGGTGCCAAGCACATAGCGGCCCACGACGTTGGAAAAGATCAGCAACACGATCAGCACCAGCGCCAGTGCCATCAGCTTCTCCACCAGGCGCTCGATCTTGGGTACATGAAAATTCATCGGCGTGTCCTCGCTTCTTTAGTGGGCATGGGTTGGAAGATGGGCGGAAAGAAGCCAGGCGTTGGCCTGCTCGCTCAGCTCAGAGGGTGGCAGCGCGCCGTCCAGTGGCAAGACCAGCGCTTCACCGCGTGGATCCTCCAGCGCGGCGAACTGGCTGGCCACCAGGCTGGGGGGGAAAAGATGCTCGGCCGACCGGGCGTGCACGCGCGCATTCGCGAGATCGGACGCCACGCTCAGATGGATGAAGCGCAGCTCGGGAACGGCCTGGCGCAGGCGATCGCGGTAGGCGCGCTTGAGCGCCGAGCACGACAGCACTGCGCCGCGCGGGTGACTTTGCAGCTCCGCACCAAGCCGGTCCAGCCAGCCTTGGCGGTCGGCATCATCCAATGCGATGCCCGCGCTCATCTTGCGCAGGTTTTCCGGCGGATGGAACTGATCGCCTTCGATGAAAGCCAATCCCAGGTCGTCGGCCAGCAGCTTGCCCACCGTGGACTTGCCGCAGCCGGCGACGCCCATCACGACGATCCACCTGGCCTCACTTTGGAAAGCGCTGGCGGGGTTGGGGACGGACGTGGCAGTCACAGACATTGGGTTTGCATTCGTTTGGGATAGCGCTATCTTAAGGTCCGTCAATTCATTTCCAGATAGGGGTTTACCCTGAACCAAAATCAAGACACACATTCCCGACAGAATGAACGATAGGCAGCCATCAGCGCTGCATGGGAAACCTGCCGTGCGCTTCGATTCAGGGTGGGATAGCGTTATCTGATAGGATTCGCAAATGGTGAGCAACAAGCGGCAAAGCAGGTCTTCGGGGCGGGTCACGCTCGACGATGTGGCGTTGGCCGCGGGCGTGAGCCGGATCACGGTTTCGCGATCGCTGCGCGGCGACCGCAAGGTCGCGCCAGAGCTGGCCGAACGCGCCATTCAGGCTGCCAAGCGCCTGGGCTATGTGCCCGACCCGGCCGCCCGTGCACTGGCGTCGAGCAAAAGCTCGCACGTGGCGATACTGATCCCGCTGCTGTCGAACCAACTGTTCGTCGACCTGCTCGAGGGCGTGCAGCGCACGCTGGTGCCCGCGGGCTACCACGCGCTGATGGGTGTCACCCACTACGATGCGGCCGAAGAGGAACAGTTGCTCAAGGGTCAGCTGCTGCATCGACCCGCGGGCCTGCTGGTCACCGGACTCGAGCGCACCGACGCTACCCGCCAGCTCATCGCCGCCAGTGGCATCCCCTGCGTGCACCTGATGGAAACCGCGCTCCAGGACGGCATGTACAGCGTGGGATTTTCCCAGCGCGAGGCGGCCCGCGCCATCACCCAGCATCTGCTGGACACGGGCCGCCGCCGCATCGCCTTTGCCGCCGCGCAACTGGATCCGCGCACACTGCAGCGGGCTCAGGGTTATCGCGACTGCCTTCAGGCCGCGGGGTTGTACGACCCGGCCCTGGAGTGGCAGAACCCGGCGCCCTCCTCGATGAAGGTCGGGGGCGCGATGTTCGAGCAGATTCTCAGCGTGCGCCCACGCGTCGATGCCATCTTCTTCTGCAACGACGACCTGGCCCAGGGCGGCTTGCTGGCGGCGCTGCGCATGGGCATCAAGGTGCCGCGCCAGATATCGGTCGCCGGCTTCAACGACCTGCCCGGGAGCGCCGAGTTCGTTCCCAGCCTCACCACCATCAAGACGCCGCGCTGGGAGATCGGCGTTCGCGCCGCGCAAATGCTGCTGCAGCTGATGCGCGGCGAGCCGGTGCCCGAACCCAGCGTCGATTTGGGTTTTGAGCTGCTGGTGCGGCAAAGCACCGGCACCGATCAGAATTCCATGCGGCCGTGAAAGTCTGGAGTTGCGCCGGCTGCGGCGAACGCCTGCGTGTTCCCGGGGATTCCAATCTCATCATTTTTAAGACCGTTCAACCAACGGTCGTGGACTTGCGCTTGCCGAAGCCTGCCCCAGAGGGGATAAGTCCTGTCCTGCACCGGATTTGTACAGCGCGTCTCTCGATTTACTGTGGCGTGCGCGATCATGTGTCACCATAAGGGATGCAAGGAATTCTCCCCTGGTTGCGCATGCTTCGGCCATACCGCTGGCGCCTTGCATTGGTACTGGCCTGCCAGTGTGGACAGACGCTGGCGGCCCTGCTGTTGCCACACCTCAGTGCCGAACTCATTGACCAGGGTGTCGCCCAGCACGACCTGCGCTTGATAGGGCAATTGGGCGGCTGGATGCTGCTGGCCGCGCTGGTGCAACTGGGTTTTTCGCTAGCAGCGCTGGCGCTGGGCGCACGCATCGCGATGGACGCCGGGCGCGCCCTTCGCGGCGTGATTTTCGCCCACGTGCACTCGCTCTCGCTGGTCGAGGTGCAGCGCGTTGGCGTGCCGTCCCTGATCACCCGTTGCACCAACGACGTGTTGCAGTTGCAGACCTTGCTGACCATGGTCCTGACGGTGATCATGCTGGCGCCGCTGATGGGCCTTGGCGGCGTGGCGATGGCCATGCGGCAGGATGTAAGCCTGGCTGGCCTGCTGCTGGTCGCTGTGCCCATACTGGCGCTGGTGGTGGCTTCGCTCATGTCCCGCGCAATGCCGCTGTTCGGCCGCATGCAGGCCCTTCTCGACCGCGTCAATGGCATCCTGCGCGAGCAGATCAGCGGTCTGCGCGTCATCCGCGCTTTTGTGCGCGACGACGCCGAGCGAGCGCGCTTTGCCAGTGCCAACGACGAGCTCACTGGCACCGCGCTGCGCGCCGGGCGCTTGATGGCGCTGAACATGCCGGCGGTGATGGCTGTGCTGCACTTGACCGGCGTGGCGGTGGTGTGGGCAGGCGCTGGGCGCATCCACGCTGGCACGCTGTCTGTCGGCACCGTGGTCGCGTTCCTGGCCTACAACGCGCAGATTCTGATCGCGGTGATGATGGCCGCGATGCTGTTCCTGATGGCGCCGCGCGCGGCCATCAGTGCGCGCCGTATCGCCGAGGTGCTGAACACACCCTCCAGCGTTGTGCCCGCCAGCCGGCCACTGGCATTGCCCACCTCACCGCAGCAATTGGCCCGGTTGCGCTTCGACGCCGTCAGCTTCGGCTTTCCGGGGGCGCAGGAACCGGTGCTGCGCGATATCGACCTGGAGGTCGGGCCGGGTGAACTGCTGGGCGTGATCGGCGCCACCGGCTCCGGCAAGTCCACACTGCTGGGTCTGGCCATTCGGCTGCACGACCCCAGCGGCGGGCGCATCACACTGGGCGGGGTGGATCTGCGCCATCTCGATCAGGAAGCGCTGTGGGCCGCGGTGGCCATCGTGCCGCAAGAGTCATTCCTGTTCATGGGTACGGTTGCCACCAATCTGCGCTACGGGCGTGAAGGCGCCAGCGAGGCCGATCTCTGGCACGCACTGGAAGTTGCCCAGGCGCGGGACTTCGTGGCCGCCCTGCCAGAAGGTTTGAATGCCCCTGTGGCCCAGGGCGGTGGCAATTTCTCTGGCGGCCAGCGCCAGCGCCTGGCGATTGCGCGCGCCCTGGTGTGTCAACCCGCGGTGCTGCTGATGGACGACAGCTTCTCGGCACTGGACGCCGCCACCGACGCCCGCTTGCGTGAGGCCCTGAAGGCCGAGCGGCGCGAGGGTGCCACCGTGGTCGTGAGCCAGCGCGTGACCAGCCTGCGACAGGCCGACCGTATCGTCGTGCTGGACCAGGGGCACGTCGTCGGCAGCGGCCGGCACGAAGACCTGCTGCACAGTTGCCCGGCCTACGCCGAAATCGTCGCCTCGCAGTCCTCGCAGGAAGGGGACGCTGCGCCATGAGTCGCCAGGCCGCTGCCAAGGCTCACAGCACCGAAGCCCGCGAGGGTGAAGGCACTTCAGGGAGCCGGCCGGCCATGCACCTGCTGCGCGGTGGCGGG
>CAILZB010000055.1 GCA_903838565.1 uncultured beta proteobacterium | reverse complement strand
TGATTGAACCCAGACGCAAGCTGTTGCCTTGTACGGTTCTGAAATTTTCGTGGATTTTGGGGGTCACAACCCCTGCTACCAAAGGCTGCTTTGGAGCGGGCAGATCGCAAATCTCTAGGTCAGCAGTCGCGGCATTGCTGGCGTACGATTTTCTCCATACCCGACCTTCATTTACGCTGACTCTTTGCGGGTGCAACCTCTTCACTGGGCAGATCGACAGCCTCCCGCAACGCTTTGCCAACCTTGAAATGCGGTACACGCGTCGCAGGAATTTCCACTGGAGCGCCACTGCGCGGGTTACGGCCCATCCGCGAGGCACGGTGGATGACTGAAAAACTACCGAAACCCCTGATCTCAATGCGGTGCCCACGCACCAGCGCGCTATTCATCGCCTCCAAGATGGTCGAAACGGCGGTTTCAGCATCCCCCTGTGTCAGTTGACTGAACCGGTCGGAGAGAAGTTGCACGAGGTCTGATCGGTTCATTTGCTCCGAAGGATAAGGCAGCTTTTTCAGGATTCACCCAAAAAGCGCGTTCAAAAGCCATTTAGGCGCGCTTTTAGACCGCCACTAACACCTGCCTTGTTAGTTGAGGGGAAGACGGATGCTTCATTGATAACAACAGCATGGGAAAAGTTAAATCCTGGTGTACCCATGCCGTTCGAACCAATCCCGTGCGGTGTCGAACCCGATCCAGAGACGCGGGTAGGCGGCGCGGAACCTCTTAGACGCTGCACAGAGTTTCTTTCCATCGTGTCAGATAGAAAGATTACGTCACTTTTTGATAACGACGGTTCTGGCTACAACAACTTTAACTCTCTTTCTCCGAAGGCTTTTTCGGTCGGGGTGGATGCAGCTCATAAGAAACACGCCACAAAACCTATTCAGGCGTTCCTTTTGCCCGCGCCGCCAAACCGTACGGATTTTTCTTCATCGCAAAAGGCGTTGCATCGATATTTGTCGATTGAGCATTACTTCTCCGACGCATTGTTGGCTGCAAACGGGTTGAAGGGCGAACCCGTGGCAGCCGGTTCTTTTGTCTTTGAAATCGACGCAAGTTCTGGGCGGAAGGTTGCGTTTGCGGAAGCAGCCAAGGCCCTTGGTTCTATTGAGTTTGCCAGCTTTTCGCATCTCTTTGAGCGAATAGCGTCGTTGCCAAACTGATACGAGCTACGGCGATTTTTGATTTGTGTTGCTTCAGTACGTTGAAAGGCTAGGAATAAATCTAGATTTTTCCAAGTCAAGCTTGTACTAGGGGAATGAATATGAAGTTGGTGACGGTAAATGCCCTAGTCACGCGGTTTTTTGCCTTCATGTGACTTCGTTGTGTGGTGGCAATTTCATAGTTCTAGCCCAGCAAGTGCTTTGGTCGCATGTTCGGCCCGAAGGTGGCCGTAGTGCTTTTCGATCATCACAATACTGGTGCCGCTCAGTTGGGCCACGGTCATGGTGTCGAGGCCTTTGACGATTAGGTCTGTGATGGTGGAGTGTCGTAATGCGTATGCCGTGGCGGCCGCCGGCAGCTTTGCCGCGATAACGGCATCCTTTAACGGATATTTCCAAGAGTCCTTGTTCCAGGCACTGCCGTTGGCCCGAGCGAAAAGCGGGGCGCCCGTTGTCTTATCTTTGGTTTGCTCGGCGAAGAACGCGGCGGTTGAAGCAGGCAGGGTAATTTTTCGGTCCTTGCCCGCCTTGTCCTTGCCAATCACCAGCGAGTTTAGCCGCCTGTCAAAGTTCGCCACCGTGAACGCAGCCACGGCACCGGGCCGCATCGGCAACAGGGACATGGCTCGCACCAGGATTGCGAGGTCGGGCGTTGCGTGTGCGATCAATGCCTTGCGCTGGTCTATATCCAGATAGCAGTCGCGCCGACCGTTGGCGTCCTTCACCGGTTTCAACTTGCTCGACCATGCGTGGTCGCTGGTGGTGAATCCGTCTTCATGGGCTAGGTTCAGCGCAGTTTTCAGCACGGCCATGTCCCGGTTTAGCGAGCTCGCAGCCCTGGGCTTGTCGCTGACCACGGACTTGTTCTGATGCATGGCCGGGGTCTTCGCCAGCGTGGTGCGCCAATCTGCAAGCATGCCCGCGGTCAGCTTTTGCATAGGCGTGTCGCTGAACTTTCTGTTGGAATGGACCCAACGTTTGAAGCGACCTTCCGCGTCCTTGGCGGCATTTTCCCGACTTTCGTCTCTGTATTTCTGGACTAAACGATTGCAGGCCTGACCAACCGTGATGACATCAGTGGATCCGCCGCTTTCCAAGTGCTTTAGATGTGCCTCAGCCGCCTTTTTGGCGGCATCGTACTTGTCACCATCAGGTTTTTCAGCAAAGGCTCCCAACGCTTTGTATCTGCGTTCGCTCTTGCCTTCGGTCTGGATCCGCATAACCCAAGTGCCGCCCTTGTCATCGGTTTTCCTGTAACCCAGGTAGCAGAGCGAGGTGAGTCGCTGCCAGTGGGGTTCTTTTCGTGAGGGGAGCTTCTTGCGTGAATCTACCGTGTCAATTTTCGCCATGATTTTCTAGTACGGACAAAATACGGACAATTGTATCGAACGACGTTGGATATCATTGGACTATTTCTTTATAGCTACAGAGAGATCGACAGTCCATGATTGTTCAATGAAATCTATATTCCCTGCGTTCACACTGCAGGGGTCGCAAGTTCGAAACTTGCACTGCCCACCAAAATATTGGTTGAAATCAAGCACTTGGCGGAAACGCTCGGTGCTTTTTTTTGGTCTGTATGAAAATAGTACGGAATAACAGGGCGAATTCCGGCACGCCCTCAAAAAAACAGCCTCAGACTGCTTCGCAGTCCCTTGTGGATGCCGGAGGTCGCTTGCCCCGGTTCGTCGCCCTGCAGTTCGATCTGGGCGGCTCGCTGCCGGTATGAGGGCTGATCCGCGCCGGCACCAGGGCACTCCAGGCGCGGGCCTTCGGATGTGAAGGGCGCTGATGCTTGCTGGCGCATTCGCACCTTGTTCCGCCGTTCACCATTCCCTATCGTTGAATCAGCGCCGAACAGGTGGCGCAGCACCCGGCGCGCGAAGGGTCATCGAATCCACCTCAAAGTCCCTCGCGCTCTTTTCGTGTGCGAAGTCCAGTGCCACCTGTTTCGCAACGTCCAGTGTTTCCAGCGCGACCTTTCGTGCGTCTTCCAGCGTCTTCAGCGCCAGATCCCTCGCCACGGCCAGCGTTTCCAGCGCTTTGCCGTGACCCGCCACCTCCGTCGCCCGTTTCACCGCTTGCGCTGCCAGCGCAGCCTGTTCAATCACTTTCGTGGCTGCGGTGGATACCGTGAGCTCCGTCATTGCCTCCATCGCCTGCCTCACCAAATCATAGGCGTCGATCAGATCCCGCTTCGCTCTCGACTCACTGTTGACTGCCGAAATCGAAACCAAGTGCGCTGCCGCCAGTTTCTTCCTCTTCTCGTCCAGATTCGCTTTTGCAATATCCAGACGGTTCGGTGCATTGATCATATTTCCTTCGTGATGGCTATCGCCGCGTGCAGAACGTTCTTCAAAACCGGATTGATCGCAATTGACCGGCGCTTCAAAGCGGACCCGACAAGCTTAGTCGAACATCTCGACAGTGGAAAAACTCCCCATACCCAATGCGTCAGTGCTGAGCTGATCGCGTCGAAAGGGGCGGCGGCCCATGCTCACTCAGGTCATGCCTCATCGCATTGCACCGGACGAAGGATCGGTTATCGTCTCCGCTGTGCACACATCATCAGCTCAATCCAACGCACGCCTGCAGGCGGTTGACGCACTTCGTGGCGCCGCCATTGTCTGGATGACGCTGTTTCACTTCTGCTTTGATCTGAACCATGCAGGCTTCATCAGGCAGAACTTCTTGTTCGACCCGTTCTGGACCTGGCAGCGCACGGCGATCGTGAGTCTGTTCCTGTTCTGTGCCGGCCTGGGCCAATCCGTCGCCGTCGCGCAGGGCCAAAGCTGGCCGCGTTTCTGGCGCCGCTGGTCGCAGGTCGCGTTCTGCGCGGTGCTGGTGACTGCAGGCTCGCTCTGGATGTTCCCGCGAAGCTTCATCTACTTTGGCGTGTTGCACGCCCTGGCGCTGATGCTGTTGCTGCTGCGCTTTGCTGCTCCCTATGCCCGGCGCAATGTCATGCTGCTGTTCCTCGTCGGGGCGGCGCTGATGGCTGCGAAGTTTGTCGCGGAGCAGGCCCTGGGCACGGGTGCTCTGGCCGATCTTTTCAACCAGAAAAGTCTGAACTGGCTGGGACTGATCACGCGCAAACCCTTCACCGAGGATTACGTTCCGCTGGTGCCCTGGTTGGGCGTGGTGCTGTGGGGGTTTGCCGCCGGCACCTGGCTGGAGCAGCACCGCCCGGAACTGCTGCGCATTCGCCTGCCGCACGCGGCAGCGCCACTGGCGTTGTTGGGACGCTGGAGCCTGAGCTTTTACATGCTGCACCAGCCCGTGTTGCTGGGCGGCGTGCTGCTGGCGAGCTGGCTCGTTCACGGATGACGTCCGCACAAAACAAAACCCGCCAGAAGCGGGTTTTTTCGGGGGCAGGCGCCTTGGCGCAAGGTCTGCCGCACTGCGCAGCCAGCCCTTCACGCCAACGCTCCAAACGCCTTATTCGACCTTGGCTTTGGAGAGCAGTTCCTTGCGGTAAGCGTCGACCTTGACCTGGCCCAGCTTTTGCGCGATCTGGGGCTTGATCTCGTCGAGTGAGGGCAACTTGGCGTCGCGCACGTCGTCCAGGCGAATGATATGGAAGCCGAATTGGGTCTTGACCGGGGCTTCCGTGGTCTGTCCCTTCTTCAGTGCCACCAGTGCCTCAGAGAACTCCTTTACGTAGCTCTTGGGGTTGGCCCAATCCAGATCGCCGCCGTTGGCGCCGGAGCCGGGGTCCTTGGAAGACTTCTTGGCGATAACGTCAAACTTGCCGCCCTTTTTCAGCTGGGCAATGATGGCCTTGGCGTCGGCTTCCTTTTCTACCAGGATGTGGTGTGCGTGGTATTCCTTGCCACCGTTGTTGGCGACAAACATGTCGTATTCAGCCTTGATGTCGGCGTCGGTGACGGGATTGGTCTTCTGGTATTCGGTCAGCAGTTCGCGAATCAGGATGGACTGGCGCGCCAGTTCCATCTGGGTCTTGAAATTCTCGGTGGCGTCCATGCCGTGCTTTTGCGCTTCCTGGGCAAACACTTCACGCGTGATGATTTCGTCCTTGATCTGCGCCTTGACGTCGTCGGTCACGGGTTTGCCGCTGCCAGCAGCCTGCTGCAGGAACGGTTCCATGCGCGAGGTAGGAATCGCCTTGCCGTTGACCACGGCCAGATTCTGGGCCTGGGCATTGGTGGCGGCCACACTGAACAGGGTTGCTGCTGCAAGCGTTGTGAGAACGAGTTTTTTCATCAATTTTCCTCTGGAGGTCTCAAAAAAAATAGTCACCGGGGCGGTGGATTCCACCACGGCTAGAGAAGTTCGATGGCCAGCGCGTGCGCGCCTTGGTCGAAGAAATCTTGCAGCGCATCATACACAAGCCGGTGGCGTGCCACCCGTGCCAAATGTGTAAACATGGGTGAAGCGATGCGCACCCTGAAGTGCGTTCCAAACCCCAGGCCATTCGCTCCGGCGTGGCCCGCGTGCTGGCAGCTCTCGTCCAGCACCTGCAATTGCGTGGCCTGGAGTCGGGTTTGCAGCCGCTGCTGCATCGCCTGCGCCCATTGCTCCAGCGGCACTTCGCTGGCACTCAAGCTGGCTTCAATCGTGGCTGGCTGTGTCATGGTCGACTTTCAGATGTTTGGCGATGAACACGCCCTGACCCAGGATGAAGACCAGCGGAAAGGCATAACCCCAGAGCTTGAAATTGACCCAGGTTTCGGTGGAATACAGGGCCGCGACGTAGGCGTTGCTGGCGGCCATGAACAGAAAATAGATCACCCAGGCAATGGTCAATCGGGTCCAGATCTTGTCCGGAAGGGGCAACTGGCTGCCCAGCATGACTTTGAGGAAGTTCTTTTCCCAGCGCCACAGCGCCAGGCCCAGCACCAGCGCCATCACGGTGTAGAGCACGGTGGGCTTCCACTTGATGAAGCGGTCGTCGTGCAGCGCCAGTGTGAACGTGCCAAACACCAGCACCAGCACCAGTGTGGCTTTCTGCAAGGCCTGCAATTTGCGGTCGATTGCGTACAACACCGTGCTTTGCACCACGGTGGCTGCCATCAGCACGGCGGTCGCGAAGTAGATGTCGCGCAGCTTGTAGGCCGCCACGAACAGCGCAATCGGAAAGAAGTCGATGAGAAATTTCATAAGCCCGGATTATCGGGCGACTTCTTCGCGTTGTGAAAGTCCAGCGAGGCCGAGTTCATGCAATAGCGCAATCCCGTGGGCGCAGGGCCGTCCGGGAACACATGGCCCAGGTGTGCGTTGCAGTCGGCGCAGTGCACCTCGGTGCGCTTGGCCCACAGTTTGCCGTCTTCCTTCGTGGCCACTGCATCGGGTGCCAGTGGCTCGAAATAGCTGGGCCAGCCGCAGCCGGCGTCGAACTTGGCCGCCGAGTCGAACAGCGGCTTGCCGCAGCAGATGCAGTGGTAGGTGCCGGCGGCGGTGTGGTCGGCATATTTGCCGGTGAAGGCGCGCTCGGTGGCTTCGTGCCGCGTGACTTCAAAGGCCAGCGGTTCGGCGTGCTTGGCTTCAAGCAGCGCTTGCCACTCGGCGTCGGTTTTCTGGATCGGGGTGTTCATGACGAGCAGCTTATTTCAAGGGATGAAGCCCAATCGGGCGGGAAGGCGGCGTAGGCATCGTAGCCGGGGTGTTCGTCGAACGCAGACTCCAGCAGCGTGAGCAGCGTGGCGACTTCGGAAAAATCCTTGGCCTTGGCCTTCCGGATCGCGGTTTCCACCAGGTGGTTGCGCAGCACGAACTTGGGGTTGGTGCGCAGCATCGTCTGGCTGGTTTGCACGGGGTCTTGTGCTGCCAGGCGCAATGCGTAGCGCTGCAGCCAGGCATCGATGGCGGCGCGATCCAGGAACAGGTCTCGCACGCTGTCGTTGCCGGTCATGGCTGCCACCCAATGGCTCAAGCGCCGCCAGAAGATGGTGTAGTCCACGCGGTCCTGCGCCAGCAGTTGCACCAGGGTCTCGATCAGATCCAGGTCTTGCGGATCTGCATCGATCAGTCCCAGTTTGGCGCGCATGAGTTGCTGCAACGCTGCCGGGAATACCGATTTGTACGACTCCAGCGCGGCAATGGCCTGATCCTGTTCGCCGATCAGCGGCAGCAGGGCTTGCGCCAGGCAGTGCAGGTTCCAGAAGGCGACGTTGGGCTGCTTGTGAAAGGCATAGCGACCCTGGGTGTCACTGTGGTTGCAGATGTGCGCCGGGTCAAAGGCGTCGAGAAACTGGAACGGGCCGTAGTCCAGCGTCAGACCCAGGATGCTCATGTTGTCGGTGTTCATCACGCCGTGGCAAAAACCCACGGCCTGCCACTGCGCCATCAATCGTGCCGTGCGCTCGCTCACGGCCTGCAGCAGCGCCGCATAGGGGTTGCCGGGGAAGGCATCGCTGCTCAGGCACTCGGGGTAATGCTGCGCGATCACCTGATCGGCCAGCCCACGCAGCGCCTGATGTGGCGCGCTTTCGCCGTGCTGTTCCTGGTACGAAAAATGTTCGAAGTGACCGAAGCGGATGAAGCTGGGTGCCACGCGCGTCACGACCGCCGCAGTCTCCATGGTTTCGCGCCGCACGCCCGTGTCCGAGCCCGTGATGCACAGCGCGCGCGACGTCGGGATGCCCAAGGCGGCCATGGCTTCGCTGCACAGGAACTCGCGGATGCTCGAACGCAGCACGGCGCGGCCGTCTCCCGAGCGCGAATAGGGCGTCAACCCGGCGCCCTTGAGCTGGATTTCCTGACGCTGGCCACGGCTGTCGGGCAGGTCGCCCAGCAGCAGGGCGCGCCCGTCGCCGAGTTGGCCGGCCCAGACGCCGAACTGGTGCCCGCTGTAGACGCTGGCCAGCGGCCGCGTACCCGGCAGCACGGTGTTGCCGCTTAAGGCCTGCAAGGCTTGCTCGCTGTTGAGCCAGGTTTCGCCCAAGCCCATTTCTTGCGCCAGACGCGTGCTTCGGCCCACCCAATGGGGTGCCGACAAGGGCTGGGGCCTGACTTCGGTGAAGAAGGCCTGGCCCAGTTCAGCGAAACGGTGCGACCAATCCGATGTCGGTGCCAGGGCTGGCCCGGCGTGCGCAACCGGGTCGGTGAAATCTTTGAACGCATTCATGTGATGATTGTCGCCAGAGTGGCAAGAACATGCTGGTTTGAGGGCTATCCCGGATGGCACTGGGCGTATCCTGGACAATACTGTCGCCTTCGGTTCGACCCTCACCCCAACCCTTTCCCGCAAGCGGGCGAGGGGGCCGGTCCCAATTTTCAAAAAGGAGTTTCCCATGCTGGGCTTGATGCAAAACCAACCGCTGCTGATTTCGTCGCTGATCGACTTTGCCGAGCGCCATCACGGCGAAGGCGAAATCGTGTCGCGCCGGGTTGAGGGCGACATCCACCGCTATACCTACAAGGAGGTGGCCCAACGGTCGCGCCAGGTGGCGAACGCGCTGGATGCGATGAAGCTGCAGTTTGGCGACCGGGTTGCCACCATCGCCTGGAACGGCTACCGGCACCTGGAGCTGTACTTCGGCATCAGCGGCTCCGGGCGCGTGTTGCACACCATCAACCCGCGCATGCATCCGGACCAGATCACCTGGGTGGCGAACCACTCGGAAGATCAGGTCGTGTTCTTTGACATGAGCTTCCTGCCGATCGTGAAGGCCATTCACGCGCGCTGCCCCACGGTCAAACAGTGGGTCGCGCTGTGCGACGCCGACAAGCTGCCGGCGGACTCGGGCATACCGAATCTGGCGAGCTACGAGGCGCTCATTTCGGTGCAACCCAGCGCCTACACCTGGCCGCAGTTTGACGAGAACACCGCGTCCAGCATGTGCTACACCAGCGGCACCACGGGTAACCCCAAGGCGGCTTTGTACAGCCATCGTTCCACCATCCTGCACGCCTACGCGGCAGCCTTGCCGGACGTGATGTGCCTGTCGGCGCGCGACTCGATCCTGCCGGTGGTTCCCATGTTCCACGTCAACGCCTGGGGCATTCCGTATTCGGCCGCGATGACCGGCGCCAAGCTGGTGTTTCCCGGACCGGGAATGGATGGCAAATCGGTGTACGAGCTGATCGAATCCGAGCGCGTCACCTACGCCGCCGGCGTGCCCACGGTGTGGCAGATGCTGCTGAGCCACATGCAACCCGCAGGACTGCGTTTCTCCACCTTGAAGCGCACGGTGATCGGCGGCTCGGCCTGCCCGCCGGCGATGATCACGGCCTTCAACGACCAGTACGGCGTAGAAGTGCTGCACGCCTGGGGCATGACCGAGATGTCGCCGCTGGGGACGCTGTGCACGCTGAAGAACAAGCACCTCACGATGTCGGAGGAAGACAAGATGAAGATCCGGCTGAAGCAGGGTCGCGCCATCTTCGGTGTCGACATGAAGATCGTGAACGCCGACGGCGCCGAGTTGCCGTGGGACGGCAAGGCTTATGGCGACTTGCTGGTCAAGGGCCCATGGGTGGTGGCGAACTACTACAAGGGCGAGGGTGGAGATCCGCTGGTGGATGGCTGGTTCCCCACGGGCGACGTGGCCACCATCGACGCCGAAGGCTATATGCAGATCACCGACCGCAGCAAGGACGTGATCAAGTCCGGCGGCGAGTGGATCAGCTCGATCGATATCGAGAACATTGCCGTGGCGCACCCGGCCGTGGCCATGGCGGCGTGCATCGGCATGAGGCACCCGAAGTGGGACGAGCGCCCGATCGTGGCTGTGGTGAAGAAGCCCGGCATGGACGTCACGCGCGAGGAACTGCTGGCGTTCTACGAGGGCAAGACCGCCAAGTGGCAGATCCCGGACGACGTGGTTTTCCTCGACGCGATTCCGATGGGCGCCACCGGCAAGATGCAAAAGGCCAAGCTGCGCGAGGTCCTGAAGGATTACAAGCTGCCGGGGCTGTGAGCGGGCGGCGCCGCAAAGGCGTTTCTACAATGAAGGCTGTCAAAACAAGGAGTGAACGATGACGATACTTGTCGCTTATGTGCCGCGTCCTGAAGGTCAGGCGGCTCTGGATAAGGGTCTGGAAATTGCCAAACGGCGCAAGGAGCGTCTGCTGGTGATCAATGCCAGCCCCGGAGGCCAGCATGAGGATCCGTCGAAGGCGGATGTGCAGGATGTCGAGCGCGTCGAGGCCCTGCTGGCGGCGTCCGGCATCGAGGCCGAATTCAAGCAGTTTGTGCGCGGTCAGAGCGCCGTCGCCGAAATCGAAGCGCTGGTCGAATCGCAGCGCGTCTCGGTGCTGGTCATCGGTCTGCGAAAACGAAGCGCCGTGGGCAAGCTGATTCTGGGCAGCGTGGCCCAGGATCTGCTGCTCTCGGTCTCGTGCCCGGTGCTGGCGGTGAAAGCCAGCTGAGCTTCAGTTGGCGCTTGGGCTGGGCTGGCGATAAAACGCCTCGACCCGGCCCTTGAGTTTGATCAGCAGCGGCTGGCCCTTGCGGTCCACCGTCTTGCCTGCGGGTATCTTCACCCAGCCCTCGCTGACGCAATATTCCTCCACGTTGAAACGCTCATTGCCGTTGAGCTTGATGCCGATGTCGTGCTCGAACACGGCAGCTACGTGATGGGGACTGCGGGCGTCAGTGGACAGGCGGTCGGGCAGAGGGGGCAGTTGGGTGGCTTCGTTCATGGGTTCTTCGATCGGGTTGGCTTGGATGGTGGCAATTTTCCACGATTTGGCGCGGGTCGCATTCGCCCGCAGCTGTCGCCAGTGCGATACGCGGGCGCGGCATTAGGGGCAATCCCTGAGTTTGCCAGACGCTAAAGCTTGTACGCTTCGCGCCGGTACAGCATTATTCAAAAGGAGATCGTTCATGAAATTCACTCTCAAGTTCGTCGCGACTGCGGCGCTGGTCACATTGGCGGGAACTGCGCTGGCACAACAGGGCCAGACCGTGAAGATGGTTCGCATCGATGCCCAGTCGGGCTTGCTCGGTCCGGTGGGCGTGAGCCAGCTCAAGGGCTATCAGTTCTTTGCGGAAAAGTTCAGCGGTGCCCCGATGCCTGGCAACCCGGATCATCCAGGCAACCCGGCTGGCGTCAAATTTGAGGTCACCGGCATGGACAACAAGTTGAGCCCGACCGAAAGCCTGAATGCCTTGAAGGCTGCGATCGACCAGGGCGTGCGCTACATCATCCAGGGCAATGGATCCTCCGTGGCGCTGGCGCTGTCGGACGCCATCAGCAAACACAACGAGCGCAATCCTGGCAAGGAAGTGATTTTCCTCAATGACTCCGCGGTGGACCCCGACCTGACGAACAGCAAATGCAGTTATTGGCACTTCCGCTTTGACGCGGACACGTCCATGAAGATGGAGGCGATTGGCAGCTTCATGGCCGACCAGAAGGATATCAAGAAGGTCTACATCCTGGGGCAGAACTATTCGCATGGCGTGCAGGTGGCCAAGTACGCCAAGGAAACCCTGGCGCGCAAACGCCCCGACATCCAGATCGTGGGCGAAGACCTGCATCCGCTGGCGCAGACGCGTGACTTCGCTCCTTACATTGCCAAGATCAAGGCCACGGGTGCCGACACCGTGATCACCGGCAATTGGGGCTCCGATCTGTCGCTGCTGGTCAAGGCGGCGAACGAGGGCGGCTACACCGGCAAGTTCTTCACCTACTACGCCGGCGTCACCGGCACGCCCACGGCGCTGGGCACGAATGGCGCAGGCCGCGTCTACCAGATCGCCTACAACCACTACAACATGGGCGGACAGATGGACAAGTGGATGAAGGAGTTCCACACCAAGTACAACGACGACTTCTATACCGGCTCGACGATCCGCATTTTCGAGACCCTGGGCGCGGCTATGGCCAAGGCCAAGTCCACCGATCCGGTGAAGGTGGCAGCGGCACTCGAAGGCCTCAAAGTCAAGAGCTTCAACGGTGAAGTGGAGGTTCGCAAGGCCGACCACCAGTTGCAGCAGCCGCTCTACATGACGGTGTGGGAGAAGGCCAGTCCCAAGTTCCCCTACAGCCCGGAAAACACCGGCATGACGCTGGCGCTGCTCAAGGAATATCCGAACTACGTCTCCAGCACGCCCACGAGTTGCCAGATGAAGCGTCCCTGAGTTGACGCGGTGCGCCTGGCGCACGCAAGCACTGAAAAGCCCGAACGGCAGGCCCGTTGCGGGCTTTTCTCTTTTGGCCCATTCCCGTCATTCCAACGCGAATTCGACCGCCACCACGAGCCCGCTGCCACCGTGGCTGGGGTTGTCCAGGCGGATGCTGGCGCCGCATTGTGCGCAGAGTTCCTTCACTATGGCCAGGCCCAAGCCGCTGCCGGTGGAGTCGCCTGGACCCAGGCGATGGAAGCGCTCGAAGACGGCTTCACGACTTTCCATCGGGACGCCGGGTCCGTTGTCCTCAACCACCAGGGAGAGCGTGTTCGCCGAGGCGCGAATCCGCGCGGTCACCACGCCGCCGGATGGCGTATAGCGGATCGCGTTGTCGATGAGGTTCACGGCGATTTCCCGCAGCCCGGCCGGGTCCGTTGAAATGACGGCGTCGTCGCCGCGGCGCTCGAATCCCAGATCGATCGCCTTGGTGTGCGCCTGTGCGGCCAGGTCTTCCAACACTTTTTGCACGATGTCGCAGCAGGCCTGGGTGGACAGCCGCACTCTGTTGGCCGCGTAGGCTTCGGCCGATGAAAGCGTCAGGAACTGGTTCACCATGCGCGTCGTTTGCTGCAGCGTGCGGCGTGCCGACAGCAGCGAAGATTCGACACTTTGCGCCTGATCGGCGCGCAGCGCATCGCTGAGCTGGGTGTTCAGCACGGCCAGCGGCGTGCGCAGTTGATGGGCCGCATTCTGGATGAAGCTGGCGCGCAAGCGGGTGTAATTTTCCAGGCGCTGGATGTAGTCGTTGAACGAGTTCACCAGGGGTTTCATCTCACTTGGCAGGCGATGCGTCTGCAGCAGCTGCAGCGAGCCTTCCTTGCGCGCGCGCACCTCGTCGCGCAACCGCAACAACGGCTGCAGTCCGTGGCGCAGACCAAACAGAATGAAGATCGTGGCCAATGCCAGGATCAGCAATTGCTGGCCCACGGCCTGGCGCCACAGGTTTTGCGTGAGCTGTGCGTGGCCATGCATGGTCTGCGCGACTTCAACCACCACCGGCAGGGCCGAGGGGTTGCCGATCACCGGCTGATAGAACGCCACCACGCGCACAGGTTCAGCACGCATGCTGGCGCCGAAAAATTGTGGCGAATCAGCGGCCAGGTCGCGCTGCGGCAACGGCAGATCGGTGTAGCCCGACAGCAGCTGTCCGCCGCCGGTGGTCACGCGATAGTAGATCCGGTCGGCGTCGCTGGATTGGAACAGCTCCAGCGCAGCCGGCGGGATCGGGTGCTGAAAGGCGCCGTCTTCGAAACTGATCTGCTGCGCAATCATGCGCGCCGAACCCAGCAGCAGCCGGTCCTGCACCACCGACGCCGTCGCCACCGCGCTCTGGTAGGTGAGCCAGGTATCGACCGCGACGGCGCACACCAGCGGCAGCAGCACCCAGGCCAGCAACTGCAGGCGCAGGCTGCTACGCATGGTCGGCCTGGCGCAGCAGATAGCCCAGGCCGCGCAGCGTCATGATCTTCGCGCTGCTGTGTTCGAGCTTCTTGCGCAGGCGATGCACATAGATCTCGATGGCATCGATGGACACGTCCTCGTCCAGCGAAAACAGGCTTTGCGCCAGCGCCTGCTTGGTGACGGTGCTGCCGGCCTTGCGCGCCAGCAGTTCCAGCACGGCGCGCTCGCGCGGCGTGAGCGCCAGCGGTCTGTCGGCGATCTGAAATTCGCGCGTGTTGGTGTTGAAGCGCAGATCGCCACAGCTCATGATCGGGTTGGCCTGACCGGTGGAGCGGCGCAGCAGCACGCGAATGCGGGCTTCGAGCTCCTCGATCTCGAAGGGCTTGGCCATGTAATCATCGGCGCCCTCGTCGAGTTCGCTGACGCGGCTTTGAATGCTGTTGTTGGCCGTCAGCACCAGCACCGGCGTGGTGTCGTGGCGCGCTCGCAGGCGACGCAAAACCTCCGTCCCTTCCATCTTGGGCAAGCCCAGATCGAGGATCACCAGGTTGTATTTCTCGCTCTGCAACGCGAAGTCGGCGTCTGCGCCGTTGGCGATGCAGTCCACCGTGTAGCGTTCCTTGCGCAAGGTGCGCCCCAGCCACTGCGCCAGCTCGGCGTTGTCTTCAACTACCAGGATTCGCATCGCGTCGGCTCGGCTTGTAGAGGTCGAAAGGTCATGGCAAATCATAGTCGCGCACAGACCGATCGGTACTTTCCCTAGGTGCATGGAACTGAAAGCGGACTGAAAGCGCCGGCCGCCTACATTGGCCTCGGGTTGGCGGGCAAGGCAGTGGTGCATGGCATAAAGCCGATGGCCACTGAGTAGTCAACCAACGCTCGGACCCTTCATCACATTCAACCGGAGACATCCAACATGCAAGCAAGAAAACTCATTCTGATGAGTGCCGCCTTGGGACTCGCGTCCGTCACGGCGCAGGCCCAGAGTACCGATCAACTGCAGCAGGCCCTGGCCCAGGCGCAAGCCGCCGCAGCCCAGGCTCAGGCCGCTGCCAAGCAAGCCCAGGCCGCATTGGAGCAGGCACTGGCTGCGGCAGATCGCGCCAAGCAAAGCAGCGTGGCGGCTACGGCTGCAGCGCCGAGCGCCAGCACTGGCGCCCTGACGGTTTCCAGTGGCGCCAACAGCGCCACCCTGTATGGCCTGATCGACGTGACGCTGGTGCACAAGACCAAGGCCAACGCCGCCGGTCAAGCCGTCACGGCCCCGCCCGTGGCCTGGTTCAGCGGCAACCGCTGGGGTCTCACCGGTTCGCACGCCACGTCGGGCGGCGCTGACGCGATCAAGGCGATCTTCCGGCTTGAGAGCGAGTTCGAATCCCAGACCGGCAACATGGACACCCCCGGCACGATCTTCAACCGCGACGCCTGGCTCGGCATCGAGAGCAACACGCTGGGCAAGCTGACCTTTGGCCGGCAAAACGCGCTGGCGCGCGACCCCGCCGCCTCGGCGTCCTATGGCGACCCCTATGGCAGTGCCAAGGCTTCGGTGGAAGAGGGTGGCTATTCGAACACCAACAACTTCAAGCAATTGATCTACTACGCAGGAAGCTCCACTGGCACCCGCATCAACAACGGCGTGGTCTGGAAGAAGGCGTTCTCCAACGGATTCGTCGGCGGCGCAGCCTATTCATTCGGCACCACGGTCGGTAGCTTCGGCACCGGCTCGAGCATGACGGGCTCCCTGGCCTACAACGGTGACGGCTTCACGGTCGCGGGTTTCGTCACAGACGCCAACATCGCCAACCTGACGCACAAGACCTTCTCCATCGGTGGCAACGTGCAGGTCATGCCCATGCTGCGCCTGAACGCCGGTTACTTCGACTACACGGCGCAACAGACGACCGCTTTGGGCGAGCGCAAGGACAAGGCTTGGACGCTGTCGGCCAAGCTCACGCCAGCAGGCGACTTCGACTACGAACTGGGCTACCAGGTCATGAGCGCGAAGAACGCCGGCCTCACCGGTTCGGGCTACGTGCAAAACGCCTTCAGCGACACCCATGCGATTTCTGCCACAGCCACCGGCGACCGCAAGACCGTTTATGGATCGGCTTTCTACCACCTGGACAAGGTGACCGAGTTCTATGTGGCCTTCGACCACCTGAGCACCACCGGTGGCTATCTGGCGGCACAGGCCAACGGATTCAAGTCGCAGGATGAACTCGCTGTGGGCATGCGCTACAAGTTCTGATCTTCTTTCTGTCACGTTTCTCCAAGGGCCCAAGCCACGGGTATTGAAGCGTGCCGGATCCGGCACGCTTCTTTTTTTCTCCTCGGCAAAAACGTAGACTCGGTGTTTTACCCGCGACAAGGACCGCCAACCGCCGCGGGGTCCGAGTCGTTTATCGCTGCGGCTCTCATCCCAACAGGAGGCTTCATGAAAAGCAAGTTCACTCTCAGCACCCTAGTCCAGGCGCTCGGCCTGGCCGCCGTCGTATTCGCTGGCAGCGCGGCACTCGCCGCCGAGAAGGTCACCATCATCGTCGGTGGCTACGAAAAGCAAATCTACCTGCCGGCCAAGCTGGCCGAAGGTCTGGGTTATTTCAAGGCCGAAGGCCTGGACATCGACCTCTTGAACGAAGCCTCGGGCGTAGACGCAGAAAATGAAATGCTCGCCGGTGCGGTGCAGGGCGTGGTGGGTTTTTACGACCACTGCGTGGACCTGCAGACCAAGGGCAAATACGTGCAATCCGTGGTGCAGTTCAGCCAGGCGCCGGGCGAAGTGGAACTGGTGTCCACCAAGCATCCCGAAATCAAATCCATGGCCGACCTGCGCGGCAAAAGCCTGGGTGTGACCGGTCTGGGTTCGTCCACCAACTTCCTGTCGCAGTATCTGATGGTCAAGTCCGGCGTGCCGCTGGGCGAATTCTCGACCATTCCCGTCGGTGCCGGAACGACCTTCATCGCCGCCATGCAGCAGGACAAGATCCAGGCCGGCATGACGACCGAACCCACGATCTCGCGCATGCTCAAGACCGGCGACGCGCGCATCCTGGTGGACATGCGTACGCTGGAAAAGACCAAAGTGGCGCTGGGCGGTGCCTACCCGGCGGCCTCCCTTTACATGTCCACCGATTGGGTGGAGAAGAACAAGCCGACAGTGCAAAAGCTGGCCAATGCGTTTGTGAAGACGCTGAAATTCATCAACACCCACAGCGCAGCCGAGATCGCCGAGAAGATGCCCAAGGACTTCTATGCCGGCGACAAGGACGGCTATGTGAAGGCGTTGGCGGACGGCAAGGCCATGTTCACCGCCGACGGCGTGATGCCTCAGGGCGGGCCAGAGACCGTGCTGGCGGTGTTGTCCGCGTTCTCCAAGAACGTCAAGGGCAAGACGGTGGACCTGTCCAAGACCTACACCACCGAATTCGTGAAGAACGTCAAGTAAAGGCCGACGAACCATGCCGCACCACAAGAACAGCCCGGCGATCGAACTGATCAACGTCAGTCGCCGTTTCATCACGCCGGATGGCAAGTCCATGACGGCGCTACGCGACTTCAACATGAGCGTGGCGCGCGGCGAGTTCGTCGCGGTCGTCGGTCCCACCGGGTGCGGCAAGTCGACCACGCTGAACCTGGTGACGGGTCTGGCCAAGCCCTCGGCAGGCGAGGTCCGCGTCATGGGTGCGCCGGTCAACGGCATCGATGCGCGCATCGGCTTTGCCTTCCAGACCGACGCGCTGTTTCCCTGGCGCAGCGTGATCGACAACGTGGTGGCCGGGCCGCTGTTTCGCGGCATGGAGCCCAAGCAGGCCTACGACAAGGCGCGCGAATGGCTGGCGCGCGTGAATCTTTCCGGACACGAAACCAAGTATCCGCACCAGCTCTCCGGCGGCATGCGCAAGCGCGTGTCGCTGGCCCAGACTTTCATCAACGAGCCGCAGATCCTGCTGATGGACGAGCCCTTTTCGGCGCTGGACGTGCAGACGCGCGTGCTGATGCACGAGGAACTGCTCAAGCTCTGGTCACAGGCCAAGGCATCGGTGGTGTTCGTCACGCACGACCTGGAAGAAGCCATCGCGCTGGCCGACAAGGTTTACGTGCTCACCGCCGGACCGGCCACGGTCAAGTCGGTCTACACCATCGATATTCCGCGGCCCCGCATCGTGAGCGAGATCCGCTATGAGAAAAGCTTCATCGACATTTCGCGCACGATCTGGGAAGACCTGCGCGACGAGGTGCAACGCAGCGCGGCCCGCGAAGAAGCCGTCGCGCCTTAAGGAAGATACATGACCGACACCACTCTCACCGTCGCAGCGGTATTCCAGCCCGGCACGTCCGATGCGGAGATCGAGGCCGCCGCAGCGCTCGCAGGCCGCAGGCGCAAACGCACCGTCTACTTCTGGCGCTATTTCATCCTGTTTGTCTTTCTCGGCGGCTGGGAGCTTGCGACCCGGCTCAAATGGATGGACGTGTTCTTCTTTTCCAGCCCCAAGGCCATCGCCGAGCGCCTGGTGGAATGGGTGGTGGACGGCACGTCGGAGGGGCCGCTGTGGTACCACCTGTGGGTCACGATGGAAGAGTCGCTGCTGGGCTTCTTCTCGGGCTCGATCGCCGGCATCGTCGCCGGCATCGCGCTGGGGCGCAACCGCATGCTGGCCGACGTGTTCTCGATCTACATCAAGGTCATCAACTCGGTGCCGCGCGTGGTGCTGGCGCCGATCTTCATCATGATCTTCGGCCTGGGCCTGACGTCAAAGGTGGCGCTGTCGTTCGTGATGGTGTTCTTCGTGGTGTTCTCCAACGCGTTTCAGGGCGTGGTGGAAGCGGACCGCAATCTGCTGGCGAACGCGCAGATCCTGGGCGCCAAGGGCTGGCAGCTGACGCGCTCGGTCGTCATCCCCTCGGCCATGAGCTGGATCTTTGCCTCGCTGCACGTGAGCTTCGGCTTTGCCATCGTCGGCGCGATCGTCGGTGAATTTGTCGGCGCGCGCTACGGCATCGGATTGCTCATCAATGTGGCCAAGGGCTCGTTCGACGCGGCCGGCATGTACGCCGCGATCGTCATCATCATGGTGGTCGCGCTGGCCGCGGAATACGCCATGACCTGGGTCGAGAACCGCTTGGCGAAATGGCGCCCCGCGCCGCTGCACGAGATTCACTGACCGCCAAATGGGCTGCGCAGATCACACGATGTGGTCGCGCCGCGCCAGCGTCGGGAACAGTCGCAACCAGGCCGCTGCAATCAGCAGCGTGCCGACGCCGCCCGACACCACGGAGGCGATCGGTCCGAACAGCGCCGCAGCGCTACCGGATTCAAATTCTCCCAGTTGGTTCGAGGCACCGATGAAGATGGAATTCACGGCCGAGACCCGACCGCGCATGTCGTCGGGCGTTTCCAGCTGCACCAGGGTCATGCGGATCACCACGCTCACCGAGTCGGCCGCACCCGTGAGCGCCAGCGCCAGCAGCGACAGACCAAAATGCGTCGACAGGCCGAACACCACGGTCGCCAGGCCGAACAGCGCCACGGCCGCCAACAGGCGGTGGCCGACCCGGCGTTTGATCGGCCAGCGCATCAGCAGCAGCGACATCGTGAGTGCGCCCGCGGCAGGCGCTGCGCGCAGCAGTCCCAGGCCTTGCGGCCCGGTGTGTAGGATGTCGCGCGCGTAGATCGGCAGCAGGGCCGTGGCGCCACCCAGCAGCACCGCGAACAGGTCGAGCGAGGTGGCGCCCAGCAACAGCTTGCGTCGCCACACGAAGGCCACGCCGGCGAGCACCGAGCTCCAGTTGGCCGCGAGCGTGGAGGGGCGATGCGCGTAATGCACGGCCAGCGTGAGTGCGCAGGCCAAGAGCAGCAGCGCCGTGCAGCTCAGGTAGACGGTGGTGGCACCCAGGACATAGAGCACGCCGCCCAGCGCCGGCCCGCAGATGATCGCGGCCTGCATGCCGCTGGAGCTCAGCGCGATCGCGCGCTGCAGCAATTCCTGCGGCACCAGCAGCGGCGTCAGCGCCTGCTGCGCCGGCATCTGGAAGGCGCGCGCCACGCCCAGCACCACGGCGACCGCCAGCATCAGACCGCGGGTGGCAAACCCACCCTGGGTCGCTGCCACCAAAGCCAGGGCCACGCCTGCCTGCGCCAGCATGCAGGTGGCAAAGATGCGGCCGCGGTGCAGGCGGTCGGCGAGATGGCCCGCGGGCAGCGTCATCAGCAGCGCGGGCACAAACTGGAACAGGCCCACCAGACCCAGATCCCAGGCGCTGGACGTGATGTCGTACATGTGCCAGGCGACGGCCACCATCAGCATCTGATTGGCCGTGACTCCGGCCAGACGTGCCAGCCAGAAACGCAGAAACGGCGTCTGCGCAAACAGTCTGGACAGGGAGGTATTCGGCATGGACCGAGCTTATCAGCCACGCTCGAAGAGCGGATGGACGCTTAAGCCGCGGGCTTGAGGAAGTCCAGCAGCGCGCCGAGCACGCCATCCGGACATTCGGTCATCAGCTGATGACCGGCGTCCAGCGTCACGACCTTGGCGTGCACGGCGGCGTTCATCAGTGACTGGGCCGCCCGGGGCTGCGTCATCTGATCTCTGCGACCGAGCACAAACAGCGCCGGGCACTGCACGCTGGCCATGGCAGCGTCGCCCGCCAGATAGCTGTCGCAGGCGGTGAAGCCACGGTGGAACAGGTTGGCCTCGGCATTGCTGGCGAGCACGCGCCGCATCAATGCGCGCGACCCGCCGTAGAGCCATGTTCCCGGCCCCAGCGTTGACGGGGGCGGCGCGAGCGTGGAGTGGGAATAGACGTTCACCATGTCGATGGCTTGTTGCGGGTCCTTGAGCGAACTCTCCAGCAAGGCTGCGGAGACCTTCATCGGAAACGCCGTGCCGACCTGCACCAGCTGGCTCACGCGATCGGGTGCGCTCGCCGCGGCCTGCAGCGCCACCAGTGCGCCAAAGCTGTGCCCGACCAGCGCCGCCTTTTTCACGCCGGCTGCATCGAGCAGCGCGATGACGAACTGAGCCGCTTCTTCCACGCTGAGCGGCGGCGGGCCCGCGCTTTTGCAGTGGCCTGGCAAGTCCAGCGCCAGCACGTTCCAGTGGTGATGCGCCAGATAGCGGGTCTGCAGGATCCACACGCTGTGGTCGTTCAGAACGCCGTGGATGAACACCACGGTGGGCTGGTCCGGGTTGAAGGCTTTGCCCCCGGTGTAGCAATAGGTCTTGTGGCCGTTGACGGTGAGGTACATGGTGGATCCTGATCAGTGGCGTACCGACAATGAGACTTCAGGCCAGCTCGGACACGTAGTCAGCGACCGTGGGCCGCAGGCGCCGGGGTTTGTGTTTGCTGACGCTGCCGATGTTGATGCAGCACACGGCCTGTTCGTATTCCGTGAGTGAGAACAGGGCCCGCAAACATCCTGAGTCCAAGGCCTGACCGCTGGTGAGTCCGGTGCCGAAGCCGGCCGCATGCGCGGCCAATACGACGTTCTGGATGGCGCAGCCCAGAGACACCAGGCGTTCGGCGGCACCGACATCGCCTTCGTGCGCCGCGCCCGCTTGCGCGTTGCTCGCCGGTGGCGGCGCAGGGTGTTCCTTCAGGCGCACGACCGCGAGCATCAGGAACGGGGCGCGGTGCGCCTTCTCGCGTGCGCGCTCGATCTGCTCGGCTGTGGCATTCGGGTCCCGGTCGAGCAGTGCCTGGCCAAAAACGTCGGCCAGCCGGGCGCGCTGGCGCGCAGGAACGACGACAAAGCGCCACGGCAGCAACTGCCGGTGATCGGGTGCCGCAGCGGCCGCGCCCAGAATGTCCTGCAGCTGCTGCGCCGCCGGGCCGGGCTCCTCGAGGTGCCGCGGCAGGACATTCTGGCGCGAATGCATCAGCGTCAGCGCGAACTCGAGGAACTTCTGATCGGAGGGGTCGGTCATGATGGGGCCAGTTTAAGGCGTTTGGCGCGCACCAAACGCCCCTGTTCACGGGAACTTCACACGCTGCAAGGATAATGGCGCGATGCGCAAGACACCTGCCTTTTTCACGCCTTGGAGAACCGGTGCAATCTCGCTGCTGGGCTTCGCCCTGGGGCTGTCATTCAACGCCTTGGCTCAGGTCGTGAGCGATCCATCCCAGGCCGAAAAGCCGGCGTCGCAGGACGAGGCAGCCAAGCCGGTGCGGCGGGCGCCCGCCGACGCTGCACTCAAGCGGGTGGTCGTGACCGGGACGGCCGAGAGCGACACCGAAGAGCGGCGGCGTTCGACCGCGTCCAAGATCATTTTCGGGCGCGACGAGATCGAGCGCTTTGGCGACAGCACCGTGGGCGAGATCCTCAAGCGCCTGCCGGGCGTCACGACCCAGGGGCAACCCGGTCGCGGTGGTGCGCCGCGCATGCGCGGCCTGGGCAGCGGCTATACGCAAATCCTGATCGACGGCGAACCGGTGCCGCGCGGCTTTTCGCTGGACGATTTGTCGCCCGAGCAGATCGAGCGCATCGAGATCTTGCGCGCCCCCACTGCCGAGACCGGTGCACGCGCCATCGCAGGCACGCTCAACATCATCACGCGCGGCGGCTACAGCAAGCGCCTGAACGAAGTGCGCCTGGCGCTGGGGCTGGAAAACGGCCACCAGCAGCCCAGCGCAGCCTGGACGCGCAACGACACGCTGGGCAGCTTCAACTACAACCTGAGCGTCTCGGCGAATCGCTGGGAGCGCGCCAGTGACAGCACCACCCTCACGCACACGCAGAACCTGGCCACGGGTGAGGTGATCGATCAGACCGAGGTCAACGAGAGCTCGGGTGCGCGCAATTCCATCCACGCCAACGCGCGCCTGCAGTGGCGCGATGAGCGCGGCAACACGCTGGTGCTCACGCCCATGTACATCCTGTCCGAGGGCACGGGATCCAGCGCCAGTCAGCTTGAGCAGACGGGCGGCGTCGCACCCTACACGCACAGCACCGGCACGTCGGACGGGCGCTATTCCACCGCGCGGCTCGGAGGGCAGGGGACCTATCGACTGGAGCAGGGCGGCAACGTGAATCTGCGCTTCGGCCTGGGCCAGAGCGCATGGATCTCCAACAACCTGAGGACGAACTATGACGTGACGCCGGGCGTCAACAGCCAGCAAAATACCGGCTCGCAACAGCACGACACGAGCTTCAGCAGCAGCGCCAAGATCACCAAGACGCTGGACAACGAGCACAGCCTGGTGAGCGGCATGGAGCTGGACCTGAACCGGCGCGTGGAAACCGCCACCACCGTGCAGAACGGCGAAACCCCGCTCTCGGATTTCGACGGCGACCTCACGGCCGCGGTGACGCGAGCGGCGTTTTACGCGCAGGACGAATGGGCCTTGACGCCGCAGTGGGCGCTGCACGCGGGGCTGCGCTGGGAGGGAATCGACACACGCGGCAGCCTGGATGCGGCCGCGCCCGACATCAGCAACCGCTCCAGCGTGACCACGCCGCTGCTGCACGCGGTGTGGAAGTTCTCCCCCGAAAGCCGCGACCAGATGCGCTTCAGCCTGACGCGCAGCTACCGCGCGCCGGATCTGCAGAACCTGATTGCCCGGCCCAGCATCAACAGCATGTTTGCCGGACGAGGGCCGAACGAGGAGATCCACCCGGATCGCGCCGGCAACCCAAATCTCCTGCCGGAGTTGGCGACCGGCCTGGATGTGGCGCTTGAGCGCTACGTCACCGGCAGCGGCATCATCACGGCGAACCTGTTCTTTCGCAGCATCCACAACCTGATGCGGCGCGAGACCGCGCTGGAGACCGTGTCCTGGGCCGACGTACCGCGCTGGGTGTCGCGCATGCAGAACATTGGCGACGCGAGCACGCGCGGCATCGAGCTGGAAGCCAAATTCCGCCTGAGCGATCTGGTCGACGGCGCGCCCAAGCTGGACCTGCGCGCCAACGCCAGCGTATTCTCATCCAAGGTGCAAGGCGTTCCCGGTCCGAACAACCGGCTTGACCAGCAGCCCGACGGAACGCTCAATCTGGGCGCGGACTACCGCATCCCGAACTGGCCGCTGACGCTGGGCGGCAATGTCAACTGGACCCCCGGCTACAGCACGCGGCTGAGCGCAGATCAGGTGGCCGTGATCTCGGACAAGCGGGTGGCCGACGCCTATGTGCTGTGGAGCATCAACCCGGCCTGGCAGCTGCGCGTCTCGGCCAGCAACCTCGCGCCTCGCCTGTACAACAGCAGCGGCGTGCTGGATTCCGTGAACCCGCTCGGGCAGCCGATCCGCACAGCGACCGAGTCGCTGCAGCCGTCCTATACCCGTTGGCAGATCGGGCTGGAAATCAAGCTTTAAGCCGCGAATCCGATAGCCTCACGATTCCAACGCGGATCGCAAGGACAAATTACCTGTGGGTTACCGAATTCGGATCGTCATCGCCTGAAGGATGTTTTCCCTGCGGGAATGAGGCTGGGCCCGGACTCATCAGTGCTTACCCTAGGACTGTTTGGGCCAAATGCCTTAATACTACGCCGGTTCCGAAATTGAACATCGGGATTGGGCGCAGTCGTCGCTCAGTTGTTTGGGCAGGCCGCATGGACATGGATTTGAAGCTGGAATGTAAGACGGAATTGAGAGCTGCGACGTTCAAGCCACTGCTGTGGTTGAAGTCGGCTTATCGCGTGCCCGCCGCCGGGGTCGGATCGGCACAGTGGGTGTGCGTCGCCTGTCTGGCGGGGTCCGCCTTGTGTTCGCCTGCAAGTGCCCAATCGGTGACCCCCGCAAGCGCGGCGTCCGCGCCAGCGCAAGTCGCCGCACCCAGCGAGAGCGTGCAACGTCAGGCGGACAGCGTATTTCGCTGGATCAAGATTCACGCCGACAAACCACGCAAGGCGGCAAGCAAGCAGGATGTTGCGGCGCCGTCACCGGCCAAGGCCGCATCCGCGGCTGGCGCGCCGGTTGTTGCAACAGCACAGACCGTGCCGACCGAGTTGAGCGCTCAGAACGCGGATGAGCTCGTGCTGCCGGTGGTGGTTCCGCTGAGCGCATCCGTGGTCACGCAAGCGGTCGAGGCCTCGGCAGCGAAAGCGCTTGATGTGGAGGTTAAGCTTAAGCCGATCGCCCAACCCAAACCCGATTTCCCCGGCGACGTCATGGCCAAGCTGGGCAAGGGCGCGGTAACGCTGCGCTTTGTGGTGCAGCCGGATGGAACCGTCAGCGCGCCTGAAATCCTGTCCAGCAGCCATCGTCGCCTGAACCCGCCGGCACTGGCGGCGATCGCCTTGTGGCGCTTTGAACCGGTCCAGGTGGCACGCACCGCCCAGGTGGAACTCGGATTCGACCTGGACTGAACGCGAACACGAACTGCTTCTACAGCGTGTCGATGAAGCTGCGCAGCTTGTCCGAGCGGCTGGGGTGCTTGAGCTTGCGCAGCGCCTTGGCTTCGATCTGGCGGATGCGCTCGCGCGTCACGTCAAACTGCTTGCCCACTTCTTCCAGCGTGTGGTCGGTGGACATCTCGATGCCGAAGCGCATGCGCAGCACCTTGGCTTCGCGCGGCGTGAGCGAATCCAGGATGTCCTTGACGATGTCGCGCAGGCCGGCCTGCATCGCCGCCTCCAGCGGCGCCGTGTTGACCGAGTCTTCGATGAAGTCGCCCAGGTGCGAATCGTCGTCGTCGCCGATCGGCGTCTCCATCGAGATCGGCTCTTTCGCAATCTTCATGATCTTGCGGATCTTGTCTTCCGGAATCTCCATGCGCTCGGCCAGGATGCTGGCGTCGGGCTCGAAGCCGAACTCCTGCAGGTGCTGGCGGCTGATGCGATTCATCTTGTTGATGGTCTCGATCATGTGCACCGGGATGCGGATGGTGCGTGCCTGATCGGCAATCGAGCGCGTGATCGCCTGGCGAATCCACCAGGTCGCATAGGTGGAGAACTTGTAGCCGCGACGGTATTCGAACTTGTCCACGGCTTTCATCAGGCCGATGTTGCCTTCCTGGATCAGGTCCAGGAACTGCAGTCCGCGGTTCGTGTATTTCTTGGCGATGGAGATCACCAGACGCAGATTGGCCTCAATCATTTCGCGCTTGGCGTGACGCGAAGACGCCTCGCCCTCGTTCATGCGCTTGTTGATGTCCTTCAAGCGATCCAGCGGCACGACCACGCGCGATTGGATGTCCGTGAGCTTTTGCTGCAAGTCCTGCACCGGCGGGATATTGCGCGCCATGATGACGCTCCAGGGCTTGCCCGCAGCGGCCTGCTTCTCGATCCACTTCAGGTTCAGCAGATTGGACGCCACCTTGTTGCCGTTCTTGTCGCGGCCGCTGAAGTCGGCGATGAAGTTGTCCTGCGGATAGCCGCATTTGTCGACGATGATGCGGCGCAGTTCGCGTTCCTTCTTGCGCACGTCGTCGACCTGGGTGCGCACCATGTCGCACAGCTTCTCGATCGCCTTGGCGGTGAAGCGGATGGTCATCAGCTCTTCGGACAGCGCGGCCTGAGCCTTCACGTAGGCGGGCGTTCCATAGCCTTCCTTGTCATAGATCTTGTGCACCTTCTCGAACAGCTCACGCATCTTGTCAAAGCGCGTCAGGGCTTCGCGCTTGAGCTCTTCGAGCTTCTTGGTCAGCGCCTTGGAGCCGCCCTTGCCGTCGTCGTCGTCCTCGGCGTCGAACTCGTCAAAGTCTTCTTCGGCCACATAGTCGTCGGCCTCGTTCGGATTGGAGAAGCCGTCGACCACGGCCGTGATCACGACCTTGCCTTCACGGATTTCTTCGGACAGGCGGAACACCTCGGCGATCGTGGCCGGGCTGGCGCTAATGGCTTCCATCATGCGCATCAGGCCGCCTTCGATGCGCTTGGCGATTTCGATTTCGCCTTCGCGCGTGAGCAGCTCGACCGTGCCCATTTCACGCATGTACATGCGCACGGGATCCGTGGTGCGGCCGAACTCGCTGTCCACGGTGGACAGTGCTGCTTCAGCTTCTTCCTCGGCTTCCTCCTCGGTCGCGGTGGTCGGCGCGGTGTTGTTCAGCAACAGCGTTTCGGCGTCCGGCGTCTGCTCGTAGACCGCCACGCCCATGTCGTTGAGCATCGCGATCACGACTTCGAGCGTTTCGGCGTCGACCAGCTTGTCGGGCAGGTGATCGGAGATTTCGCCGTGCGTCAGATAGCCGCGCGTCTTGCCCAGCTTGATCAGCGCCTTCAGCCGCAGCCGGCGCTTGGCCATGTCTTCTTCGGACAGGACGGTCTCGTCCAGGCCAAATTCCTTCATCAAGGCGCGTTCTTTCGCCTTGCTGATCTTCATGCGCAGCGGCTTGACCTTCTCGCCGTTGGCGTCCAGCACCACGACGGCCGCTGCCGCGGGCTCTTCAGCAAATTCGGCCTCGATGTCGGCAAAGTCGTCCGGTGCGGCGATCGAGCCTTTGGGTTTGGGCCCGCGCTTGGCGCCAATGCGCACGGGCGCGGCAGCTGGCGCGGCCTTGGCCGGGCGCCCGGCTTTCTTCTTGTCAGCGTCGGTCGCGGTGGCTTTTTCGGGGCTGGCTTTGGTCTTGGATGCGGGCACGGTCTGGTCCTTCGTAGCGTGGCGTGATACCGGCTGGGTAGCCGCGGGAATCACCTTGGAGGTCGGCTTTGCGCCCGTTTTGGCGACACCATCAGCGGGTTTCTTGGACTTTTGAGAAGGCATTGGAGAACCTCACAGATCAAAAAGAAACAAACAAATGCATGCCGCCAAACGCTTGGCGCGGGTCGCTTGACACAAGGATTTCCTCAGAGGCAAGAAGGGTGGGCGAACATTTGGTGTGCAGTCCTTGCGGTAGGGTGGCCGGGTGTGAACGAAGTTCAACGATGGGCCGGGTCCGGAGGTGCTGCTGTCGCTCTTGCCGAGAGATTGGTCTTGGATTGTACCAAATATGAGCGCAGGGATCAGGCTGCCGGGTCGATCGCCTTGAGTTCGAGTTCGCGCCGGCGTGCCTGCAGCGTGCGGTAGCGCTCTAAAGCCAGCGGGTCGGACCCGGCCGCCTCGATGGCCTGGGTTTCCTGCAGCTTGATGCGCTCGACCAGCATGCGGTTGAGCAGGGCGCGCAACTCGCGCACCGATTCTGCGGCTTCCACGGGCTCGATCTCGGGTTCGGCCATCAGGCGCAGCGCCAGGCTCTCGGATTCATGCCCCTGCAAGCCTTCGCGCAGGGCACCCCAGGATTGCGGTCCGTGCTCGTGTAATTGGCTCTCCAGCCAGAGGAACAAGGGGCCATGCGGCGCCGGCAGTTCACACAGCATGCTGTGGTCTTCGTTGGACAGGGCGTCCCAGGCGCTGCGATACGTAAGAAGCAGGCGCGCAGCATGGTCGGCGCGCCCGGTCGGCACGACGCGGCCGCGGCGTGGCGCGGGCGCGGAGAAACGCGATGAATAAGCGTCAGAACTGCCTGTGGACTTGGCCTCGAAGTTCTTGGTGCGCTTGCCGTATTCGGGCTTGGCGGTGGCCGCGCGCCCCAGCCACAGGTCGGTCAACTCGCGCCCGCTGAGCTGCACCAGATCGGCGATGTCGCCCAGTAACTGGCGCTTGAGCGCGCCGTCGGGCAGCGCCATCCACAGCGGTCGGGCGTTGCTGGCGAAATGCGCGCGCCCCTCGGCGCTGTTCAGATCGCAATCCTCGCGCGCGGCTTCGATCAAAAACTTCGACAGCGGCACGGACTGGCTGATACACAGCGAAAAAGCCTCCTTGCCAAACTCCCGGATGTAACTGTCGGGGTCGTGTTCGGGTGGCAGGAACAGGAACTTGACGCTGCGCGTGTCGCTGGCGAAGGGCAGGGCGCCGTCCAGCGCCTTGCGCGCGGCGCGCCGACCGGCGGCGTCGCCGTCAAAGCTGAAAACGACCGAGTCGGTGAAGCGGAACAGCTTTTGCACATGCTCGTTGGTGCAGGCCGTCCCGAGCGTCGCCACGGCGTTGGGGAAGCCCAGCTGCGCCAGCGCCACCACGTCCATATAGCCCTCGGTCACCAGCACGAAACCGTGCTCGCGCAGCGCGGTGCGGGCTTCAAACAGGCCGTAGAGTTCGCGCCCCTTGCTGAACACCGGGGTTTCCGGCGAGTTGAGGTATTTGGGTTTTTCGTCTCCGAGAACGCGCCCGCCAAAGCCGATGCATTCGCCCTTGACGTTGCGGATCGGGAACATGACGCGGTCGCGGAAACGGTCGTAGCGCTTTTCCTCGTCCTCGCTCACGATCACCAGGCCGGACTCCACCAGCAGCGGGTCGTTGTAGTCGGGAAACACGCTGGCCAGGCTGCGCCAGCCTTCGGGCGCATAGCCCAAATCAAAGGATTTCGCGATCTCGCCGCTGAGCCCGCGCTTCTTGAAATAGTCCACCGCGCGTGGCGAGTTTTTCAGGTGAATCTTGTACGCGGCGCAGGCCTTTTCCAGCACGTCGGTGAGCGTGTCCTGCTTTTGCCGCTGCTCCTGGGCGCGGGCCCGGTCCTGCGGCGAGGAATCGTCCTGCGGCACTTGCAGGCCGTACTGCTGCGCCAGGTCCTGCACCGCTTCCACGAAGCTCATGCCCGCGTGGTCCATCAGAAAGCTGATGGCGTTGCCGTTCTTGCCGCAGCCAAAGCAGTGATAGAACTGTTTCGCCGGACTGACCGAAAACGAGGGCGATTTTTCTCCGTGAAACGGACACAGGCCCATGAAGTTGGCGCCGCCCTTCTTCAGCTGCACGTAGCGGCCCACGATGTCGACCACATCGGTGCGGGCCAGCAGTTCCTGGATGAAGGATTGGGGAATGGACATGAGGTGGGTATTGTTGCCGCAATACCGGGGTCTGCTTCAGC
>CAILZB010000054.1 GCA_903838565.1 uncultured beta proteobacterium | reverse complement strand
GGGAAGCCAAAACATCCTGAGCGGGCATGATTTGAAGCCGTGCGCAACTCCCACCATACAATCTGCGCAGCGCAACTCTTGCACGCTGCGCAACCGGTCACGATCGACCGGAATCGGTGGTCACGATCGCCGGAATACGCAATTGAAGCTTGCTCCCTCGGGAATTGCGTTTGTTCTGCCACATGAGATTGAAGGTGCCACTTTTATGGGGCCCCACTATGCCAAGCACATTAGGGAGGCAGAGGTCCGATTTGAGTGGTTCGCAACTGTCGCACTAGCCGAAAAATGGGCGGAGTCTGTTTTGAGCCAGTAAGACTAATGGCTTAACGTCTCCAATCAGCCCTGAGGAGCCAGCGGCGTCAAAAATGAACGTTTTCGCCCCAACGAAATGGTCCAGACACCAAGGCGACGTTCGTTGGATTCCCACCACCGTCAGGCTATCATCACAAAGCTGACATACAAGCCGGCAAGTTGAACTGCGGGACCGCAGCGAAAGCGGCCTTACGACACCTCAGTCTGATTTACTCCGATCATTGCCGTGGCGCAAGACGTTCAGTTCTTTTCAGCACCAACTGCCATGGCAGTGACACCGAAGCTGGCCTCAGAAGCTCTCCCAGTCGTCGTTCACACCTTGGGCTTTCGCAACGGGTGCAGGCACGCCGATCGATGCTGTCTTGGGCTTTAACATTGCACCTGTCGCCCCGGAGCCGCCAATTTTTCGAGTAACACCCTGAATCATCGGCGGTCCAGGACTGATGCGTGCGACTTGTGGTGTGGCTCGCTGGTGGCCGGTGCCGAGATTGAAAACGCCCACCGCCTTGACCAAGTCCTGTGCCTGAGCGCTCAAGCTGCCGGCAGCGGCAGCCATCTCTTCGACCAGAGCCGCGTTTTGCTGCGTGACCTGATCCATCTGGACGACTGCCTCGCCCACTTGGGCCACCCCGGCACTTTGTTCTGCGCTGGCAGAACTTATTTCGCCCATGAGATCAGCTACACGCCGAATCGCGGTCACAACTTCCGTCATCGTCGCGCCAGCTTGGTCAACAAGGGCCGTACCCTGCTCAACCCGCTCGACGCTGGCCGAAATAAGGGTCTTGATTTCCTTGGCCGCCTCGGCACTTCGGCCGGCCAATGAACGCACTTCGGTTGCCACCACGGCAAACCCTCGACCTTGCTCGCCCGCGCGGGCAGCCTCAACCGCTGCATTAAGCGCCAGAATATTGGTCTGAAAAGCGATCCCGTCGATCACCTGAATGATGTCAGCGATTCGGCGCGAACTTTCATTGATGCCCTTCATGGTGTCCACCACCTGGGTCACGACTTCGCCACCTTTGATGGCGACGCTGGAGGCGTTCATAGCCAGTTGATTCGCCTGACGCGCGCTGTCAGAGTTCTGCTTCACCGTAGCGTTGAGTTGCTCCATCGATGCTGCCGTTTGTTCCAACGCGCTCGCCTGCTCTTCCGTTCGAGACGAAAGGTCATTGGTTCCCTGTGCAATCTGAGAACTTGCCGTGGCAACACTCTCCGAGCCCTGGCGCACGTTGGTGACTATTCTTACCAGGGTCCTCTGCATGATCCCCAGGTTGGCCATCATGCTCAAAGTATCGCCATTCTTCAGGTTCACCTGACGGGTCAAATCCCCCTCGGCCACGCCTTGCGCCAAGAGCGAAGCCTCGCCCGGCTCTCCACCGAGTTGACTCGTGATTGAGCGGGTGACCAACCAGCCCAAGAGCGCGGCCACAGCGACGCACAGGATATTGGCCGCTATGAGAATGTTGCGGGCGTGCTGATACTGGCTCTCGGCGTTCTCGAACTGCTTCGTGCTGTTGACCGCCTCATTGTCCATGCTCTCGTCGATCGCATCCTGCCATTTCTGCGTGGCCGGGGCGGCCTCTTTCATCAGCAGTACAGTTGCCTCGGTTTCCTTTCCATTCGTTCCCAGCTCCAACACTTTGTCATTGAGCGGCCGCGCAATCGACCTTGCCGCTGAAATTTTTTCTATGCCGGCAATCTCGGCCGCGTCGTTGGGCATCTTTCCCAATTCCGCCAAGGACTTGTCGTAGGTCTCACGCGCCTTGATGATCTTGCCCATCTCTCTGTCCTTGGATTCTTTGTCTTGGAGCAGAACCATGGTTCTTGTCACACGCGAGACGATGTGAACCGCGTCTGACATGTCGTTGCTCAGCCGAATCTTGACGTTGTTGTCCTGGACAATGTCAAGCAGGCTATCGTGGATATTGGAGAGCTTGCTCACCGCAATAAAGGCAGTGGCGATTGAGATCGCAAGAATGATCCCGAAGGCGACTGCAAGCCGGCTTGAAATCTTCATATTGGTGAAATTCATTTTTTCAGACCTTGGTGTCTTTTGCTTGGGTTTTACGCGGATAGGATGTCACGAAATATATTTTTTACAATTTCCCCAAGGTGCAAAAATATTGATATATATCAATATTCGTTTGATTGATTTGTATCGGTTGAGTAAAGTGCTGAGTCGCCAGCATGCATGAGCATCCTGGCTGGACGTGTCGAGGGAATTCGAGCGACCGCAGTTAGGAAACTTGATGGACGGCTTTCAGCCCCAAGTGTTACGTCCCACGATAGATTCGGGCCGGCCACCCACGCTATCCATGGTTGAATTCGGTCCTGTGTCCCACGCCATTTTTGAAGGTGCTCGCACCTCGCTGTGAGCGGGACGGTGTCGGCAGTGGAACTTGTTTAGTCGCCAACAGCAACGCCGCCAAGGTTTAAGTTGGCGGCGTTGAGGTTTGGGCGCTAGGCGGTCTCAGAACGGTGAGTCCCCCAGGTCCAGTGCGGGGTCATAGGACTGCTCGTGCAAGGCCTGGTAGAAGTTTTCGATTTGTTCGCCGTAGTGGTCCTCGAAAGTATCGAGCGCAAGATGGAGGAAGTCCTGGATTTGAATGACAGTCTCGTCGTTCAGTGTGGGCATGGTCAAGACCACTTGGCTGCGACGCAGGATCGATGCAAAGGGTGGTGGTTTCATTGCAGTTCCGCGATAGCTTGTTGCAGGAGCTCGTCGGGCAGATGGTTCAGCGCCTTGGGCACGGCCAGTCGCATGGCAGTGCACAGCACACGCCCGGCCTGTCGAGGCAGACCCTTGCTGGCTTGACGCAAGATCTCCATTCCCGAGTCGGACAGTACCGTGTGCTGGCAGCCGGCGCTCTTCAATGCGTGATGGATGAGCAGGCAGAAGCGCTCGCGCTCCACCACGGGTTTGAGTTGGACGCGCACCTGGATGCGACTGGAGAGCGCCGCATACGGAGCTCGCTCCAGCGTCTGCGCCAGAATCGGGTGGCCCACCAGCCATACGCTCATCAAGTCGCGCGAGTCGAACGCAAAGTTCAGGAACGAGGGGAAGTCGCGGAAGAACTCGGGCGGCAGATTCTGCGCCTCATCGATGATCCACAAGGGCGTGACCTGCTTGCTGTCGACCATCTCGTGCACGCGCTGCTTGATGTCGCGCCACAGTTGTGCGCGCCGGTAGGCGGGCTCCAGTCCCAGGACGCGCGCCAGGCCGCGGTACAGGTCAATGCGACCGAAGTCGGTCTCGGCCTGATACAGCACCTGGTAGCGGTGCGGGTTGAGCGTGTGGGTCAGGCTGCGCAGCGCAGCGGTCTTGCCCACGCCGGGCTCACCGGTGAGCAGCCCGATGCCGGGCGACTGCAGCAACCAGTTGAAGCGCTCGGCCAATTTGACCAGAGGGCCGTCATCCCAGGGTTCGGTGAGATCCTTGCCCAACGGTGCGTGACGCAGGCCAAAGTGTTGCAGGTACATCTCAGGCCACCTTCTTCGATTCGGCATTGGCGCCGTGGTATTGCGCATGCGCCAATTCCACCAGGTTCGGGCCAGAGCGCGGCGCCATCGACTGCGCCGCAAGCTCGGGTTTACGGCGCACACGTTGGATGTTGGCCAGTTGGTCCAGGGGCGTGGCCGCACCCAGCGAGACGCCGGCTTCGTTCTCCACACCCACGACACGCTGGGCGTGGGGATCGACCACCAGGCGCACGGTCTTGCCCGAGAGTTCATAGGGCACTTCAAAGCGTTGCCCCCCGTAGGACACGGTGCCGTCCTTCCTCACGAAGCGCTGCACCCGGTGCAGGAACAGCGCATCAAGCTGCGCTGCTTTCGATCCCAGGCTGCGGATTCGACTCAGGTCGCGCTGGTAGCGCGCCAGTGGCGTGAGTCCAGCCAGCCCGGCGTGAACCGTCTGGTGGTAAACCTGCTCCAGCCAGGACCACAACCGCGCGTTCAGATCATCCAAGTCGTTGATGCGTCGCTCGTCGAGCTCGCTCAAGAACTGGTCGCGCAGCGTGCGGTGCCAGCGCTCCAACTTACCCTTGCCCTCGGGGGCGTAGGGGCGGCAGAAGATGAGGTGGATGCCCAGGCGCACACACAACCCTTGCAGTGTGGTGGCGCGGTAGGCGGCGCCGTTGTCGACGATGATTTTTATGGGAACACCCCGGCGCAGCAGCGCTTGCTTGAGCACGCCTTCAATATCCAGCGCCGTCTCGCCCAGGCAGAACGCGCTGTGCGCCACCAGGCGCGAGGCGTCGTCGATGAGAGAAACCAGATAGGTCTTGCGCAACTGTCCCTTGACGGCCACGCGCGGCCCGTGCATCACGTCACCGTACCAAATGGACCCCGCAAACTCGGCGCTGAAGCTGCGTTTTTCTTCGGGCAGACTGGCAGAGCCGGCCATCTGCGACAGACCGTTTTGCTGCAGCAGTCGGTGCACAGCCGAGCGCGACAAGCGCTGATCGGCAACGACTCCAGCAGCCACGAGCAGGCGCGATATCTGGTTGATGGAGCGCCGCGGATTTTCGCGCTTGGCCGCAAGTACCGCCTCCTGGATCGCAGGCGTGATCTTGGACTGACCGCGGTCCACACGAACCTTTGGCGTGAGGCCCGCAAGGCCGTCTCTGCGCCAGGCGTAGTACCAAGCCTGGATGGTCTTCTCGCCCAGCAGTCGCCGCTGCGAACCGGGAATGGCGTACTCGCGAAGGGATAGTTCGCGGATCAGTTGCTGCAGCTCACCGCGCAGCAGTCGCTCGCGACTGACGATAGGCCCCAGCACCGACAGCCGGAACAAGGCCACGGGATCAATCTCTTTCATGCAAACACCTCCTGTTAAAGAAGTGCCGATGAGAATTCCAAAGCGCTTTTGCCGTAAGGGGCCAAAGTGTGTGGGTTCCCCGCCCGGGCGGGGAACAGGCTGTCCGCTTGCGACTCAGGTGCAGTTCATCACGGGACGACCAGGTCCCGATCCAGCCAGGCCATGGCCTGTGCCAAAGACAGGCCCTCGATCACGTGGCGCCAGAAGGCGTCCCGATCAGCGTGGCGCCCCAGCTCGGGGAATCGACTGCGCAGGTAGAAGCAGAACTCTTCACTGCGGGACTGCAGCCAGTCGCGCCAACGCCGTACGGTGGAGCGAGCCCGGCAGGTGCAGCGGCAGCAGTGGTGAATGGAACAGCCCGCCAGCAGCAGCGCCAGCACCACCTGCTGCATGGCCCAGTCGAACCAGCGCCGCGGCGCGATACACAAGGGCAGGCGCGAACAGGTGCGCTCACATGGCGGGCACAGGTAGCGCGGCACCGGCACTGGGTTGAGTGACTTGCTGTTCACCCCGCAACGATCAGCCTTGCGGTAGTAGCAGCCATGGCGCCACAGGCCGCCCATCCCGCAGTACGGACAGGCCAACGGCCGGTAGATGTCGCTGTCCGCGCACGTCACGGCGATCAAATGTTGTTTGTCCTTG
>CAILZB010000053.1 GCA_903838565.1 uncultured beta proteobacterium | reverse complement strand
TGGATCGGCAACGCAAGGCCAAATAGCCGCGGACGCCGCGCATAGCGACTTGAACGCCAATATCATCATGATTATGATATTGGAATGAAAACATCACGCCGCTCTTTCCACCTGCAAGCGCTGGCCTTTCTCGCCAGCTTTTCCCTTGATCCACCTGCGCTTGCCCGTGCCAGCAGTGATGTCCTGCTGGCGCGCAATGCGCCTGCGGGCATCGACCCCACGGACTACCTGGTGAGCGAGAAGCTCGACGGCGTGCGGGCGCTCTGGAACGGCAGTGCCTTGCGCTTTCGCAGCGGGCGACCGGTGCCCGCACCCGCGTGGTTTCTCGCCAGGTTGCCGCCGACAGCGCTGGACGGTGAGTTGTGGCTGGGGCGCGGGCGCTTCGATGCGCTGTCGGCCACGGTGCGTCGCGAGCAGGCGGTGGATGCCGAATGGCGCCAAGTGCAGTACCGCGTGTTTGAACTGCCGCATGCCGATGGAACCTTTGAAGCGCGTGCGGAACGACTCAAAGCTGTTGTCCAGACCGCTGCCTGGACCCAACTGGAAGCGGTGGAACAGTTCCGCTTAGCGAATCACGCCGCGCTGCAAGCCAAGCTCAAAGCCATCACCGCAGCCGGCGGCGAAGGACTGGTGCTGCACCTGGCCAGCGCTCCCGTCACCGCCGGTCGCAGCGATGTGCTGTTGAAGCGTATGCGGTCAATTAACCCCGCCCCTTGCTTCAAGGGTTCAGATGTGATTGGCGTTGGGAGCGTTTGTGCCGTAGTTCAACCGGGCGGCAGCACGAGGTTCCAGGGCAGCAGGGCCTCGTAGTCGTCGGCGGTTTGCGCAAGCGGCAGCGCCACGAGCACGGCCTGCAGATAACGATACGAGTTGATCCCATTGACCTTGCATGTCTGGAGCAGCGAATACAGGTTTGCGCTCGCGTTGGCGCCGGCCACGGTGTCCGAGAACAACCAGTTGCGTCGGCCGATCACAAATGGGCGGATTGAATTTTCGGCTGCATTATTGTCGATCGGGTAGCTGCCGTCCTCCACATAACGCGAGAGCTTGGGCCACTGTGAGCTCAGGTAGTGCAGCGCCTTGCCCAGAGCACTGCCAGGTACCACGGCATGCAGGTGTGCCAACAGCAGCGTCTGGATGTGGCCAAGCACGGCCACGCTGTGCAGCTGGCGGTAGCGAAGCCGCTCCGATGCACTCAGGTTGTTGTCTTGCGCGTGCGACTCCACGGCATACAGCTTGGCGATCAACGCCAGGAACTGTGATGCTGGTTTGTCGGGCGTTCGCGCAATCTTGGGCAGCGCGTCCAGCGCCTCCACAAAGTACCTGCGGCAATGCGCCCAGCAACCCAGGTGGATCAGGTCGTGTGTCAGCGCCACCTGGGCGTAGACCTCATAGCCGTCGCTCATCAAGAGCGCTGCCACGGCGCATGCCGGCGTACAACGTCTGCGCTGTCGCCCCGCTGCGTGAAGGGGCATAGCTGAACAGCCGTATCGGCGGCCCAGTGCCCGACGATCCAGACGCGTTGGTCATCTGCACCCACATGTAGCTCTTGGACTGCGCACTTCGCCCCGCCTCCTTGAGAACCTGCACCGTGGTTTCGTCGCCAAACGTTATGGGCGACTCCAGCAAGTGGTCGCGCATC
>CAILZB010000052.1 GCA_903838565.1 uncultured beta proteobacterium | reverse complement strand
ACGCACAGCGACATCGACGAGAACGACGTGCCGTTCTGATGCCGACATGCTGGCCGGCGCTGCCGCCGGTCACGCCGTCAACGCGATATTCCCTAACGATGAAACCCTGGCTCGCCAAAAGCGCGGGCTGAAAGCCATATTTACGCGCTTTCTCACAGCCGCTAACACGTGCCCGCCCATGACCTCGCCCGTGGCTGTGGACAGCGCCATGTGCAGGTGTGAACCGTTGTTTGCGACGCTGCCAGACAGGCTCAGGATTTCCATGTCGCCAGTCAGCCGCCGGGGCTGATCCGCCCCGGCGAATCGAAGGCCTGCGGTGGACAGGCTGCCGATGCCAGAGAGCACGAAGGCGGCGCGGCAACCTTGGTTGCGCACTGCGGCTTCAATGGCTTGGCGCAGATCCTGGCCGGATGCGAGGCGAATGGGCAAGGTCTTCATGGTGTTCCATTCCTTCGCGTCGATGCCGACTCTGGCTTCTTGCTCTGGCGTCATGGCTCTCCCTGGTGGGGCATTCTAGGGCCTGGGTCGCAGCAAGTTGCCTTAATGACAAATTCGCCCCCCGTAGAATCCGCCCGAACCACTTCCACCCGCGGCCCATGTTCATCACTTCCAAATTGCTGTCGTTCCTGACCCAGCCCCTGGCATGGGTGGCGCTGCTGATGCTGCTCGCCCTGGTGTGGATGAAGCGGCGGCCCAAGGGCGCGCGTCGCGCCTTGTTGCTGGCGCTGGTGCTGGGTTTGCTCGTCGGTTGGCTGCCGCTGGCCGATGCGCTGCTGCGCCCGCTGGAAAACCGAAACCCGGCACCGGCCGAGGTGTCTGCTGGACAACTGAACGGCTATGTCGGCGTGGTGGTGTTGGGTGGTGCGCTCGAGGCCGCCTACGTCTGGCGCGGGCACGATCAGGTGGCGTTGAACGGGGCGGCCGAGCGTATGACGGTGCCAGTGGCTCTGCTGCTACAGCGCCCGCAATTGCGAGTGATCTTTACCGGTGGCGAGGGCGAGTTGTGGGCGCAGGGGATGAGCGAGGCGACGCGGGCGGAGAAATTCTTCACGAGCATGGGCGTGGCCCCGAATCGGGTGGAGTACGAAGACAAGTCGCGCACCACCTACGAGAACGCGGTGTTCAGCGCGGCGCTGCCGAACGTGGACAAATCCCAGCGCTGGCTGTTGCTCACCTCGGCCTGGCACATGCCGCGCTCGCTGGCCGCCTTTCGCGCCGCAGGCTGGAATGTGACGCCCTATCCCGTGGACTACCGCACCGGCGACAGCACGCCCTGGACCGAGTATTCGCTGGCGCACGGCGCGGTGCGCTGGCAATTGCTGCTGCACGAATATGCCGGCTGGCTGGCCTACGCCATGGCAGGGCGCGCGTGATGTCAAACAATTGGGGTCAGATTCCAATTAATTTCTTCATCGCGTTGTGTTTCTCTGCGATGACGCTGTCTGCAGGCGCTGCAACACCCACTGCGGGAGCGACGCACATGACCGATCCCCGACCTGCGCGCGACGCGTTCTTCTCCGACATCGGCATCCGAGTCCAGGGCCAACAAAAACAGTTCGTCGTGGGCGACAACATCGACGGTTACCTCGATGCCATGACCGGCGGTTACCGCCTGCGCCCTGGCTACTGTATGGGACCTGACGTGCTGTTGCAGGACTACGCGGCGTACCGCAATGGCCAACTGCTGGACCGGCGCTTGCCCGCGAGCGTGGAGACGGTTTTCCCCTTCGGCCGTCGGGCAGACTTCGATGGAAGCAGCGAGACGCTGGCGCTGCACGCGGGTTCGCGTCGCCTGTCTTTCGTCGTGACCAGCGCCACGCCTGCCAAGCTGGCGCTACAGCCGCTGTGGACATTCAAGCCCGATGCCGAACACACCTCGTGGCAGGGCGACGTGCTGTTCATCACGTCCGCGGGCGGCTGGGTGATGGCGCTGAGCGCGGACCGGCCTTTCGATCTGGTGCAGCCCAAGAGCGATGCCTTCGAGAGCGACATGCCGCTGCTGCAGGCCAAGGAAGTTGGCACGGAATTCACCGTGCATCTGGCGTTCGCCAAGACGCGGGAAGAGGCCGTGGCTCAAGCCGCTGCCATGGCCGCTTCGGGCACGACGGTGCAGCAAACCCTTGACGCCTTTCATGAACGTTTGACGCGCAGCTGGCTCTGGACTTCGGATCAGAAATACAACCACGCCCTGGTCTGGGCCAAGGCGTCGGCGCTGTCGTTTCTGGTGGACGAATATGGCCGCGGTCTGTGGGCGGGTCTGCCATGGTTCCGCGAGAACTGGGGGCGCGACACCTTCATCGCCTTGCCGGGGACGCTGCTGGTGAGCGGGCATTTCAAGGACGCGAAGGAGGTGCTGGAGAACTTCGCCAAGTACCAGAACCTGAGCGTCGTCGCGGACGCGCCGCAGTCCGCCGACGTCGGCATTCACGCGCGCGCCAGCGACTACGGGCGCATCCCGAATCGAGTGCGCGGCAGCGAGGTGATCTACAACACCGTGGACGGCACGCCCTGGATGCTGCGCGAGGCGCTGGAATACGTGCGTTACACGGGCGACCGCGAGTTCGCGGCGCGGGCGCTGAAGCTGGCTGGACCCTACATCGAGGGCGCGCTGCGCCATTCGGTCGACGCCGAGGGTCTGCTCGCCCACGAGGATGCCGATACCTGGATGGACGCGCGCATCGAGGGGCGCGAAGCCTGGTCGCCGCGCGGGCGCTACGCGGTGGAGATCCAGGCGCTTTGGTACACCGCACTGCAGGCCGCAGCCGAGCTCGCGGACCAGGCGGGGCAGCCTGAATCGGCTGTGCTTTGGCGCGCCCACGCGGCGCGCACGCAAGCTACATTCCTGCGGCGTTTTTGGGACGGAAAGACCATGGCGGACAGGCTGCGCGCCGATGGCAGCCGCGACCTGAAAGTGCGACCGAATCAACTGATGCTGTTGTCCGTGCCGTTCGATCAGTTTGTGCCGCTGGCGGTGGAGGCTGCGGTGTTGCGCAACGCCGTGGGTGATCTGCTGTTCCCCTATGGCATCACGTCGCTGAGTCCCAAGGATTCGTACTTTCATCCGCACCACGTGAACGACGCCTTCCATCACAAGGACGCGGCCTATCACAACGGCACGATCTGGGGCTGGAACGCGGGCTTCACGGTGACGGCGCTGACCAAGTTCGGCCAGCAGGATCTGGCCTATGCGCTGAGCCGCAATCTGTCGGATCAGATCCTGAGCCTGGGCACGCTGGGCAGCATGAGCGAGCTGCTGGATGCGCTGCCTGGTGCTGACGGCGCGCCTCGTCCAACAGGCACATTCGCGCAGGCCTGGAGTGTGGCCGAGTTCGAGCGCAACGGCTATCAGGACTACGTCGGATTTCGCCCCGACCTGTTGCGCAACCAGCTGCATTTCGTGCCGGCGCTGCCGGCGGCCTGGAAGCACTTTGACGCGGTGCTGCCCTTTGGTAATGGGGAAGAGCTGCTGCTGCGGGCAAAGCAACTGGACGGCGCCTGGCGCTGGAGCGTCACATTGCGCGGCGCTGCTGCCGAGCGTGAACTGGTGCTGGATTTTCTCGATCAGACCCAGGCGAGGCGCCGCACCGCGTTCAAGTTGCAGCCGGGGAAAACGGTTGAACTGGAGTGGAAGAATGCGAACGTGAGGCTAAACGGACGCTCCTGGCCCAGCCGCTTGCTCATGCCTTCTCAGGCGAGGATCGTGGGCAAGTTGCGCTTTGCCACGCCACCGGCCGACGACACGAATGCGTTTCCCATGACGCGCGCCAAGGACCGACTGCGCGACATCGTCCTGAAGGGCGAATACAAGTAGGGTGCTGCAAAGGGGGGGGCGTCGTGCCATCTGAGCGGATGGTCGACGACGCGCCCTGGGCAACCAAAAAATTCATTGCAAGTGGAGCTTTTCCTGAAGCCACACCTTGATCAGTGATTGATAAGGAACGTCGCGTGCGTTGGCTGCGGTCTTGATCGAGTCCAACAGATGTTGGGGTAGCCGAAGTGAAATCGTCTTGGTCGTGGGTTTCAAGTTGGGTAGGCTGATTTTTTGAGCCTTGGTCCAGTCCATGTACTCGGTCGAATCGTGCTTCGCCCAGAACGCGCTTTCCTCGCTTTCACTTGCGAACTTCGGAAGGGTCTTAAGCTGCTTTTTCATAAATGGCGCGCTCCTTACGGTGCATGTCTCTGGCCGAGATGACCCGGATCAATCGATTGGACTGGCGCAGTGTGAGTGTGAGTGTGATGTGAAGTTCACGCCCTTCATCTGTCTTTCCCAATGCATGCAGGCGGGTTTCTTTCTCGCTGTGCAAGGCATCTTCTAAAATCAGCAAAGGTGCATTGAAGAAAACCTGCTCTGCTTCGGACATGGACACGCCGTGCTTTTCATTCTTTCGGGCATTTCCTTCGTCCCAGCTGAACCCGGTAATCCTGCTCAGGTCAATCATATTTGTATATTACCATCATGTACAAAAATGGGCGAGCCAAAGGCAGGCGTGGGTTTCAGACCGAAGGCGGTTCAAACACTGCCGCCGGCCGCTCGCCGGCCAGGGCCTGCAGCAGGTTGCTGGTGGCCAGCTGCGCCATCGCGCGCCGGGTCTCGAAGGTGGCCGAGCCGATGTGCGGCAGGGCGGTCACCTTGGGGTGGGTTCGCAGCGGCGAGTCCAGCGGCAGCGGCTCGGTGGCAAACACGTCCAGGCCGGCGGCGCGCAGCGTGCCGTGGTCCAGCGCGTGCAGCAGTGCATCCTCCTGCACGATCGCACCGCGGGCGCCGTTGACGAAGATCGCGCCCGGTTTCAGCAGCGCAAATTCGCGCGCGCCCATGAGGCCGCGGGTCTCATTCGACAGGGGCAGCACCACCGCCACGATGTCGGCGCGCTGCAGCAGCTCGTCCAGTGGCGCGTGCGTGGTTTTTCCGGCCAGTTCGGCAAGCTCGACGGGATGGCGGCTGTGGTACAGCACGGGCATGCCAAAGCCGAGTGCGGCGCGGCGCGCCAGCGCCTGACCGATGCGGCCAAAGCCCAGGATACCCAGCGTTTTTCCGTGCACGTCCCAGCCGAAAAGCTCTTCGCCGATGTTGCTTGTCCAGCGGCCTTCGCGCACCAGGTTTGCCAGTTCGACCACGCGTCGGCTGCAGGCCATGATGAGGGCGAAGATCGTGTCGGCCGTGGTCTCGGTGAGCACGCCGGGCGTGTGGCACAGCAGGATGCCGCGGTTGGCAAGCGAGCGCAGGTCGTAGTTGTCCACGCCCACCGACACGCTGGAGATGACCTTGAGTTGGGGTGCGCGCGCCAGCAGCGCGGCGTCGATGGGGTAGCTGGAGCCGATCATCCCCTGCGCCGTTGCCAATGCGGAGTGGAACGCTGCGGCCTGCTCTCGAACGCGCGGATTCGCCACGGTCACGTCGTGCACTGCTTGCAGGCGCGCGAGCTGGTCGGGTGGCAACTCGCGGAACACCAGCACCTGCTGCCGTGCTGCTGCAGTGGTGGACGAGTTCATATTCACAGCCCGGCCGCGATCAATTCGGCTCGCGTGGGAAGACCTTCGCTGTCGCCCAGCACCTGGACTGCGCGCGCTCCGATCCAGGCGCCGCGCTGCACTGCCTGAGGCACGCTCAAACCCTCCAGCAGGGCACTGATCACGCCCACGGCAAAGCCGTCACCTGCGCCCACGGTGTCCACCACTTTGGCCACCGGAAAGGCCGGCACATGACCGCTGCCGGCCACGCCGTCGAAGTACGCCCCTTCGCTGCCGAGCTTGACCACGACCAATTGGGCGCCGCGCTCGCGGTACCAGTGCGCTATGGCCTCCGGCGTGGTTTCTCCCGTCAGGAAGTGGCCCTCTTCCAGGCCCGGCAGCACCCAGTCGGCGCGCGTCGCCAGATCGTTGATGGCGGCGCGCATGATGTCCGCCGAGGCCCACAAGCTGGGCCGCAGGTTCGGATCGAAGGAGACGCTGCGACCGGCGGCGCGCATCAGCTCCATGGTTTTGCGCGCGGCCGGCAGGGTGCTGGCCGAGATCGCAGGGAATACCCCCGTGGCGTGAAGATGGCGCGCACTCAGCAGCCAGGCTTCGTCGATGTCGGCCACGCCCATGTGGCTCGCGGCCGAGCCCTTGCGGTGGTATTCCACCGGCGGATCGCTGCCGTCGTTCACCTGGCCCTTGAACTGGAAGCCCGTGCTTTGCGTGGCGTCGCAGACGACGTGCGAGCAGTCGATGCCCTCGCTCGCCATGGCTGCCAACAGGTAGCGGCCCATGGAGTCCGTGCCCAGGCGGCTGGCCCAGCCGACATTGAGGCCCAGGCGTGCCAGGCCGATGGCGACGTTGGTTTCGGCGCCGGCGCTGCGCTTGAAGAAACTCTGCGCCTGCTCCAGCGGACCCGTGCGATCGGCCACGAGCAGCATCATGGCTTCGCCAAAGGTGACGACATCGAGCGCTTGCGTCATTTCGTGTTTGCCGTCGAAAAGTGCGAATGAACCATGCTCGCGGCGACCTGGCGCAGCTTTGCAATTTCTTGCCGCGTCACGGCCAGCAAATCGTCGCCCTGCAGCGGGTATTCAATGGCCCAGGGCACATCGTTTGACAGAGCACGCAGCACGGCGCGCCAGGGGGCGCAGGACTCGGCCAGCGGCACAGCCACCCAGGTCTTGGGCAGACGCTGCACGCCCTTGCAATGCACGTAGCGGACGCGGGTCGCCAGTGCAGCGGCGGCCTGCAAGGGGCATTCGCCGGTCCAGTGCCAGTTGCCGATGTCGAAGGTCATGCCAAGCGAAATCCCCTGGGCATCGGTCGCGTCAAAGAATTGCTGCAATGCGCCCAGCGTTCCGGCCTGGGGCGTCTGGTCGTTCTCGATCAGCAGTTCGATCGCGCTCGCGCTCAGGCGCTGCTGCAGCGTGTCCAGGCTGGCGTGCGATCCGGCGCCGAAGCCTCCGATGGACATCTTCAGGCGGGTGCTACCCAGCGCTTGAGTGGCCGCGAACGCGCGCTCCAGCGCCTGCAGATCGAGTGCGCCGGCTACGTTCCAGAGGCCTTCGGCACTGGAATAGACAGCGCTCTTTCCGGCGGCTTGCACGGCAAGCGCAATCGCGGGCAATTCGCGTTCGGGGTCGGTCAGCAGCTCGCTGCGCACCTCCACGCCATCGGCACCGGCAACCAGACTGAGCTCGGAGAACCAGAGTTGTCCGTGGCGGCGAACCTCGCTCGCGCCAAAGGCTGAGAGCGAAATCAGTACCGGCGTGGCGCCGTGAGTTTCAGTGCGCATGCTGCGAGTTCAGGATCTGACCCAGGAAGTTGCGCGTGACCTCATGCTGCGGGTTGCTGAAGAATTGCTGCGGGGCGGCTTGCTCGACGATGCGGCCTTCGGCCATGAAGATCACGCGGTCGGCCACGCTGCGGGCAAAGCCCATTTCGTGCGTCACGCATAGCATGGTCATGCCGTCCTCGGCCAGGCTGATCATGGTGTCGAGCACCTCCTTGACCATCTCCGGATCGAGCGCCGACGTGGGTTCGTCGAACAGCATGATCTTGGGCGTCATGCACAGCGCGCGGGCGATCGCCACGCGCTGCTGCTGGCCGCCCGAGAGTTGTGCCGGGTACTTGTTCGCCTGCTCGGGAATGCGCACCCGCGTCAGGTATTTCATCGCGATGGTTTCGGCTTCCTGCTGGCTTAAGCCCCGCGAGCGCATCGGCGCCAGGATGCAGTTCTGCAGCACCGTCAGGTGCGGAAACAGATTGAACTGCTGAAACACCATACCCACTTCCTGGCGCACCGAATCCACGTTTTTTCCGCCCGCGGTGAGGTCGATGCCGTCCACCACGATGCGGCCTTTCTGGACCGTCTCCAACCGGTTGATGCAGCGGATCAGCGTGGACTTGCCCGAGCCCGAGGGCCCGCAGACCACGATGCGCTCGCCGGCGCGCACGTTCAGGTCGATGT
>CAILZB010000051.1 GCA_903838565.1 uncultured beta proteobacterium | reverse complement strand
ACACTTGCCTACAGATTTTGTCGGTGTCGGTTTTCGAGAAAACCCATATTTCATGCGCCTTGCAGCCCGATGACTACAAAAATAAACCACCGCCCTCAGCTAACCAATTGATTTTGTTCGGGTTTTGACCGGACACTACTGAGCTCGCACTGGTACTGCCCGTGCTGCTCCTTCTGCTGCTTGGCGTGGCCGACTTTGGACGATTCATCCTCTTTGACAACATCCTGATCAACATGAGTCGCGAGGGCGCGAATCTGGCCGCGCGCACTTCGCAAAGTCCGCAGTTCATCATCGATGCCCTGAACCACACCGCCACACCGCTGGATATGGAGACGCACGGCATGGTGTACATCACCCGGGTTGTCGGTGCAGACGGTGGCGCAGGGACTGTGGTCTCGCGGGTCGAGGAACAGTATCGGGCCAGCATCGGCGATGCGTCACTACAGAGCAAATTGTCCTGGTCCTGCCCGAGCTGGACTGGTGGTAAATGCAACGTTCCTGTTGCGCAGGCCGACCGTCTGGTGGTGTTGGCGCTGCCGCGGCCACTGGGGCTGGGGGAAGAAGTTCATGTCGTCGAAACGACCTACCACTACTCGACGTTCTCGAAATACGTCCTGCAAACGGATCCTGACCTGTATTCAGCAACGCTGCTTTGAAGTCCACCGAACAGAAGAACGACATGCGCACAAAACACCATTCATCCCAACGCGGGCAGGTCCTGATCCTGGTTGCCTTGCTGTTGGTCGTTCTGATTGGATTTGTCGGACTGGCCATAGATTCCGGCAGGACCTATGGAGTCAAGGCCAAATTGAATTCGGCGGTGGACGCCGCCGCCATTGCCGGTGCACGCGCTCTGGCCCAGGGTGCGTCCGACCCACTGCGCGAAGCCGCAGCCATACAGGCGGCGAAAGACTATTACGTCGCCAATTTTCCCACCAACTTCCAGGGCGCCACCCTGGTGGCACTGACCAATGCCGACGTGAGCGCCACGCACGATCTGGCGAGTGGCTACTGGACGATCAATGTCAAGGGCTCAGCCGTCATGCCAGTCACCCTGATGGGGCTGCTGGGTTTCAGCGACGTGGCCGTCTCGGCCGAGGGCGGAGCCATTCGACGGGACCTGGACATCATCCTGGTGCTGGACTCTTCCGGGTCGATCGGGACGGCTCTTCCTGGTTTGAAAGCCGCGGCCATCAATTTCGTGAACAAGTTCAACGCCGGCAGCAACGGCGATCGGGTCGGTCTGGTCACATTTGCTTCGGGTGGTGTGCTGGATGTGCCGATCAACAAAACAGGCGCGCGGGGCTTCAACAAGGCCACCGTCACGAATGCCATCAATGCCTTGACTTCCACCGGCAGTACCGCGGCCGCAGAAGGCATGCGCAAGGCGCTGAACGACATCAATGGCGTGCCGGTCGCCGCCCGCTCCAGTCTCAGGATGATCGTCTTCTTCAGCGATGGTGCACCCAACGATGTCCCGGCCAAGTTCTGCAACGGCGCGGTGACGGGTGGCGTCTGCACTGCGTCGGCGGCCAATCAGCCAACAGGCGATCTGTACTCGGAAACGGCGGGGCCCGGCACCAGCAGAGCGACCAGTCTGTACGACTATCAAAGACGCGACTCGTCGCTGGGGACCTATGCCAACATTGCCACGCTGCCCATTCGCGGCTTGCCTTTGACGGATGCGATGGGAGTTGCCATTCCCGGGAGCGAGGTCCCATTGGCGAGCTTTAACAACATCAGGGCGTTGACCCCGGTGAGTCCGGCCAACGGCGTCCTATTTCCCTATACGAACACGCGCTGCAACGTCAACAAGGCCGCCAGGAATATGGTGGAAAACGTCGCCGATACGACCCGCAGCCAGAAGATAAAGCTCTATTCCATCGCACTCGGGGCCGCCGTCACGACGGCTGAAATCACCTTCTGCTCCTACGGTGCCAGCGAGTCGGGCGCCAACATTCTGAAGCGCTTGGCCAACACGTCCGACTCAGATACCCACAGCACCACGCAGCCAACGGGACTCTATGTCTGGGCCGCCAATGCAAGTGAGCTGGATGCGGCGTTTTCCACGATCGCCAGCGAAATATTGCGGCTCAGCAAGTAGCCCCTTTATCTGGAGCATCAGCACCGAAAAAGCAGCGCCTGCAGCAAACAGTTCAACCAAGGATATGCCATGAAAACCTTCGCCAAATACCTGTCGACCTTGTCCATGGGTACTGTAATGGGGTGCTCCCCAATACCGGTGATCAATGCGCCCGCACGCCCGCTCTCACCGGTTGCGACCATCCCTTTGGGAATTTCGCATCCGCAGTCCAGCCAGGAAACGATAGATGCCGAGCGAAGAGACATAGCGCTCCAGGTCATGGCGCCAAGCGCCTATCTGGTGGCGATTTCACCAAATGTCTATGAGCTTCGCGACAGCGCTGCACCACCGAGAGTCAGGGTCGCCTCAGTGGCGGAAGTTGATGCCGCTAAGCCGCAGAGGGGAGACGCCGTCAAGCCACCCGTCAGTGGCGCCAGCACCTGCGCCTCAATGCAGGGCGTGAAGATCGAGATTTCCAATGGGGCCGGCATCCGGCTACTGGCACGGCGCACCGCCATGCGACTGGCGTCTTCGGGTGTGGCCACGGCACGACTGACCAATCAGCCACGCTTCGATCTGGCTCGAACCGAAATCCAGTTTGCCGCCGGGCAGGAAGGCGCGGCAAGCGCCCTGTCAGCGCTGCTTCCAGCGGCCGTGAAATCGGTGCCATCAAGAAATCTTGCAAAAAACACCGCGATGCGCCTGGTGCTGGGACGCGACTTTGCGGGCGACAGAACGGCACTCTGGCTCGACCCCGAGGCCGGCGACATGAATCGTCGCGTTGCCGTGGTGGCACCGCCCATGAAGCCGGAAGTGCCGGCGAACTGCAAGGTTTAACGTGAAAGAAAGCCTGCCGTCACGTGCTGCGGAAGATCTCAATGCATCGTCAGGCACGTCAAACCAAGCGCCCAATTTTTAGGAGAATATTGTGAAAGCAGAAACGATCAGGGGTATCAGGATTTGTTCGGTGATGTTGTTGCTGGGTCTCAGTGCTTGCGGCGGTGGCGGTTCGTCCACCTGTAACAGCAACATCGCCACCTTATGCGAGACGTTGGGGGTCAGTGGCAATGCCACGGGCGGGGCAACGGCGTCAACGCTCGGGTCGCTGCAGCTTTCCCTCACCGACGCGAGCGGCGCGGCCGTGACGTCGGTGTCTCCGACGCAAGCTGGCACGCTGCATGTACTGGTGAAGGACAGTAACGGCAGCGCCGTTCCCAACGTCGCCGTCACTTTCACCACGACCGACAAGACCGGATCGCTTGTTCCATCGTCCGGGACAGCAATGAGCGACGCAAGCGGAGTGGCACAGGTCGGTCTGCCGGCGGGAACCCAAGCCGGAGCGTTCACGGTGACGGCGAACGCCACGGTGGGTGGCAAGGCCGCGAGCGGTTCGGTCAGCTATGTGGTGGCCTTTCCGACGCTTTCCCTGAGTGCACTCAGCGTCACGCCGCAACCACTTTCCGCCGGCGGTAACGCCAGCGTCAGCCTGACGGTACAGAACGGGACCACGGCCTATGCGCCACCGCTGGCAGTAGCATTTTCTTCGCCCTGTGCCAGTGCCGGCAAAGCCGTCATTGGCTCGCCCGTGCTAACGCAAAATGGCGTTGCGACGGCAAGCTACACCGACAAGGGTTGCGGGGTTGCAGATACCGTGACGGCAACAGTGGCACTCGGGGGCGCCACCGTCAGCAAGACGGGCGTGGTGACGGTGCTCCCGGCCACGGCCGGGTCCATCAAGTTCGTTTCCGCCAACACGCCCAGCATTGCACTCAAGGGAACAGGTGGCGTCGGGCGCCAGGAATTTTCGACGCTGACCTTCCAGGTGTTCGACACGACCGGCAACCCGGTTGCCGGAAGGTTGGTGGATATCGTGTTTGCCGACTGTGTGCCTGCGACAACCAACTGCAGTCTGGGCATGGGCGTGGGCGGCCTGACGTTGGCGCCTACCTCGGCCACGTCGGCCGCTGACGGCACCGTGACCGCCTTGGTTTCAGCCGGTACCATTCCTACGTCGGTGCGTGTTGTGGCATCGATTCATGGCGTCGCGCCCATGCTGACGACGCTGTCCAACGTTCTGGTGATATCGACGGGCGTTCCTGACCAGAAACACTTTTCGCTGGCGACAGAAACCGGCAATTGCGAAGGATGGGATTTCGACCAGACCTGCAGCAAAGTCACCGTCACATTGGGTGACCATTTTGGCAATCCGGTGCCCAATGGAACGGTGGTGAACTTCACTTCAGAGGGCGGCGTGATCGATGCCTCGTGCACCACCGCATCCGAATCGGCGACCTGCAGCGCAAGTTTGAGAGCGAGTCAGCCGCGACCCGCCAATGGACGCGTGACGGTGCTCGCCTATGTGCTGGGCGAGGAGAACTTCTTCGACGCCAACGGAAACAATGTCTGCGACAACTGCGACAACACGGCAGGTTCGGAGTTCCTTCCAGCCTACGACATGAAGCAAGACATCTTCCGAAACGACGACGAGAGCGGAGTCACGCTCGCAAACCCGAACGGTACCTGGAGCGCAGGGGAGCCCTGCATCGGGCCCAATACCGATGGCGCCTGCAGCGCGCCTGGCGATGGAGAGTACAACGGCGTACTGCGCAACCCGCAGGTTCCGAGCGCCCAGGCGCTCTATGTGTCCGGGCAACTGGTGCAAGTGTTTTCCGGCAGCCACGCAAACTTCACCTTCATTCCGACGGCATTGACCTGCCCTGCGGCTGGCACAACGGACGTTCAAGTCACTGTCAGCGACGACAGAGGGAACTTCATGCCCGCCGGTACATCGATTGCCTTCAGCTCCCTGTTTGGCCTGGGCTCTGGCACGGTGCTGCCGGCACAATTCACGGTTCCAAACGTCCCGCGGAACCTCGGCGATGCGCTGCATATTCCAGTTCCTTCCTACACCACAACGCTGGCATGCCCTGGCGGCGACGGTACATTCATTGTGACGGTGACCACCCCCAACGGGATCCAGACCGTGGGTCGGATTGCAGTGACGGCAGCCGCACCGTGAAGGCGACGACCTTGGTGTTCGCAGGCGCCGCTCAGTCGTGAGGCGGCGAGCCGGCGGCCGAAAACACCGCTGAAACGCGCCGTCGGAACTACATCATCCCCAACATGCGCGGGAACCAGGTTGACATCGCCGGCCAGTAAGTGACGACGCCCAGGAAGCCCAGCATCGCCAGCAACCAGGGCCAGACCGCAATCGTGAGTTCGGTGATGCCCATCTTGGTGATGCCGGACGCGACGTAGAGGTTCAGGCCCACCGGCGGGTGGCACATGCCCACCTCCATGTTCACCACCATGATGATGCCGAAGTGCACCGGGTCGATGCCCAGCTTCATCGCCACCGGGAACAGGATGGGCGCGAAGATCAGCACGATGGATGAGGGTTCCATGAAGTTGCCCGCGAGCAGCAACATGACGTTCACCGCCAGCAGGAAGCTGACCATGCCCAGACCATTGCCCAGCATCCAGTCGGCCAGCGCCTGCGGAATGTTCTCGTTGGCCATGATGAATGAGAACAGCACAGCGTTGGTGATGATGTACAGCAGCATCGCCGACATGTTGGCCGAGTTCAGCAGCACGCGCGGCACGTCCTTGAGCTTCATGTCCTTGTAGACGAAGACTGCCACGAAGAACGCATAGACCGCGCTCATCGCCGCCGCTTCCGTGGGCGTGAACATGCCGGTGTAGATGCCGCCCATCACGATCACGATCAGCAGCAAGCCCCAAACCGAGGTCTTGAAGGCGACCCAGCGCTGCGGCCAACTGGCTTTGGGCAGACGTGGATAGTTGAACTTGCGAGCCCGGTACCAGGTCACGCCGCCCAGCACGCAGGCCAGCGCGACACCTGGCACGACCCCGGCCATGAACAGCGCGCCGACCGAGGTGTTGGTCGCGACCGAGTACATCACCATCACGATCGAGGGTGGAATCAGGATCCCCAAGGCGCCCGAGGTCGTGATCACGCCGGCGCCAAAACTCTTCGGAAAACCGGCCTTCACCATCGCCGGCAGCAGGATGGAGCCGATTGCCACCACCGTGGCCGGCGAAGAGCCCGAGACCGCGGCAAACAGCGCGCAGGCCAGCACGCCTGCCAGTCCCAGGCCGCCGTACCAGTGGCCCACCATGCTGGAGGCGAAATTGATCATGCGCCGCGCCACGCCGCCGTGCGTCAGAAAGTTGCCGGCCAGGATGAAGAACGGGATCGCCATGATCTCGAACTTTTCGATGCCGGTGAAGAGTTTGAGCGCCACGGACTCCAGCGGCACATGGGTGAAGCTGAACAGAAAAGTCAGCACCGTCAGGCCCAGCGAGATCGAGATCGGCATGCCGGTGAGCATCAGCACCAGCAGCAGCACGAAGATGATGGCCGCGTTCACTTGGCGCTCCCCTGGCGGTTGTCTGCTTCATTCGGGTGCAGGTTGTCCTTCATGCCGTAGGGATTGAGGTCCACCGGCGGCAGCTCGGCCTCCAGTCCATCCACGTGGCCATGGTCGTGGTGCGGCAGTTCCCCCGTCCTGACAAAACCGAGCATCACCTGCAAGAAGCGAAAACACATCAGGCTGCTGCCCAGCGGCACGGCGCTGTACACCATCCAGGTCGGCCACTCCAGATCAGGCGTGGTTGGGCCCTCAGGAATGCCGTCGACGGACAGGCCCAACAGTTTGAACCATGCGTAGTGCGCACCGTTGTCCCAGACAAAGCCAGCCGCCAGTGCGGCCACAATGCCCGTGAACAGGGCTCCCGCGCACAGGCCGAAGATGATGAACTTGCCGCGCATCTTCTCATTCATGCGGTTGATCAATACATCCACGCCGACGTGGATGCCGGTGCGCACGCCGTAGGCCGCACCGAACTTGCACATCCAGACAAACATGATGATGGTGAGCTCCTGCGCCCAGGTCAGGTTCAACGACAGCAGCCAGTCCTGCACGCCAGGTATCGCCAGGCCGGCCGCGTAGCGGTGCACCACCGCGACGAAGATGATCAGCGTCGCAGCGCCCATCAGGAAGGTGACGATCCACTCCTCCAGGTGATCCAGAAATTTCATGATGGGACTCCGACGCTAAAGCAACTGGGACAGGTGGCTGGGTTGGATTACAGCTTGCTGGGGTCGAAGTCCGTGGCCTTGTAGAACTGCTGCAGCGTTTCCTTGCCGACGCGATCGGCCATCTTGATGTGCACCGGCGCCATCGCCTTCTTCAGCGCAAAGCGCTCGTCCTTGGTGGGCACATAGACCACCGTCTTGCCACTCTTCTTCACGCCCTCGAGCGCGCTGTCGTTCTCTTCCTGCGCTATTCTGTTGGCGTAGGCGGTGGCCTCCTTCATCGCCTGCTCCAGCTGGCCGCGCACGTCCGCAGGCAGGCCGTCCCAGAACTTCTTGTTCACGATGACCGCGTAGCCCAGGTAGCCGTGGTTGGTGATGGAGAGGTGCTTTTGCACCTCGTGCATCTTCTGCGTGTAGAAGTTGGAGATCGGGTTTTCCGTGCCGTCGACCACGCCCGTCTGCAGCGCCTGGTACACCTCCGAGAAGGCCATCACCTGGGGAATGCCGCCGACCGAGCGGATCTCTTCTTCCAACACCTTGGACGACTGGATGCGGAACTTCTTGCCCTTGTAGTCGGCCGGCACTTTGAGCGGCGTGTTGGCCGAGAAGGACTTGAAGCCGTTGTCCCAGTACGCCAGCCCCTTGATCCCCTTGGGTTCGAGCTTGGCCAGCATGGCAGCGCCCACCGGCCCTTGGGTGATCTTGTGCAGCTCGGCCGTGTCGTCGAACATGAAGGGGAAGTCGAAGGCCTCAAACTCCTTCACGCCCAGCGGTCCGAACTTGGCCAGCGAAGGCGCGAGCATCTGCACCGAACCGATCTGCAGCGCCTCCATCTCTTCCTTGTCCTTGTACAGCGCGCTGTTGGCGTAGACCTCGACCTTGGCCTTGCCCTTGGTCAGCTCCGCCGCCCTCTTGGCAAAGAACTCGGACGCCTTGCCCTTGGGCGTGTCGGCCGCCACCACGTGGCTGAACTTGATGATGATCTGCGCATTGCAGGCCAGGGCCGCGCAACCGAGCAGCAGACCCATCAGTAGTTTGGATACTTTCATTTGCATTTCTCCTGGAGTTAAAGTGGGCGATCCTGGCGGGACGTCCAGCTGATTTCACTATGACAATAAAAGGAAGACCTGTCATTGTGGAAAACCCAATGTCGTCACGGCGCCACGCAATGCCCCCGAATCAACTATCGATGGAAAAAATGATGCAAATCACGACAGAGGCGGAAAAAATGACGCAGGCCGCGCAACTTCTTTGGTCCACCTGGCAGGGCAACGGGCGCATCGAGCAACTGCCCTTGAGCTGCCGGCCGACGACGCGCGCGCAGGGCTATCAGGTCCAGGCCGAGGTGGCGCGGCTGTCGGGTCAGGCCGTGATGGGCTGGAAGATCGCCGCCACCAGCGCAGCCGGGCAAAAGCACATCGGCGTCGAGGGTCCGCAGGCGGGCCGCATGCTTGCCGGGCGTTCGTTTGACAGCGGCGCCGTGCTGTCGCTCACCGGCAACGGCATGCTCGTGGCCGAGGCCGAGTTTGCCTTCCGGATGGCGCGCGATGTGCCGCCGCGCATCGCCCCCTACACGCTGGAAGAAGTGCTCGCCGCCGTGGCGTCGCTGCACCCTTCGATCGAGATCCCGGACTCGCGCTACCGCGACTACGCCACCGTGGGCGAGGCGCAACTGATCGCCGACAGCGCCTGCGCCTGCTACTACGTGCTGGGCCCGGCGACCACCTTTGACTGGCGCGCGCTGGACTTGTCCACGCACGCGGTCAGCGCCACGGTCAACGGCGAAGTCAAGGGCCAGGGAACGGGCGCGGCCGTGCTCGGTGACCCGCGCATCGCCCTGACCTGGATGGTGAACGAGATCTCGCGCATCGGCGAGACGCTGCACGCCGGCCAGGTCGTGACCACGGGCACCTGTGTCGTGCCGGTGCCGATTCAGCCGGGCGATGAGGTCGTGGTGGATTTCGGGGTGCTGGGGACGGCGAGCGCGCGCTTCATCGCCTGATCTTTTCGCCGCTCGCAGCTCAGATGTTCTGAGGGATGAGTTTGCCCATGCTCACGCGCGGCTCGACCACGTAGCCCAGGGACTCGTAGAACGCGGTCACGGCTTCGTTGCCGCCTCTGATCTGGAGGTTGATCTTCATGCAGCCGAGTTCCGTCAGCGCGGCTTCAGCATGGCGCACCAGGGCGGAGCCGAGGCCCTTCTTCTGCTGCCCGGCGTCCACCGCCACCGAGTACAGCCAGCCGCGGTGTCCGTCGTAGCCCGCAAGGATGCTGCCGACGACGCGCCCGTCGATCAGGGCCACAAACAGCAAGCCGTCCTGCAGCGCCAGCTTCTTGTCGATGGCCAGGCCCGGGCTGTTGTGCGCGGCGTCGTAACCAAAGACGGTCTCCCAGAGTTGCATGAGCTGGGCCGGTGGACGGCGTCGATGTAGGAAGTGATGGTGATCATGGCGATGTGATGAAGGGTCAGGGGTGTTCAAACTTTGCCAGCCGTCTGCGCCGACACGGCAAGGCGTCAGTAGGCCGACGCCTCATTCGGCATCAGGGCCAGCAGGTCCGTGACGCCGACGTCCACCCCGGCCTGCGAAAGCAGCGTCGTCACCTGACCGCGATGGTGCGTTTGATGGTTGAAGAAATGCAGCACCAGACCGTAGAAGTTTCTTGCTCCGGCCACGCCCTGGCTGTTGACGTATTGCAGCACGTGATCCAGCTCGTTCTCTGTCACCGTTTGCGCCCATTCCGTGATGCACTGGTCGAGCAATTTGCGGTGTTTTTCAAGGTTCAGGATGTCGGTAAAAAGCTGCTGATCAAGGCCGGTGGGCGCGGGCAGATTTCGTATCAGATCCAGCGCCGTGTAGTTGGCGGGATGAGTGGCGAAACGCTTGAGCCAGATCGTGTCTCCCGCGACCAAATGATTCAGCGTCCCGAGGATGGAGCCAAAGAACGCCCCCCGATCGGCGCTCAGCTCCGCGCCCGGCAAAGTCAATGCGGCCTGATACAGCTTGGCATTCATCCATTCGTTGTACTTGGCCATCAGGCAGATTTGGTCGGTGCGGTTCATTTGATGTCGCCGCGGCCTGCGCCCGCGTCATTGATGACGGCCTCAACCTGGTGCCCGTCGGGATCGATCAAGAAGCAGGCGTAGTAATGGGGCCCATAGTGCGGCCGCAGCCCGGGAGCGCCGTTGTCCGTTCCGCCCGCCGCAATCCCTGCGCGATGGAAGGCTTCCACCGCGGCTCTGGATGCCGCACGGAACGCCAGGTGAAAACCCGGGCCCGGCACCACGGACTCGGGCCGCAGCTTCAGACAGAACTTGTCTTTCCCGTCCTCAACGCCGTAGCCGATGGCGCTGTCATTCTCGAAGACCCGGCGCTGGCCGAGGGCGCCGAGCACGGCATCGTAAAAGCTTCCCGAGGCATGAAGGTCGCGTACCGCGAATGAGATGTGGTGGAGCATTTGTCTTCACGTTTCCATGGTGCAAAGTTAGATCGGATTGCCTTGCCACTTCAGCGCGATACCCAGGCCTGCGAGCGCATGTGTCAGCATGGGATGTTGCAGTGCCGTTTCTGAAATGTAGTGCCCCGCGTGCGGAATCATCGCATGCTCTGCCGCAGCGCCGCGGGATCGGAGCTCCCGCACAAACTGCGCCATGGGTGGCCACTGATCGTGCTCGCCACACAGCGACAGGAATTGTGTCCCGGCTTGTGCCGCCGTCACCTCGCTCGGCGTCTGCGCCGCCAACGCCACGTGAAGGTTCGCCACCGGCCCGCAACGCGCAAGCAACTCACACACGCCCAAGCCTCCGAGACTGAATCCGACCACGACCATGGTTTCATAGTGCTTTGCCAGACTCCACGCAAGTTCGCTGACACGGCCCGGGTCCCATTCGAGATCTGCTTCGAGTTGCGGACAGATGACATCGGCATCGGACACGACACGGCCTTGCGACAAGGCCGCTGGCAGCCCGTACTTGGCCACTGACGGCAGATCGTTCCCGCGCTCCCCGATTCCGTGTAACCACACGATCGCGTTGCGCCGGCGTGGGACTGACTCCGGCTTGAACTCGAGGCAGCGGAAAGAGCCCGGACGCGTGCTTGCGTGAGTTGCCGCGCATGGGGATGCGTTCATCGAGTCGTCAGGCTTGGCAGTTGCAATTCAAGAGCGGCCCCACGGGACGGTACGTTTTGAATTCGAAAGAAATCCATCTTGCCACTATAGCTTTGCCAATCGCGCCCTCCTTGCGCACTTGCGCACGGCGGGTGGGGGACAATCCCCCCATGGCCAAAGAAAAATCGATCTATACCTGCAACGAATGCGGCGGCGTCACGCCCAAGTGGCTGGGCAAGTGCCCGCACTGCGAGGCCTGGAACACCTTGGTGGAGTCGGTGGCGCAGAGCAGCGCGCCGGCAAAGAACCGCTTTGCTTCGCTGGCCAAGACCGCCGAGGTGGCGGTGCTGGGCGACATCGAGGCCACCGACATCGAGCGCACGCCCACCGGGCACGAGGAGCTGGACCGGGTGCTGGGCGGCGGCATTGTGGAAGGTGGCGTGGTGCTCATCGGCGGCGACCCAGGCATCGGCAAATCCACGCTGCTGCTGCAGGCGCTGGACGCCTTGCAGCGCAGCGGTCACTCCACGCTGTACGTGACCGGCGAGGAGAGCGGCGCGCAGGTGGCGCTGCGCTCGCGCCGGCTCGGGCTGCCCAACAGCCGGGTGTTGGTGCTGGCCGAGATCCAGCTGGACAAGATTCTGAACACGCTGGAGACCATCCAGCCGATGGTGGCGGTGATCGACTCGATCCAGACCGTGTATTCGGACCAGCTCACGTCGGCGCCGGGCTCGGTGGCGCAGGTGCGCGAGTGCGCCGCGCACCTGACGCGCGCGGCCAAGGCCAGCGGCGTGTGCATCGTGCTGGTGGGGCACGTGACCAAGGAAGGTACGCTGGCCGGCCCGCGCGTGCTCGAGCACATGGTCGACACGGTGCTCTACTTTGAGGGCGACACGCATTCGAGCTTTCGCCTGGTGCGCGCCATCAAGAACCGCTTCGGCGCGGTGAACGAGATCGGCGTCTTTGCCATGACCGAGAAGGGGCTCAAGGGCGTGAGCAATCCGAGCGCGATCTTTCTGAGCCAGCATGCCGAGCCCGTGCCGGGCAGCTGCGTCATGGTGACGCTCGAGGGCACGCGCCCGCTGCTGGTGGAAATCCAGGCGCTGGTGGACAGCGGCGGGCCTTCGCCCAGACGCCTGTCGGTGGGCCTGGACCGCGACCGTCTGGCGATGCTGCTGGCGGTGCTGCACCGGCACGCCGGCGTGGCCTGCATGGACCAGGACGTGTTCGTGAACGCGGTCGGCGGCGTGCGCATCAGCGAGCCGGCGGCCGATCTGGCGGTGCTGCTGGCCATCACCTCCAGCCTGCGCGGCAAGCCCCTGCCCAAGGGCTTCATCGCCTTTGGCGAAGTGGGCCTGGCAGGCGAAGTGCGGCCCGCGCCGCGCGGCCAGGAGCGGCTCAAGGAAGCCGCCAAGCTGGGCTTCAGTGTGGCGGTCGTGCCCAAGGCGAACGCGCCCAAGAAACCGATCGAAGGCCTGACGATCCATGCCGTCGAGCGCGTGGAGCAGGCGATGGAGATCGTGCGCTCGCTTTAAAGGGGAAGCTGGCGTGAACGCGCTGCGCCTCTTACACTACTGTGTTCGATGGCAAAGGAGTAAGAAATGTCAAGTGCAACACTTTCTGCCAAGTTCCAGATTTCCGTGCCCAAGGAAATACGCGAGGCGCTACGCCTCAAGCCGGGTCAAAAGCTGGTATTTCTCAACACCGGGTCGTCCATCAAACTCGTGCCCCAACCCGCCGTAGCGGATCTTTTTGGCATCGCCAAGGGGGCTGACACGAGCGACTACCGGGATCGGGAAGTGCAGGAATGAAGCTGCCAGACACCTGCATCTGGATTGAGGCGCTGGCGGGTACGGCCACGGGGCAACGCTACTACCCGCTGCTGCGGCAAACGTCCACGCTCGTGGTGCCCACGCTGGTGCAATACGAGCTGCGGCGCTGGTGTCTGCGCGCGCTGCGCGACGGGACGGCTGAGGACGTTGCCGACAGGGCCATTGCCTCCACCCGTGCCGCGAGGATCATCGCGTTGGACGAGCCCACGGCGCTCTATGCCGCCGAGTTGGCGCAACTCCACGGACTGGCCAGCGCGGATGCGTTGATCTATGCCAGTGCCTTGCGTGAACAGGCCGAACTGGTCACCTGCGATGCCCATTTCAAGGGCTTGCCCGGTGTCAACTACCAGGCGAAGCTTGCGCGGTGAAGGTCGGGGTTTACCCTTGGGCTTCTTAGAATTTCTGGTCTAGAAAACCAAATTGTTCACTTGGCAGGGCGAAAGTCACGCAAAATAGAACGATCGTTCGTTTTATTTCATTCCACTCCATGCCGGTTTCCGAGCCATCCGCTTCGCCCTCACTTGCCAGCCCGGCACGGGTGCGGCGTGGCTCGGGTGCGCTGCAAAAGGGCCAGCAGACCAAGGCCGTGATCGTCGAGGCGGCGCTGGACCTGGCCACACAGCTCGGACTGGAAGGCCTGAGCATAGGCGCTCTGGCCGAGCTCACGCGCATGAGCAAGTCCGGCGTGTTTGCCCATTTCGGCTCGCGCGAAGAACTGCAGATTTCGGTGATCGGCGAATACTTTGCGCGTTTCGAGCAGGAGGTCTTCTTTCCTGCGCTACGCGAGCCGCGCGGCCTGCCGCGCCTGAGCGCGATGTTCGGCAACTGGATGCGGTTGGTGGCGCAGGGCAGCCAGGCGGGCTGCATCTTCATCAGCGGCGCGGTCGAGTTTGACGACCGGCCGGGACCGGTGCGCGATGCGCTGGCCAACTCGGTTCAGACCTGGCTGGCTGCGATGAACCGCGCCGTGGTCCAGGCCAAGGAAGATGGCCATCTGCGCGCCGACGCGGACGAGCGCCAGGTGGCGTTCGAGATTCACGGCCTGATCCTGGCGCTGCATTACGAGGCCCGCTTCCTGAAAAACCCCGGCGCCATTGCGCGCGCAAAAACTGGTTTTGATAACATCATTGCACGTTACGGAAGAGCGCTGCCAGCCACCGATGTGAAGCGTCCATCCCGACGCAAAGTTTCCGTTTCCCCCCGTTGAGTTTCAAGGAGTCTTCAACATGCCCAGCTATACCCCACCCCTGCGCGACCAACAGTTTGTGCTGCACGAAGTGTTCCAGGTCAGCGCCGCCTACCAGGCCATGCCTCGGTTCAGCGACACCGACGCCGACACCATCAACGCGGTGCTGGAAGAAGGCGGCAAGTTCGCCGCCGAAGTGATCTTCCCGATCAACATCAGCGGCGACACCGAGGGCTGCAAGCTCGACCAGGCGACGCATGCGGTCACGACGCCCAAGGGCTTCAAGGAGGCTTATGCGCAATACGTGCAGGGCGGCTGGCCGGCGCTGAGCTGCGAGCCCGAATACGGCGGCCAGGGCCTGCCGCTGGTGGTGAACCAGTGCTTCTACGAAATGCTCAACAGCGCCAACCAGGCCTGGACCATGTACCCGGGCCTGACACACGGCGCCTACGCAGCGCTGGCCACGCATGGCACGGACGAGCAGAAGAAGACCTATCTGCACAAGATGACCAGCGGCGAGTGGACCGGCACCATGTGCCTGACCGAGCCGCATTGCGGTACCGATCTGGGCCTGATGCGCTCCAAGGCCGAGCCCCAGCCCGATGGCAGCTACCGCATCACCGGCAACAAGATCTTCATCAGCGCCGGCGAGCACGACATGACGGCCAACATCGTGCACCTGGTGCTGGCCCGCCTGCCCGACGCGCCCCCCGGCATCAAGGGTGTGAGTCTGTTCATCGTGCCCAAATTCCGCGTGAATGCCGACGGCTCGCTGGGTGAGCGCAACGGCGTCTACTGCGGCGGCCTGGAACACAAGATGGGCATCAACGGCAACGCCACGGCGCAGATCGTGCTCGACGGCGCCTACGGCACGTTGGTGGGCCAGCCCAACAAGGGCATGAACGGCATGTTCGTGATGATGAACGCGGCGCGCCTGGGCGTGGGCAACCAGTCGCTGGGTCTGACCGAAGTGGCGTACCAGAACGCACTGGCCTACGCCAAGGACCGCATTCAGATGCGCTCGCTCACCGGCACCAAGGCCAAGGACTTGGCGGCCGACCCCATCATCGTGCACCCGGACGTGCGCCGCATGCTGCTCACGGCCAAGGCCTATGCCGAAGGCGGGCGCGCCCTGCTGGTGTTCTGCGCGCTGTTGCTGGACCAGGAGCACCACCATCCGGACGAGAAGCAGCGCAAGGACTCGGGCGAGATGCTGTCGCTGCTCACGCCCATCGCCAAGGCCTTCATCACCGACAACGGCTTTGCCGCCACCACGATGTGCCAGCAGGTGTTTGGCGGCCACGGCTACATCAAGGAATGGGGCATGGAGCAGTTCGTGCGCGACGCCCGCATCAACATGATCTACGAAGGCACCAACACCATCCAGAGCCTGGACCTGCTGGGCCGCAAGGTGCTGGGCAACAACGGCGCGACGCTGAAAAAATTCGGCAAACTCATTGGCGCTTTGGTGGAAGAAGAAGGCGTGAACGAGAAGATGGCCGAGTTCATCAACCCGATCGCGATCCTGGGCGAGCAGATGACCAAGTTCACCACCGAACTGGGCTTCAAGGGCTTCCAGAATCCGGACGAAGTGGGCGCGGCCGCTGTGGACTACCTGCGCGTCGCCGGCCATCTGGTGTACGGCTACCTCTTTGCCCGCATGGCACAAGTGGCGTTGCGCCAGATCGCCGCCGGCAACCCCGATCCGTTCTATGTGGCCAAGCTGCAGACGGCGCGCTTTTATTTCGCCAAGCTGTTCCCGGAAACCGTGACGCTGATGCGCTCGGCGCGCAGCGGCTCCAAGGTCCTGATGGACACGGACGCGGCCTTGGCCTGAGACCCCATTTCAAACCCAAGCAGGAGACAAAAATGAAAACCCTTCACAACACGATTCGCGCCGCTTTGGCGACTGCCGCAGTGCTTGCCATGGGCTGCGCCCAGGCGCAGATGACGCCGGTGGGCCTGTGGCACAGCATCGACGACAAGACCGGCGAGGCCAAGGGCGAGATCCGCATCGCCGACGTCGGCGGCGTGCTCAGCGGCAAGCTCGAGCGCAGCCTGAAAAAGGGCAGCAAACCCGACGACAAATGCGACAAGTGCACGGATGAGCGCAAGGACAAGCCGATCAGCGGCCTGGAACTCATCCGTGGCGCAAAGAAGGTCGACGGCAAGGACGTGTGGGAAGGCGGCAAGATCCTCGACCCGGAAGAGGGCAAGGAATACACGCTGCGCCTGACACCGATGGAGGGTGGAAAGAAGCTGGAAGTGCGCGGCTACATCGCCTTCTTCTTCCGCAACCAGACCTGGGTGCGCGTGCAGTAAAGAGTCAGACGAGTCGGCACCCGGTCGGCTCCAACGGAGGTTAGGTTCATGTCAAAGTTTCTAGTGAAAAAAGTCGCCGTGCTCGGCGCCGGTGTGATGGGCGCGCAGATCGCGGCGCACCTGGTCAATGTCGGTGTGCCGGTGGTGCTGTTCGATCTGCCCGCGAAAGAGGGGCCGAAGAACGGCATCGGCATCAAGGCGGTGGAGGGCTTGAAGAAGCTCAAGCCCGCGCCGCTGGGCGTGCCCGGTGACGCGGCGCTGATCCAGCTCGCCAATTATGAGGAGCATATGGACGTCCTGGGCGAGTGCGACCTCATCATCGAGGCCATCGCCGAGCGCATGGACTGGAAGACAGACCTGTATCACAAGATCGCCCCCTTCATTTCCGACTCGGCAATAGTCGCCAGCAACACCTCGGGCCTGTCGATCACGAAGCTGAGCCAGGCGCTGCCGGATTCCATCAAGCCACGCTTTTGCGGCATCCACTTCTTCAACCCGCCGCGCTACATGGCGCTGGTGGAGCTGATCAACACGCCCACGACGCTGCCGCACATCCTGGACGATCTCGAGAGCTTTGCCACGACCCGCCTGGGCAAGAGCGTGGTGCGGGCGCTGGACACGCCCAACTTCATCGCGAACCGCGTCGGCATCGCCGGCATGCTGGCGATCATGAACGAGGCGGAGAAATTCGGCCTGAGCTTCGACGTGGTGGACGACCTGACCGGCAAGAAGCTGGGGCGCGCCAGCTCGGGCACCTTCCGTACCGCCGACGTGGTGGGTCTGGACACGATGGCGCACGTCATCAAGACGCTGCAGGACAACCTCAGCATCGAGACCGATCCGTTCTACGGCAGCTTTGCCACGCCCAAGGTGCTGGCCAAGCTGCTGGAGTTGGGAAGCTTCGGGCAAAAGACCAAGGCCGGCTTCTTCAAGAAGGTCGGGCGCGACATCCAGCGCTTCGACCTCGAATCCGAGGAATACGTGCCCAGCGGCGCGAAGTCCGACGACGTGGTGGGACGCATGCTGAAGAAACCTGCGGGCCAGCGTCTGCAATTGCTGCGCAACGCCGAAGGGGCGGAGGCGCGCTTCCTGTGGGCCATCCTGCGCGACCAGTTCCACTACTGCGCCGTGCATCTGCACACCGTGGCCGAGAGCGCACGCGACATCGACTACTGCATGCGCTGGGGCTTCGGCGCAAGCCAAGGCCCGTTCGAGCTCTGGCAGGAAGCCGGTTGGCTGCAGGTGGCGCAGATGATCCAGGAAGACATCGATGCGGGCCATGCGCTGTGCAAGGCGCCCTTGCCCGAATGGGTGTTCAAGGGCCCGGTGGCCGACGCCGGTGGCGTGCATACGCCTAAAGGGTCGTGGAGCGCCTCCGCGGGCCAGTTCATCCCGGTGCGCAGCCTTCCCGTGTACCAGCGCCAGCACTTTCCCGAGAGCGTTCAGGGCGCCAACGCGCCCTCGTTCAAGACCGCGGGCAAGACCGTGCTCGAGGACGACGCGATCCGCCTGTGGACGCTGGACGACGAGGTGCTGATCGCCAGCATCAAGACCAAGATGCACACCATCGGCCCGGACGTGGTCGAAGGCCTGTCGCAGGCGGTCGATCTCGCGGAGAAGGACTACCAGGGTCTGGTGATCTGGTCCAACGACCCGATGTTCTCTGCCGGCGCGGACCTGCAGGTCATGCTGCCGGCATTCATGATGTCGGGCGTGAGCGCGATCGACGAAGTCGAGGCCGAGATGCAGCGCGTCATGCTGAAAGTCCGCTACGCCAGCGTGCCCGTGGTCTCCGCCGTGCGCGGTCTGGCGCTGGGCGGTGGCTGCGAGCTGGCCGTGTATTCGTCCAGGCGCGTGGCCGCGATGGAGAGCTACATCGGTTTGGTCGAAGTCGGTGTGGGCCTGGTGCCCGGCGCCGGTGGACTCACCTACATCGCGCGCCGTGCGGCGGAGAATGCCGCCACATCCACCGGCAAGGACCTGCTGCCGTTCCTGACTGAAGGCTTCACCGCCGCGGCCATGGCCAAGGTGGGCACCAGCGCCATCGAGTCGCGTCAGCTCGGCTACCTTTTGCCGTCCGACATCATCGTGCCGCACAAGGACGAGCTGCTGTTCATCGCCTTGAGCCAGGCGAAGGCCATGAGCGCTGCGGGCTACACCCCGCCGCAACGCCGGCCCTTCGCCGTGGCCGGACGCAACGGTGTGGCCACGATCAAGGGCTCGCTGGTGAACATGCGCGACGGCGGCTTCATCAGCCCGCACGACTTCCATATCGCCAGCCTCATCGCCAACGTGGTCTGCGGCGGCGATGTCGATGCGGGCTCGATGGTCACCGAGGAGTACCTGATGACCCTGGAGCGCAAGGCCTTCTGCGAACTGCTGGTGCATCCGAAAACTCAAGAGCGAATCATGGGAATGATGTCGACCGGCAAGCCGGTTCGTAACTGAGTTCGTCATTGATCATGCTACTGCGGAGCCGCCATGCGTCGTTGCAGCCCAAAAACAATCCTCACGTACGGGTGTACGTTCCGGTTGTTTTCAGGCGCCCGCGCCTAGCCTGACGCCTCCTCGCTACGCTTGCTCAATCACGAACTGCTCAGACACGAACTGCTCAGCCACGAATCCTGCAATATTTTTTGAGTGATCTCTGAAAGGATCGAAATGAAACACGTACAAGAAGCCTACATCGTTGCCGCCACGCGCACGCCCATCGGCAGATCGCATCGCGGCTATTTCCGCAACATGCGGCCGGACGATCTGCTGGTGATGGCGCTGCGCTCGGCGCTGGCGCAGGTGCCCACGCTGGACCCTTCGGCGATCGAAGACCTGATCTGCGGCTGCGCCATCCCCGAAGGGCCGCAGGGCATGAACGTGGCGCGCGTCGCGGCCGTGCTGGCGGGCCTGCCCACGAGTGTGGGCGGGATCTCGGTGAACCGCTTCTGTGCATCGGGCGTGAGCGCGATCCAGATGGCCGCCGACCGCATCCGCGTGGGCGAGGCCGACGTGATGGTGGCTGCAGGCACCGAGAGCATGAGCAGCGTTCCCATGATGGGCAATGCGCCGTCGCTCTCGCCATCGATCTTCACGAACGACGAAAACATCGGCATCGCCTATGGCATGGGCCTCACGGCCGAGAAGGTGGCGGCACAGTGGAAGGTGAGCCGCGCCGACCAGGACGAGTTTGCCTACCAGTCGCACATGAGGGCCATCGCTGCCATGAAGGCGGGCGAGTTCACGGCCGAGATCACGCCCATCGTGGTGAGCGACCGCGCGCCCAACCTGCAGACTGGCGAGGTGGTGACGACGACGCGCACCGTGAGCCTGGACGAAGGCGCGCGCCCCGACACCACGCTCGAAGGCCTGGCCAAACTGAAGACGCCTTTTGCCGCGCGCGGCTCGGTCACGGCGGGCAACAGTTCGCAGACCTCGGACGGCGCAGGCGCGCTGATCCTGGCCAGCGAAAAGGCCGTGAAGCAGTTTGGTCTGACGCCGCTGGCGCGATTCGTGAGCTTCGCCGCCAAGGGCGTGCCGCCGCACATCATGGGCATCGGCCCGATCGAAGCGATACCCGCGGCGCTGCGCTATGCCGGCCTGAAGCAGGACGACATCGACTGGTTCGAACTGAACGAGGCCTTTGCCGCGCAGTCGCTGGCCGTCATTCGCACGTTGGGGCTGGATCCGGCCAAGGTGAACCCGATGGGCGGCGCGATTGCGCTGGGCCATCCGCTGGGTGCCACCGGTGCCATTCGCGCGGCCACGGTGATCCACGCGCTGCGCCGCCACAACAAGCGCTACGGCATGGTGACGATGTGCGTGGGCATGGGCCAGGGCGCGGCAGGTATATTCGAACGCGTTTAAGACTGGAAGCAGCCTCCTTTTCCCTCGCCCCGCCGGGGAGAGGGCTAGGGTGCAGGGCGCGAATTACAACCGGGAACAACTCCATGACCGATATCCTCAGCCACACCGAAGCCGGTGTCATGACGCTCACGCTGAACCGCGTGGTGAAGAAGAACTCCCTCACCATCGCCATGTACGCCGCACTGGCCGATGCGCTGGCGCAGGCGGGCACGGACAGCGCCGTGCGCGCCGTGGTGATCCAGGGGCACGAGACCATCTTCTCCGCGGGCAACGACATCGCGGATTTCCTGAACGCGCCCCCGGCCACACTGGACTCGCCGGTGTTCCGCTTCCTGCGCGGCATCAGCGCCTTTGCAAAACCGATCGTGGCCTCGGTCTGCGGCCCGGCGGTGGGCATCGGCACGACGCTGTTGCTGCACTGCGACCTGGTCTATGCCGGTGACAACGCGGCGTTCTCGCTGCCGTTCGTGAACCTGGGCGTGTGCCCCGAGGCCGCTTCCAGCCTGCTGGTGCCCCAGCTCATGGGTTACCCGCGCGCGGCCGAAGCGCTGCTGCTGGGCGAACCCTTCATGGCCGAGACCGCGCTGGAGATCGGCATGATCAACCGCATCGTCCCGCCCGCCGAGGCGAATGCGCTGGCGCAGCGCCAAGCCCTCAAGCTCGCCAGCAAGCCGATGAGTTCGCTGCTGGAAACCAAGCGCCTGATGAAGAAGACCCAGGGTGCGGCGGTGGCGGAACGCATGGACGAGGAAGCCCTGAGCTTCGGGCGCATGATGCGCGAGCCCGCGGCGCGCGAAGCCTTCAGCGCCTTCATGGAAAAGCGACGCCCTGATTTCTCAAGCTTTTAACCGGCGCTTTCAAGACAAGAGAAAGCCCGACTCCTCGAGCTTCTGATCGCCTGCGGGCACGAAGCGGTGACAATCAGCCCATGCCCCAATCCACCAAGAAATCCGCCGTGATCGAATTCGAGCCCGAGTTCATCGCCGGCCTGAAGGACATCTTCGAAAATTCCATTGTCTTCAACCGCACGCTGGGGTTGAAGATCACGCAGCTCACGCCGCAGCGCGCCGTCGGGCGCATCGACATGCGCCATGAACTGGTGGGGCATCCCGCCTACAACCGGATTCACGGCGGCGTCATCAGCGCGGGGCTGGACGCCATGGGCGGACTGGCGGTGATGGCGGCCATCGGTGCGCGCCACATGGACGAGTCGCCGCTGGAGCGCTTGCACCGCTTCTCCAAGCTGGGCACGATCGACCTGCGCATCGACTATCTGCGCCCCGGCATCGGCGAGTACTTCGAGCTGCGCGCCGAGGTCATGCGCCTGGGTTCGCGCGTGGCCTCGACCCGCATGGAATTCTTCGGCGCCGACGGCAAGCTGCTGTCCACCGGCTCGGGCGCCTACATCGTTTCCTGAGAACTTGCGGGACGGACCAAGAGTTACGCGCAGCGAACTTTGCTCGGTCCTCAACTGATTAGAGGTCACGCTCCCGCACGAATGCCTCGAACTGCTGCGCCGGCAACGGCCGGCTGAAGTAGTAGCCCTGCACTTCGTCGCAACCCTGCTCGCGCAGGAACTCCAGCTGACCCTGCGTTTCCACGCCCTCTGCGATGGTCTTCAGGCCCAGGCTCCTGGCCATGCTGATGACCGCGCTGACGATGGCCTTGTCTTCAGGGTCGGTGCTGATGTCGCGCACGAAGGACTGGTCGATCTTGAGCTTGTAGACCTTGAAACGCTTGAGGTAGTTGAGCGAAGAATAGCCCGTGCCGAAGTCGTCGATCGACATGCGCACACCGCGTTCGTGCAGCCGGTCCATGACGGCGATCGCGCCCAGCGGATTCTCCATCGCCACGCCTTCGGTCAGTTCCAGCTCCAGGTATTCGGGCGGCAACTGCGCCTGGTCCAGAATGCGGCTCACGAGCTCGGGCAGCGCGGGGTGACGGAACTGCGCCACAGACAGGTTGACCGCCATCACCATCGGGCCCAGGCCCTGATCGATCCAGGTCTTGATCTGCCGCACCGCCGTTTGCAGCACCCATTCGCCGATGGGAAGGATCAACCCGTTGGCTTCGGCCACAGGAATGAACTCGGCTGGCGACACCTGGCCCAGCTCCGGATGCTGCCAGCGCAGCAGCGCTTCGGCGCCAACGATGCGCCCGCCTTGGAGCGCCAGTTGCGGCTGGTAATGCAGCGTCATCTGATTGTTCGCCAGCGCTTGGCGCAGCGCGTTTTCCAGCTGCAGCTTGCGCACGGAATGCGCCTGCATTTCTGCGGTGAAGAAGCGATAGCCGTTGCGCCCCTCCTGCTTCACGCGGTACATCGCGGTGTCGGCGTTCTTGGACAGCGTCTCGAAATCCTCGCCGTCGTCCGGATAGATGGCGATGCCGATGGACGCGCTCACGCTCAGCTCCTGCTCCGGCGTACTGAAGGAATGGGTGATGGCTTGAATCAATTTCTCTGCCACCTGTGCGGCGCTGTTGCCGTCGTTCCCTGGCAGCAGCAGGATGAACTCATCGCCGCCCAGGCGGGTGACGGTGTCTTCTTCGCGCAGTGTGGCCTTCAGGCGGCGGGCCATCTCGATCAGCAAACCGTCACCGACGCTGTGGCCGAGCGTGTCGTTGATGTCCTTGAAGTGGTCCAGGTCCAGAAACATCACCGCCAGCGAGCTTTGATTTCGCTGCGCCATGGTGATGGCGTGCAGCATGCGGTCGTTCAGCAGCAGCCGGTTCGGCAGCCCGGTGAGGGCGTCGTAATTGGCCAGCCGATGGATATGCGCTTCCTTCACATATCCGTTCAAGGCGAAGTCGATATCCGTGGTCATTTCCACCAGCAGGCTGCGCTCGGCTTCGTCAAAGGCGTCAACCGAGTCGATGTAGAGCGAGAAGCAGCCAATGACCCGACCGTCCCGGTGCAGCGGCAGCCCGGCGCTGGCCTTCCAGCCCAGGCGGGCGCCGCGTTCGTGCCAGGGTTCGGTGGCCGGGTCGTGCTCGAAATCCTGGCACCAGTAGGGCCGGTCCTCGCGCATCGAGGTTCCCACCGGGCCACGCCCTTGCGGCTCCGACGCATCGATCGAAATCCGGATGCCCTCCAGATACTCGGTTCCGTCTCCGAAGGCGGCCACCGGCACGACGGCCTTGCTGTTCTGGTCCAGCAGGCCAATCCACGCCATCTTCATTCCACCAACGGTCACCGCGTCGCGGCAGATCTGCGGGAACAGCTCGGCCTCGCTTTGGCAGCGCACGATGGCCTGACTGCACTGGCTCAACGCGGCATAGAGCTGCGTCAGGCGCTGATTCTTCGCCCGCTCCTCCAGGCGCTGGGCATCGATTTTCGCCAGCGCCATCCGGGTTTCCGACAGCCAGCCCAGCACGCTGGACTCCAGGCCCGGAGCGACAGGTACCAGGGAGGAAAAGTCCCCGCTTCCCAGGCGCGCGATGCGCGCGTGCAATTCGTCCACCGATCCGCCCAGCGTGCGGTGCACGCTGCGGTAGACGCGCCACAGCGTGGCGCCCAGCACCAGGCAGAGCAGCACGAAAGCCCAGCGTATCCAGGTGGCGAGGTCCGCGCTGCCTTGCACCGCATCGGACGTGCGCTGTTCCATCAGCCGCTGCAATTCGTTCAGCGGCTGCATGATGCTGGCCTTGGCCTGCTGATAGGCCTCGTCGTGCAACATCTGCGAGGCCCGCAGCCTTGCCTCCGGCTGCACCGGGGCCGATTCGACCAGACTCATGGCAGCGAATTCGGTCGCCGTGAGTGCATCGGAGTTGGCCTTGGCCTGCGCCACTTTGGCGAACTCGGCGTCGGTAAATCCGGACTTTCGCATCAACTCCAGCAAGGGCAGCGCTTGCCCGCTGCTGGCGCGCGGCCACCGATCGTTGGCCAGCACCAGGTCCCAGTAGATGTCGTCGTAGTCTGCAGGACGTGGCACTCTTGCTTCCCGGATATCGAGTATTTCCTGGTAATGCTGCTTGTAGATCGGGTCGCCGGTGATCACATAGCTGCGCACCATGCGCGTGAGGTCGTCGGAAGACTGGCGCAGTTCGCTGGCCAGCCGAAAGGACTGCAGCCGCAACTCGTTGGCCCGATCGATCTGCTTTTCCGCATGGACGTAGTAGGCGAAGACGGCGCAAAAGACCGCCAGCGAACCCGCCGTCAGCCAAAGGCTGCGGGAAAAACGGGACAGGCTTTGCTGCGGCGACTTCATGGGCGCAAGGAGTTCAGATGCGTTGCAGGTTCATGTCCACGGTGCCGGCAGAAATTTCGCAGATCATAGTGCGCGCCTCAGCTCTTGGGAACTTCCCGAGGCTGTCCGTTCTCGTCGATCGCCACGTAGGTCACAGAAGCTTCCGTCACCTTGATGTACTGGCCCTGATCCGAGAAACGCTCGGCGTAGACCTCGACCTTGACCGTGATCGAGGTGCGGCCGATGCGCGTGAGCTTGGAGTAGAACGACAGGATGTCGCCCACGCGCACGGGCTGCTTGAAGATGAACTCTTTCACCGCCACCGTGGCCATGCGCCCCTTGGCGTAGCGTGCCGGGATCACGGACCCGGCCAGATCGACCTGCGCCATGACCCAGCCGCCGAAGATGTCGCCGTTGGCGTTGCAGTCGGCCGGCATGGGGATGACCTTGAGTACCAGTTCCTCGTCGGTGGGTAACTGGACGCGCTGGGGTGGGGTTTGTGCTGTCATAGGCGACAATCTTAAGTCACACGGGTGAACGGTGCCAGGCACGCAATACCCTCGAAAGAAAGAACATACCCTATGCGCCGACACGGCGAATCCCATGCTGCGGCACCCTCGATGAATTCCACCGCACCCGAGCCCCGCTCCGACTGGAGCACGCTCTCGCGCCTGTTTCCCTATCTGTGGCAGTACAAGTGGCGCGTCATGGCGGCGCTGGCGTTCATGGTGGGCGCCAAGCTGGCCAACGTGGGCGTGCCGCTGCTGCTGAAGAAGCTGGTCGACGCCCTGACGCTGACGCCACAGCAGTCGCTGCTGGTGGTGCCGGTGGCGCTGCTGATGGCTTACGGGCTGCTGCGCCTGTGCACCTCGCTCTTTGCCGAATTGCGCGAACTCGTCTTTGCCAAGGCCACCGAGGGCGCGTCGCGCACCATCACGCTGCAGGTGTTTCGCCATCTGCACGCTTTAAGCCTGCGTTTTCACCTGGAGCGCCAGACCGGCGGCATGACGCGCGACATCGAACGCGGCACGCGCGGCGTGCATTCGCTGATTTCCTATTCGCTCTACAGCATCGTGCCCACGCTGATCGAAGTCACGCTGGTGCTGACGCTGCTGGCGGTCAAGTTCGACGTCTGGTTCGCCGGCATCACCATCGTCGCCCTCGTCTTCTACATCGCCTTCACGGTCACCGTGACCGAGTGGCGCACGCAATTCCGCAAGGAGATGAACGAACTCGACTCCGCGGCACACAGCCGCGCCGTGGACTCGCTGCTGAACTACGAGACGGTGAAGTACTTCAACAACGAAGAGTTCGAGGCGCGCCGCTACGACGAGAATCTGGAGCGCTATCGCCGCGCCGCGCTGCGCAGCCAGCGCACGCTGAGCCTGCTCAACACCGGCCAGCAACTGATGATCGCGCTGGCGCTGGTGGCGATGCTGTGGCGCGCCACGCAGGGCGTGGTCGAGGGCCGCATGACGCTGGGGGACCTGGTGATGATCAACGCCTTCATGATCCAGCTCTACATCCCGCTGGGTTTCCTGGGCGTGCTGTACCGCGAGATCAAGCAAAGCCTGACCGACCTGGACAAGATGTTCCGGCTCATGGACCGTGGCTACGAGGTCGCCGACGCGCCGGGGGCTGTGCCGCTGGCGCTGGAGCACGTCGAAGCCGCGGTCGCCTACGAGCACGTGAGCTTTGCCTACGAGCCCTCGCGCCCCATCCTGCACGACCTGAGCTTTGAGATTCCCGCAGGCAAGACCGTGGCCGTGGTCGGGCCCTCGGGCGCGGGCAAGTCCACGCTGGCGCGCCTGCTGTTTCGCTTCTACGACGTGACCGGCGGCTGCATCCGCATCGCCGGCCAGGACATCCGGCAGGTGACGCAGGCCAGCGTGCGCGCTGCGATCGGCATCGTGCCGCAGGACACGGTGCTGTTCAACGACACCGTGGAATACAACATCGCCTACGGCCAGCCGGGAGCGAGCCGCGCGCAGGTGGAAGAGGCGGCGCGCGCGGCCCACATCCACAGCTTCATCGCCGCCACCCCCAAGGGCTACGACACCATGGTGGGCGAGCGCGGCCTGAAGCTCTCGGGCGGCGAGAAGCAGCGCGTGGCGATTGCGCGCACGCTGTTGAAGAACCCGCCGATCCTGATCTTTGACGAAGCCACGTCGGCGCTGGATTCAGCCAACGAGCGCGCGATCCAGGCCGAACTGCAAAGCGCCGCGCAAAACAAGACCACGCTGGTGATCGCGCACCGCCTCTCCACCGTGGTCGACGCGCACGAGATCCTGGTGATGGACGCCGGTCGCATCGTCGAGCGCGGCAGCCATGCGCAACTGCTCGCGCTGGGCGGCCGCTACGCGCAGATGTGGGCGCTGCAACAAAGCGCTGATTGAGGGCAGTCAGCGCGTCGGGTCAGGAAAAAGAAGTCCGTGCAGCCCGCGCTTGCGCGCGAAAGGCTTCCAGCCACCGACCGGTTGCGCCAGCCGGTCGGCCACGGCCCACCAGGCGCTGGGGTTCAGGCCGATGCCCAGATGGCTGGCCACGACCTCGATGTTTTCGGTGTGCGGATTCACCTTGCTCGGCGCCTGGATGCTGCCCTGCCAGGCGACCACACCGTCGCTGCGCGAGTACAGGCTGGTCGTGGGAACGGGCGGCGCGCCGGGCATATCGTAGTGGTCGACTTCGCGCTGGATGTCGCGCCCGCTGGTGAGCTCGTACAGGCGCCAGGCATTGGTGCTCTCGGGTGTGCCGGCGAAAGGCGTTCCCAGCGTGATGACGCTGCGCACCATGTCGGGCAGGGCCTTGGCCAGCTCGCGCGCATAGATGCCGCCCAGGCTCCAGCCGATCAGGCTCACGCGGCGAGCGCCGCTGGCGCGAAAGGCCTGGATCACCTGATGCCGTGCGTCTTCCAGCACGCCCGGCCTGGGGCCGAAGTTGTTGCCCTGGTTCCAGCCCGACACGCTGTGCCCGAGCCGGCCCAGGTAGTGGCGCAGCGGCGCGGTCGAGGCATCGCTGGCCGAGAGACCGGGGAAGACGATCACCGCGTGTCCGTCGCCGGTGGGTGCCCGCTGCAGAATCGGCCAGGCCGGCAACACCGCGCCGAACTCCCAGAACGCGCGCAACTCCAGGGCCATGAGCCAGGCGCTGGGCGCCGCGTGTGAGACGGCGTGAGAAGGGGAAGACATGGAGCGTTTTATAACCGCATTCCCCGCCTTCAGTCAGCCGCCCGCGTCCCGTGCGCGACCGCAGCATCCTGAAACAGCGCCTGCGCCTGCTCGAAGGCCTGACCCAGCGCGTCGGCGATGGCCTGCAGATCGGCGCCGGGAACGGCACGGGCATCGGCGATCAGGCCGAAATCCACGCTGCCGGCGTAGGTCTGCACCGTGATGTTCAGCGCCACGCCGTGCATCACGATCGACAGCGGATGAAAAGTCAGCATGCGCGCGCCGGCCAGGTACAGCGGCACCTGCGGTCCCGGCACATTGCTGATCACCAGGTTGGACGGCATCGGCAAGCGCGCCGACAGGCCGGTGGCGCTGTAGGCCTTGAACAGCGCCTTTCCGATGCCACCCACCAGCCAGGGCGCCAGCAAGGAAGGGTAGTCGGTGGGCAGGACGGCCTTGAGCTGGTGCATCGCGTCCCTGACCTTGGCGCTGGAGGTCAGGATCGCCTGCATGCGCTTTTTCGGGTCGGCGTATTGGGTGCCCAACTGCACCAGCGTCATCGAAGCCTGGGTGTTGAGCTCCTGGTTCTGGTCTTCGCGCAGGCTCACCGGCATCGCTGCCACCAGCGACTTCTTTGGCACGCCGTCGTGCCGCAGCAGGAAGTCGCGCAAGGCCGTGGAACACAGCCACAGCAGCAGATCGTTGAACGAGATGCCCTGCGCCTTGGCCATGGCGCGGCAAGGCCCAAACGGCAGGCTGGCCGTGGCAAAACTGCGTTGCGGTGTGACGGCGACGTTGAAGCGCGTCAGCGGCGCAAAGAACGGCGGCGCCTTGCTCGCGTCCGGTGCCTGGCGCAGGCGCTGCAGCAGCGTGCCGCCAGCGGCACCGAGCGCGTCGGGCAGCGCGCGCACCAGCTTGAGGTATTGCGAGAGCGAACCCGTGAGCACATGGCCCACCATCGAGGCGGCGCTCAGGTCCCGGTGCCGGCGCTGCGCCGAAGTCGAGGAAGGAGGGGCCACGGCGCGCGGGGTGGCGCTCAGGTCCAGCAGCGCGTTGGCGAGCACGGTGCCGGCCTTGCCGTCCAGCGCCGCGTGGTGAATCTTGGAATAGAAGGCGCCGTAGCGCTTGCCCCTGGGCGCGGCCACCCGGTCAAATATGTGGAATTCCCACAGCGGACGGCTGCGGTCCAGCAGCTGGGCGTGCAGCTGCGCGCACAGCGCCTGCACCTCGCGCACGCCCAGTTTTTTTGTCGCCGCCTTGCGCACATGAAAGTCCAGATCTACGGCCTCGGCACGCACCCAGGAGGGGTGGCCCACGTTCAGTGGCATGGACGCCAGCTGTTGACGGAACAAGGGCACCAGGTGCAGGCGTGCTGCCACGTGCGAGCGCACCGCCTGATGAAAGCTGCCGGTGAAACCCTCGGGCAATTCATACAGGTGCAGCGAGCCCACGTGCATGGGCACCTCGGCGCACTCGAGGTAGAGAAAAGAGGCGTCCAGGCCGCTCAGGGTTTTCATGCGATGCGTGCTCCGATGGTTTCAACGAGCGGATGCTTGAACCGCACTATAGTCTGACCAAGAGCAGCTTGTAAGGAGACCGCGTTGAGTGCCATCATTCTTTACGTTCTGGCCATGGCGGTCGTGGGCGTGGTCCTGATCTGGGCCGTCGATTTCCTCTACCTGCAGGGGAGCAACCTGAGCGCCTTTGACGGTCCGACCGGCCAGAGCCACGGCAGCGGCAGCGCACCCAGCGCCGAGCATCTGGCTGTGCTCGCGTCGCTGCGCGGCATCTTTGACACCCTGAAAAGCACGCCCCGCAGCCAGCAGCTAGCGCTGCTGAGAACCACCATGGACAACGCGTTCCCCGAGCTGGAAGCATCGGCCCAATTCAGGCCCGTCAATGTCCTGGGAATCCCCGCCGAATGGGTGCTCGCGCCGGGCGCCGACCCGCGCCGGCGCCTGCTCTACCTGCACGGCGGGGCCTTCATGCTCGGCAGTGCGAAGAGCCACCGGCGGCTGACCGCCAGGTTCTCCGAGATGGCCGACGCGGCCGTGCTCGCCATCGACTACCGGCTGATGCCCGAACACCCGCGCCTGGCTGGCGTGGAGGATTGCCGCACTGCCTACCGCTGGCTGCTGGAGCACGGGCCCGATGGCGCCGGTTCGGCGGACGCGGTCTTCGTCGCCGGCGATTCGGCCGGGGGCAATCTCACGCTGTCGCTGATCGCCTGGGTGCGCGACCAGGGACTGAGGGCGCCGGACGCGGCGGTGGCGCTGTCGCCGGCCACGGACACGACATTCAGCAGCCCGAGTCTGAGAACCAACCTGGCGACCGACGCGATGCTGGGGCCGCTGTTTCACTCCCTGTCCAAGGTCCCGCGGCTGTTGCTGCGCTGGGGCGCATGGTTCAGCAGCCGGGTTCGGCCCAGTCATCCTGTGGTCTCGCCGGTGTTTGGCGACCTGTCGAACCTGCCGCCGCTGCTGGTGCAGGCGAGCGAGGCCGAGATGCTGCTGGACGACAGCCGGCGCTACGTCAACAAGGCGGTCGCTGCCGGTTCGCCGGTGCGCCTGCAGACCTGGAGCCACATGGTGCACGTCTGGCAGATCTTCTATCCTGAACTGCCCGAAGGCCGCGCGGCGCTGGAGGAAGTTCGCCAATTCCTTGAGGCCGTTGCGCCCTCCCCTTCAACGCCATCGAAGTCCTGAACATGAAATCATTCGAAAAGTTACGCCAAATGAAACGGCTGGCGTGGGTGCTGCTGGCGCTGATCGGTGCCGTGCCCGCTGTGGCTGAGCCGCTTGCGGTGCGCATCGAAAAGCTTGGCTCCGGTTTCCAGCTCATGCGCGCCGGCCTTCCCTACTTCATCCAGGGGGCGGGTGGAGGTGCTTCCAAAAGCCTGCTGCGCGAACTCGGGGGAAATTCCTTTCGCACCTGGGATGTCAAGGGTGTGAAGGACGAACTCGATGAAGCCCAGCGCCTCGGTCTGACCGTGACCGTCGGCATCTGGCTGGAGCACAAGTCGCCCGACTTCAGCTACGACAACCCGCAACAACTGGAGAATCAGTTCGAGGCAGCGCGCCGCGCCATCGACAGCTACAAGGACCACCCGGCGCTGCTGATGTGGGGCATAGGCAATGAAATGGAGATGGACCAGGAGAGCAACCCGGCGCTGTGGCAGGCGGTGCAGCGGATTGCCGCCTACGCCAAAAAGGTCGACCCCCACCATCCGACCATGACCGTCGTCGCGGAAATCGGCACGGGCAAGTTGGCGATGATCGCGCGCTATTGCCCCAGCATCGATGTCGTCGGCATCAACGCCTACGGTGGCGCGCCGAGTCTGGCCGAGCGCTACCAGAAGATGGGTGGGGTCAAGCCCTTTGTGCTGACCGAGTTCGGTCCAGCCGGTCCCTGGGAGGTCGCGAAGACGCCCTGGGGCGCGCCGATCGAAGCCAGCAGCAGCGCCAAGAGCGAGCACTACCGCAGCACCTATGAAGCTTCGGTGATCCATCAGCCCATGAGCCTAGGCTCCTATGCCTTTGCCTGGGGCCACAAGCAGGAGGCGACCGCGACCTGGTTCGGACTGCTGCTTGCCGATGGCACGCGACTCGGCGCGGTGGATGTGCTGAGCAGTTTTTGGAGCGGCAAGCCGCTGCTCCATACAGCGCCGACGATCCTTCGCCTGAGCCTGGACGGCCCCGACCGGGTGCCGCCCGGGCGCGCCGTGCATCTGTCGCTGGACGCGCGCAGCGCCGCTGGCGACCCGCTGCAGGTCGACTGGGTGCTGCAGTTCGACCCATTGCAGCAGAGTTCAGGCGGTGCCCACGAAGACGTGCCAGCGGTGTTCCCGCAGTCACTGCTCAGAGCTGATGCGCACAGCGCCGACTTCAGGATGCCCCGTGAAGGCGGCGCCTATCGGGTGTTCGCCTACGTGCGCGACGCCCACGGCGCCGGGGCGGTGGCCAATGTCCCGCTGTTCGTGGAAGGCGCAAAACCGTAACGGGCACGGTGCCGGTGACAGCGCGAAGGTGGGCACGCTGGCGCTCGGCTGCGTCCTGATGTCGCTGCGCCTGCTACTTGCGCCAGAAGCCCTCGTGCGCAATCCGGGCTTCGTCTTCGCGCAACGGACCGATGACCTCGATGGCGCGCCAGCCCCGCGCGAAGACTTCGCGGCAAGGAAGCGACAGCGTGGGGTTCTCGGGATCGTTGCCGGTGAGCGCCAGCAGGCTCGCCTCCGACAGCGCATAGACCACGCGCCCCACGCCGCTCCAATAGGCGCCACCGGCGCACATGGCGCAAGGTTCAGCGCTGGAGTAGAGCGTTGCGTCGGCGAGTTCCGCTGTACTGAAACGCTGCGAGGCCAGTCTCAATGCATTCATCTCCGCGTGCGCCGTGCGGTCGGTGCTGGAATCGTTCATGGCTTGCGCAATGACTTCGCCGGCGGCGCTCACCACCATCGCGGCGAACGGATGGTGGCCTTGCTCGCGCGAAAGCTGGGCCAGGCCCAGCACCTGGCTCACAAAGTGGTGGTCATGCGGCGTGGGTGGGCGCATCAGGATTCCTTCTCGTCAAGTGCCCGGCGCGTCGCTGCCCAGCACGCCATAGCGCAACGACATTTCCCGCAGATAGCTGCGATACGCCAGCGACATGCGGTCGCACACGACGGAGACTTCGGCGCCTGCAGCCAGCGGCAGCCGCGCCGGACTTTGGCTTTCAAGAATCGGCTGGTCCTGCAGGAATATCCGGTCCTGAAACTCGCGCAGCGCCTCGTCGCTTGACTCGTGATCGCCCAGTGCAAGGATGATCCAGACCCGCGTCGTGACTTCGGTCAGCGGCTGCAGAAACAGGGCGATGGCCTCCTGCGGTCCGCTCGCCGCTTGCTTGGTGAGGATGGCGCACAGCGGCCGCGGCACGCGGTAGGAATACTCGACCTCACAGCCGCCATTGGCGGCCTTGCTGGCCTGGGGTTGCCAGGCGCGGCAGCGCGTCGCCACGATGCCCTGCCCCCATTGCGGGCTGTCGAAGCGCTGCACATCGTAGTCAACGATCTCGGCCTGGTCCTGGCTGCCGAGAATGCCTGTGTGCACAAAGGCGAAGTGGGCCATGTCGAGGAAGTTCTCGACGATGCGAGGACCGCTGCTCTGCACCTCGTACGGACCACAGCCCACCTTACGCAGACGCTCGTCGTCAAACTCCGGGAACCTGGGCAAGTCGTGCGCCGGCGTTCCCAGGCAAACCCATATCAGGCCATAGCGCTCCTGCACCGCGAAGGCGGTGGCGCAGGCCTTCATGGGAGTATCGATCAGGGCCGGCAGCGCGGGAATGTGGCGACACCGTGCCCTCGGCACCGAAAGTCCAGCCGTGGTAGGCGCAGCGCAGCGTGTCGCCCTGCTGCGTCCCGATCGAAAACTTCGTGCCGCGGTGCGGGCAACGGTCTTCCCACACGTGCACCTGGGCGACCGAGTCACGCCAGATCGCCAGCGGCGCATCCAGCAACTGCGACGCCGTGACCGAGCCCGTGACAACGGCCTGCGACCAGGCCACCGGATGCCAGTCGTCGAGCAGTACGGTGTCTCGCAATGCGCGGCTCATGGACTGGCGGCGCGCGCGATCACTTGGGAATGCTGCCTTCCACGCCCTGGACGTAGAAGTTCATTGACAGCAAATCCTTCAGTGGCACAGAGGCGCCGGCTGCAACCACGGTGGCTCCGGCTTGATCCTTGATCGGACCCTGGAACGGCTCGAACTTGCCGCTCGCGATCGCGGCCTTCTTGTCCTCGAAGGCCTTGGCTGCCGCGGCGGGCACGGCCGCGTTCAGCGGCGACAACTTGATCATGCCCTCCTTCAGACCCCAGCGCACTTCGCCCGATTTCCAGGTGCCAGCGATCACGGCCTTGGCGGTTTCGATATAAAAGTCGCTCCAGTTGAGCGTGCTGGCGCTCAGGTGCGCCTTGGGCGCGAACTTGGACATGTCCGAATCCCAGCCAAAGGCGTACACGCCCTTCTCCTGCGCCACCTGCAGCGTCGCGGGCGAATCGGTGTTCTGGTTGAGCACGTCCACGCCCTGCGCGATCAGCGTCTCGGCGGCCTGGCGCTCCTTGGCCGGGTCGTACCACGAGCTGACCCAGATCACCTTGGTCTTGGCAGCCGGGTTCACGCTCTGTGCGCCCAGCGTGAAGGCGTTGATGTTGCGGATCACCTCGGGGATTGGAAACGAGGCCACCACGCCCAGTGAATTGGTCTTGGTCATCTTGCCCGCGATCACGCCCAGCAGGTAGGCGCCTTCGTACATGCGGCCTTCATAGACGCCCAGGTTCTTCGCGGTCTTGAAACCGGTGGCGTGTTCGAACACCACGTTGGGGAAGGCCTTGGCGACCTTCTCGGTCGGATTCATGTAGCCGAACGAGGTGGTGAAGATCAGCTTGTTGCCTTCGGTCACGAGCTTGCGGATCACGCGTTCGGAGTCCGCGCCTTCGGGCACGTTCTCCACATAGGTGGTCTTGACCTTGTCGCCCAGGGCCTTCTCCAGTGCCAGGCGCGCCTGGTCGTGGGCGAAGGTCCAGCCCGCGTCACCCACCGGGCCGACATAGACGAAGCCGACCTTCAGCGGCTCTGCCGCACGCGCCGGTGCGGCTATGACAAGGCCCAGCGTGGTGGCCAGTGTGGCGAAAGCCAGCAGTTTGCGAATGTTCATTTCTTGGAATCCTGTTCAATTGATCGGAGTTGAGAAGTTGCTGCATCTGCAGTTAGCAAGTAGCAGGCCAAGGCCCGGCAAACTTGCCCCGCACTCGCGGCGTGCTCTGGGCAGAAGGCGATCCGCCAGGCCAGGCCCGTGCCGAAAGACCCGACGGCCCGCGCTGCACCGGCACCAATTGCGGGCCATCCGGTGCGCTGATTCAGTGCGTCATTGGCCGTGCCGGCCCCGCGCGGGCGAGGCCGGCGTGGCATACAACTTGCGTTTGGGTACGCCATGCATAGCCCAAGCTGCGTCAACACATCACGAGGTGCACACCGATGAAGGACGAGCGCGTCGCACAGCAACCCGCGCCTGCCGAGCCGCGCCTGCAGTTGCTGGGCATCACCAAGATATACCCGTCCGTGGTGGCAAACGCCGACATCCACCTGAGCGTGATGCCGGGCGAAATCCACGCAGTGCTGGGCGAGAACGGCGCCGGCAAAAGCACGCTGATGAAGATCATCTACGGCGTGACCCAGGCCGACGCGGGCGAGTTCATGTGGGAGGGCAAGCAGGTTCACATCCATTCACCCTCGGACGCGCGCAAGCTCGGCATCGGCATGGTGTTCCAGCACTTCACGCTGTTCGAAACCCTGACGGTGGCGGAAAACATTTCACTCGCGCTCGACGAAAGCGTGGCCCCGGACCTGTTGGTGCCGCGTATCCGGGCAGTGTCGGAGCGCTACGGTCTGCCGCTCGATCCGCTGCGACGCGTCCACAGCATGTCCGTGGGTGAACGCCAGCGCGTGGAGATCGTGCGCTGTCTGCTGCAGTCGCCGCGCCTGCTGATCATGGACGAGCCCACTTCGGTGCTGACGCCCGAGGCCGTGCTCAAGCTGTTCGAGTCGCTGCGTCAGTTGGCCGCCGAGGGCGTGAGCATCCTGTACATCAGCCACAAGCTCGACGAAATCCGCGCGCTGTGCGACCGCGCCACCGTGCTGCGCGCCGGGCGCGTCTCCGGCAGTGCGAACCCGCGCGAAGAGACCGCGACAACGCTGGCAGAACTGATGATCGGGCGCGCGCTGCCGACCTGCCAGCATCTGCCGCGCGAGCCCGGCGCGGTGCGCCTGCAGATCGCGCGCCTGAGCGTGCGCAGCGACGACCCCTTCGGCACCCATTTGCAGGACATCGAGCTGTCGCTGCGCAGCGGCGAAATCGTCGGCATCGCCGGCATTTCTGGCAACGGCCAGCAGGAGCTGCTCAAGGCCATTTCGGGCGAACTGCTGCTGGAACACGCCGAGGCACTGCGCATCGACGGACGTCAGTGCGGGCGCCTGGACGCCGCACAGCGGCGCGAGCTGGGTCTGGGCTTTGTGCCTGAAGAGCGCCTGGGGCGCGGCGCCGTTCCCGACCTCTCGCTGGCCGACAATGCGCTGCTCACCGGCTACGTGAAGGCCAGCGCCACCGACATGCGACGCCACGGACTGATCCGGCGCGCCGCGGTGCGCGAGTTTGCGCGCAAGGTGATCGCGCGCTTCCAGGTCAAATGCGGCAGCGAACAGTCGGCCGCGACCAGCCTGTCGGGCGGCAATCTGCAGAAGTTCATCGTCGGGCGCGAGATCGCGCTCGCGCCCAAGGTGATGGTGCTGGCGCAACCGACCTGGGGCGTGGACATCGGCGCGGCGATGCTGATCCGCCAGGCCATCATCGACTTGCGTGACCAGGGCGTGGCGGTGCTGGTGCTGTCCGAAGAGCTGGACGAGCTGTTCATGCTGAGCGACCGCATCGCCGTGCTCGCCAAAGGCCGGCTTTCGCGCATCGTGCCGATAGCCGACACCCATGTGAACCAGATCGGCGTCTGGATGAGCGGCGACTTCGACGCCACCGTCGCCACCCAAGGAGCAGCGCAACATGTCCCGGCTTGAACGTCGTCCCGAACCCTCGCGCCGCATGATGCTGGCCTCGCCGCTGATCGCCGCCGCCGCGATGCTGCTCAGCGGTTCGCTGCTGTTCCTTCTTCTGGGTCAGTCGCCGTTGCAGGCCTTCTACGTCTACTTCATCAAGCCCGCGACCACGCTCTACGGCGTGGGCGAATTGCTGCTCAAGGCCACGCCGCTGATCCTGTGCGGCGTGGGCCTGGCGATCAGCTTTCGCGCCAACGTCGCCAACATCGGCGCCGACGGGCAGCTGACCATGGGCGCGATCGCGGCCGGTTGCGTCGCGCTCTACTTCGAGCAGGTGCAGTCCGGCTGGCTGCTGCCCTTGATGCTGATCGCTGGCGCGCTCGGCGGCATGGCTTGGGCGGCCATTCCCGCGCTGCTGCGCAACCGCTTCAACACCAGCGAAATCCTGGTCAGCCTGATGCTGGTGTACGTGGCCTATCTGCTGCTGCGCTGGCTGGTGCACGGCCCGCTGCGCGACCCCGATGGCTTCAATTTTCCGCAGTCAAAAATGTTCCATGACGCGGCCCTGCTGCCGCTGCTGGTGGCGGGGCTGCGCACGAATATCGCCTTCCTGTTGTCGCTGGGGGTGGTAGCGCTGGCCTGGTTCTTCTGCAGGCACACCTTCGCCGGCTACCGTATGCAGGTCAGCGGCATGGCACCGGCCGCTGCCGCCTATGCCGGCTTCAGCGGCACGCGCAATGTCTGGAGCGCCTTCATGATCAGCGGCGCGCTCGCCGGCATCGCCGGCGTGGGCGAGGTCGCCGGTCCGCTGGGGCAACTGCAGCCCTCGGTGTCGCCGGGCTACGGCTTTGCCGCCATCATCGTGGCCTATGTCGGGCGCCTGCATCCCATCGGCGTGCTGCTGTCCTCGCTGCTGATGTCGCTGCTCTACATTGGTGGCGAATCGGCGCAGATCGAACTGCAGTTGCCCTCGGCCATCACCGACCTGTTCCAGGGCCTGCTGCTGTTCTATTTGCTGGCGGCCGACCTGTTCATCCACTACCGGATCAAGCCGCGCAAGCCGGCTGCGCTGCCCGCACGCGATGCCACTGCCGTGAGCGGGGTGAGCGCATGAACTCGGGCCTGCTGATCGCTTTCCTTGCAAGCACCGCCGGTGCGGCCACGCCGCTGATCCTGGCGGCGCTGGGTGAACTCGTGGTCGAGCGCGCGGGCGTGCTCAATCTGGGGCTGGAGGGCATGATGCTGGTCGGCGCCGTAGTCGGGTTTTCCGTCACGCTGGCCAGCGGCAGCATGAGCCTGGGTCTGCTGTGCGCGATGCTGGCGGGCATGGGGATGGCGCTGGTCTTCGGCCTGCTGGTGCTCACGCTGCAGGCGAATCAGGTCGCCACTGGCCTGGCGCTGACGATGTTCGGTGTGGGCCTGTCGGCGTTCTTCGGACGCGGCCTGGTGGGACAGACGGTGGCGCCCCTGCCGCATCTGACATTTCCGTTTCTGTCCGACATTCCCTTTGTCGGTCCGCTGCTGTTTCGCTTCGACGCCATGGTGTATGCGGCGCTGCTGCTGGTGCTCGCGGTGGCTTGGATGCTGGAGCGCACCCGCCTGGGATTGCTGGTGCGCGCGGTGGGCGAGTCACCGCACAGCGCACACGCCATCGGCTTTCACGTGATTGCGCTGCGCTACGGCGCGGTGATTTTCGGCGGTGCGCTGGCGGGCCTGGGCGGCGCCTATCTGTCGCTCGCCTTGACGCCGCTGTGGGTCGAAGGCATGACGGCGGGTCGGGGCTGGATTGCGCTGGCGCTGGTGGTGTTTGCCACCTGGAAGCCACGCGGCGTTGTGCTGGGGGCCTACCTGTTTGGCGGCGTGACGGTGCTGCAGTTCCATGCGCAGGGCTTTGGCCTGGCCGTGCCCTCCGAGTTCCTGTCGATGCTGCCCTATCTGGCAACGATCGTGGTGCTGGTGGTGATCTGCCGCAATCCCCAGACCATTCTGCTGAACAGGCCCATGTCGCTGGGACAGAGCTTTCGCACCGACTGACAGCCAATATCCCGAAATTGGTGCGAATTATTGGCGCGCTATTTGCATGCCTTCCGGTTGGATTCAAAGTCAGCCTGTGCATGCCACGTTTTTCTGCAAATGCGGTTTGCGCAGTGCCTGGTTCCATTAACCCTCAGCCCTTAATCACCATGAAAAATCACGTTGTAAAGAATGTCGCCGTTCTCTCCACCCTCCTCGCCTGCAGCCTTGCCGCACAGGCCGCCGACTGGAGCGATACCTCCATCGGCTACCGCTACGGCAGCGAATTCGCCGAGCCTTTCAACCCCAATGCGATCAGCAAGAACATCATCGATCTGAACCACGTCAGCGGCTACAAATACGGCTCCAACTTCTTCAACGTCGACCTGCTGCTGTCTGACAGCAAGGACCCTGCCGGTTTTGCTTCCAGCAATGGTGCGCAAGAGGTGTATGTGGTCTATCGCAATACGATCGACCTGGAAAAGGTGACCGGCAAATCATTCAAGTTCGGCGCCGTGCGCGGCGTTGGTGCCGTCGTCGGCTTTGACTTCAACACCAAGGCCGATGCCGGCTACAACTCCAAGAAGCGCATGCTGGTGGCTGGTCCCAGCCTGATGCTGGATGTGCCCGGGTTCCTGAACGTGAGCCTGCTCGCGCTGCAGGAGAGCAATGCCCCTTACAGCACATTCCCAGGCGGTGGTTCCACGCCGCGCTACAGCTACAAGGTCCATCCCATGCTGAACCTGGCCTGGGGCATCCCCGTGGGTTCGCTGCCGCTGTCGTTCGAAGGTTTCGCCAACTTCATCGCGTCCAAGGGCAAGAACGAATTTGGCGACGCCACCGCCGCAGAAACCAACATCGACATGCAACTCATGTACGACCTGAGCTCCGTCCTTGGCGCGGGCAAGAACACCTTCAAGCTGGGCCTGGAATACCAGTACTGGAAGAACAAGTTCGGCAACGATGCCTCCGGCTTTGCCGGCAAGGGCGCCTTCGCCAAGACGCCGATGATTCGCGCCGAATACCACTTCTAGAGGCAATCGTCGGGTTAGCTGCGTCAACTTTCATGCTTCGGCTGCGAAGCGCACCGAGTCATGAAAGTTGGTTCTTTCACGTTAACCCGACCTACGGCTGGCGACAGTCCCCGAAGGGGCCGACGCCTATGCCTTGAGCGCCGCGAGCACGCGCTCTGCGGTGGCCGGTGCATCCAGCCGCACCGGCGCCGCAGCCTCTCTCTTCGCCTGCGCGATGGCGTCGCGCAGCGCTTCCCAGACACTGATGGCCAGCATGAAAGGCGGTTCGCCCACGGCCTTGCTGCCAAAGACGTTGTCCTCACGATTGGGTTCGGTCCACAGGTCCACGCGCAGATGTTCGGGAACGTCGCCGGCCGTGGGAATCTTGTAGGTGCTGGGCGCATGCGTCGTCAGCTTTCCCGCGGCGTTCCAGACCAGCTCCTCGGTCGTGAGCCAGCCCATGCCCTGCACGAAACCGCCCTCGATCTGACCCCGGTCGATGGCCGGGTTGATGCTGGTGCCCACGTCGTGCAGGATGTCCACCCGCAGCACGCGGTTTTCGCCGGTGAGGGTGTCGATCGCGACCTCGCAACAGGCCGCGCCATAGGCGAAGTAGTGGAAGGGCCGACCCGTCAAGGTGTTCTTGTCGTAGTGGATCCTGGGCGTGCGATAAAAGCCGTCGCTCCAGAGCTGCACGCGCTGCGCGTAGGCCAGGCGCACCACGTCGTCGAAACTGCGCTGCACCGTCGGCGAGTTCACCCTGCCAGCGGCAAACCGGATCGCATCTTCGCCACAGCCGTCGAGTGCGCAGACGAACTGCGCCAGCCGCTCGCGCACCTGGCGCGCCGCGTTCCGGGCTGCGCCCGCGTTCAGGTCGGTGCCGCTGGAAGCGGCTGTGGCCGAGGCGTTGGGCACCTTGCTGGTATCGCTGGCGCTGACCTGAACACGCGGCAGCGGCACGCCGAGCTCATCCGCCACGATCTGCGCCACCTTGGTGTGCAAGCCCTGGCCCATCTCGGTGCCGCCGTGGTGCACCTGCACGCTGCCGTCGGTGTAGACGTGCACCAGCGCCCCGGCCTGATTGAACTGGGTTGCGGTGAACGAGATACCGAACTTGACCGGCGTGAGCGCCAGGCCGCGCTTGATCACCGGGCTGGCGGCGTTCCAGGCTTGTATTTCGTTGTGCCGTTGACGGTATTGAGAAGTGCTTTCCAGCTGCGCCAGCAGCGGCGCCAGGACGTTGTCTTCCACCTGCATCTGATAGTGCGTGACGTTGCGCTCATGCGTGCCATAGAGGTTGGTGCGGCGCACGTCCAGCGGATCGAGCTGGAGCGTTCGCGCGACCTCGCCCAGCACGGTCTCGATCGCCATCATGCCCTGCGGTCCGCCAAAGCCGCGAAACGCCGTGTGGCTCTGGGTGTGGGTCTTGCAGCGGAAGGAATGGATTTCCACATCCTGCAGAAAGTAGGCGTTGTCGCAGTGGAAGATGGCGCGGTCGGCCACCGGCCCGCTCAAGTCCGCGCTGAAGCCGCAGTTGGCCGCCAGCCTGAGCTGCAGGCCGCACAACCGGCCCGCGTCGTCAAAGCCCACGGTGTAGCGGTAGTTGAAAGGGTGGCGCTTGCCAGTGATCATGAAGTCGTCGTCGCGGTCCAGCCGCAGCTTGATCGGGCGGCGCAGCTTGTGCGCCGCCACCGCCGCCCAGACCGCCAGATGCCCGGCCTGCGTTTCCTTGCCGCCGAAGCCGCCGCCCATGCGCCGACACACGACCGTGATGCGGTGATTCTCCAGGCCCAGCGCATGCGCCACGCAGTGCTGGATCTCGCCCGGGTGCTGGGTGCTGGAATGCACGAGCCACTGCTGCTGCTCGTCGGGCAGCACGTAGGCCACCTGGCCTTCCAGATAGAAGTGCTCCTGCCCGCCCACTTCGAACTCGCCGCTGAGCTGATGCGGCGCGCGCTGCAGCGCCGCCTGGGCATCGCCCCGGCGCAGCGTCACCGGTGGCAGCACGTAGCTCTCTTGCCTGAGAGCGGAGGCGATGTCGAGCAGCGCCGGCAGGGGCGCGATGTCGAGTTGCACCTTGCGTGCAGCGTGGCGCGCCTGCATTACGCTGTCGGCGATCACCAGCCCCAGCACCTGGCCGACGTATTCGACCCGCTCCGAGGCAAAGATGGGTTCGTCGCGCGCGTGATTCGCCAGCACCGGGTCGCCGGGAATGTCGCGCGCCAGGATCACGTCGCGCACGCCGGGCATGGCCAGCGCGGCGCGGGTGTCGATCGCGAGGATCATTCCGTGCGCCACGCTGGACAGGATCGGTGCGGCGTAAAGCGTGCCCCTGACTTCGGGCATGTCGTCGACGTAGATGGCGGCGCCGGCAATCTGCGCCTGTGCACTCTCGTGCGCGACGCTCTGACCGGCAGAGGGTGTCTGGGGGGGCGACCGGCTCATGCCGCAGCCTCCGGCAACTGGAACGATTCCAGGTTGATCTGCTGCGCTCCCTGGCTTTCCAGCCAATAGCGTTGCAGCAGATGGCCCAGCACTTCGCTGCGGTAGGCGGCGCTGGCGCGCATGTCGCTGATGGGAGAGAACTCCGCGCGCAGTACACCAACAGCTTGTTGCACCGTGGCCTGAGTCCAGGGCTTGCTCTGCAGGAACGTCTCGGTCTTCACCGCCCGCACCGGCGTGGCCGCCACGCCACCGACGCCGATGGAAACCCTTTGCACCACGCCGTGCGCGATATGCAACTGCAACGCCAGGCACAGGGCCGAGATGTCGTCGTCGAAGCGTTTGGAGATTTTGTAGACCCTGAGCTGTTCGTGTTTTTCCGGACGCGGCAGCTTGATCCAGGCCAGCACTTCGTCCGCGGCGATGACGTTGCGCCGATAGCCGGTGTAGAGCTGCTCCAACGGCAACTCGCGGTGGCCGCGCACGCTCATCAACACGACGTTGGCGCCGAGCGCGATCAACAGCGGCATCGAGTCGCCGATGGGCGAGCCATTGGCCACATTGCCGCCGAGCGTGCCGGAGTTTCGCACCGGCAGGCCGGCAAAGCGGGCAAAAAAACTGTGCAGTTGTTCCCGTTCGGCGCCCAGCGCGGCAAAGGCATCGGACAGCGTGACGGCCGCACCGATGGCGATGTGATGCGGGTAGCGCTCCACCCGGCGCAGTTCCTGCACCCGGCTCAGATCCAGCACTTTGGCGAATGCCATGTGCAGCTTGTTGATCCACAGGCCCACGTCGGTGCAGCCGGCAACGATCTGCGCGTCGGGGTGCTCGGCCCTGGCTTGGAGCAAGGTCGCCAGGGTGAGCGGCGCCAGATAAGCGTCACTTTCATTGGCCTGTACAGGTGAACGTTTCAGCCGCTTCAGTTGACGCAGCAGCACCGCCTCGTCCACGCGCACCTCGGGCAACGCACCCATGGAAACGGCAGCGTCCAGAATGGGTCGATAGCCGGTGCAGCGGCACAGATTGCCCGACAGTTCCTGCTGCGCCAGGGCGCGCGTGATGGTTTTGCCGCGCAGCACATGGTTCTGGTACATGCCGAACAGGCTCATGACAAAACCCGGCGTGCAAAAGCCGCATTGCGAAGCGTGCTGCTGCAGCAAAGCCTGCTGCACCGGATGCGCAGCGCCGGCGGCGCACGCGAGGTCTTCCACCGTCCACAGGGCCAGGCCGTCGATGGAATGGGCCAGACGGATGCAACTGTTGATGGCGCGGAATTCGATCGTCTCGCCCTTGGCTTCGCCCAGCACCACGGTGCAGGCGCCGCAGTCGCCTTCGCCGCAACCCTCCTTGGTGCCGGTGCAATGCAGGTCCTCGCGCAGCAGCTCCAGCAGGGTGCGCGTGGGCGCCACTTGCTCCAGCCGAACCACCTTGCCCTGGCGAATGAATTCAATCATGTCATTTCAGCGCGCCCGGCGCCGCTCGTTTGCGTCTCTTTGCGCCTGCACCCATTGCTCGAAGTCGGCAACGGCCAAGGGGCGACTGAAGCAATAGCCCTGCAGTTCGTCGCAACCCAGGGCCGTGAGCGTCTGCGCCGTGGGCAGCAGCTCCACGCCCTCGGCCACGACGGTCAAGCCCAGCGTATGCCCCAGCGCAATCACCGCGTGCACGATCGCGGCGTCGGCACGGTCGTCCAGCATGCCCTGCACGAATGACTGGTCAACCTTGAGCTTGTCGATTTCAAAGCGCTTCAGATAGGCCAGGCTGGAGTAGCCGGTGCCAAAATCATCGATCGCGATGCGCACGCCCAAGGCCTTGATGCGCGAGACCTGCTGCTGAGCTGCGGACGGGTTGTCCATGAGGTGCGACTCGGTCAACTCCAGTTCGAGCTGCGCGGCAGGCATCCCGGTTTGCGTCAACACCTCGCGCAACTGGTCGATCAGTTCGGGATCGGCCAATTGGGCTCCAGACAGGTTCACCGACAGCTCCAGCGCGTCAAAAAGACCCGCCTTCTGCCAGGCCATCCATTGGCAGCAGGCTTGGCGCAGCACCCACAGGCCGATCGGCTTGATCAATCCCGTTTCCTCGGCCAGTCCGATGAACTGGCCCGGTGGCACCTGCCCCAGCACCGGGTTGTTCCAGCGCAGCAGCGCCTCCGCGCCCTGGATGCGCCGGGTGCGGGCATTGAGCCGAGGCTGGAAGTGCAGGCTGAACTCGTCGCTCGCCAGGGCCTGGCGCAGCTGAACCTCCATGGCCTGGCGCGCCATGACGCGCTGGTCGGTCTCGACCGAAAAATAGCGCGAAGTGTCGCGGCCCGCGGACTTGGCTTCGTACATGGCGGCATCGGCCTGACGCATCAACTCAGCCTGATCCTGCGCATCGTCTGGGAACAGCGCCACGCCCACGCTGCAGGAAACGCTCAGCGCGTTGCCCTCGACCAGCGCGCTTTCGCGAAGCGAGGGGATGAGCCGCTGGTTCACCGTGGCGTCGAGCTCGTCGCGGTCGCTGACGTGGCGCAGGATGACGATAAATTCGTCGCCGCCCAGGCGGCACACCGTGTCGCCCGAGCGCACCGCCTGAGTGAGCCTCTTGGCGACCGTTTTCAACAGCCCATCGCCAATGTGGTGGCCCAGGGTGTCGTTGATCCATTTGAATCTATCCAGATCGATGAACAGCAGCGCCACTCTTTCGCCGGTGCTGCGCGCCTGCTCCAGCGCCTCGCACAGGCGCTGCTGGCACAGGGCGCGGTTGGGCAACTCGGTCAACACATCGTGCTGGGCCAGAAAGCGGATGCGCTCTTCCTTGGCGTTGCGGTCGGTGATGTCGATCGAGATGCCGATGTAATTCACCACCTCGCCGCTGGTGGCGTTCTTGTGCACCGGCGACAGCATCAGCCAGGCCGGATAGTGCGCGCCGCTTTGCCTGCGGATCTGCACCTCGCCCTGCCAGGCGTCCTTGTCCTGCAGGCCCGACCAGACCCGGTCAATCTGGTGTTCCATCAGCAGGCCCATGTCGCGCCCTATGACCTCATGAAAGTCATACTCGGTGCTGCGGCAAAACGCCTGGTTCACGCTGATGATGTTGCGCCTTTCGTCCATGATGACGATGCTTTCGCTCGAGGCCTCGAACACCTTGGCCCACAGCTCCAGGCGCTGCTCCATCACCTTGAGCTTGTTGATCGGGGTGAAGGTGGTCAGGACTGCGTCGCGTCCCTGGAACCTGAGCTGCCGCGCGGACAGGACCGCCCATGAGGGCATCGGCCCGCCGAGCCACTGCACTTCGAATTCGTCGACCGCGCCGGTGTCTGCCAGACGTTGAAAGAAGCGCGCGCGCACGCTGGCGTCCAGCCCCGAGCGCCAGGGGTCGGTCGCGTTCCCGCTGAGCCAGCTCAAGCCGGGAACGTTGACGTGCAGCACCTCATGCGCGGGCACGGCCGTGATCACGATAGGAATGGGGAAAGCCTCAACCAACTCGCGCTGCGCTTCCGACGCCCGCGCATTCGCCGTCAGTTCCTGATGCGTCAGACGATCCTGGTCCAGCTGGGCCAACATCCCGTTGAACGCGTTGAACAACTCGCCGATCTCGTCGCTGCTGTGCCACTGCGCGCGATGGGTGTAATCGGCCGTGCGCCGCACCCGGTCCGCCACCCGTGCCAGCGATTGCAGGGGACGCGAGATCTGACTTGCGACCAGATACACCAGACTCAGGATGCAGGCCAGCAGCAACAGCGCCGTTCCCAGGTGCAGCGCCATGCGCGAGAACAGGCCATCGACGCGCGCCTGAAGCAAGCCCGTGAGTTCGACAATGCCCGCGCGCCAGGCGTCGCCGAGCGCCGCCACGGCGCCCTCATAGGAGCGATCCAGCGCTTCGTTCTGCGCATCCGACAGCCCCATTTCAACCGAACCCTGAACCGCCGTTTCAAACCCTCTGGACTGTTCCAGAACCGCATTGCGGCTCGCCTGCAACGACGCCTTGAGCTGGGGTGAACCCGCCAGCCAGGCCTGCTCGTAGTCGGACTCCAGGCCCTGCAGCACCGCGTCCAGTCGACCGACCAGGGTCAGCAACTGCACCGACTGGTTCTGGGTGGCGGATTTGCGCCCTCGCGCTTTCATGAACTGGCGCGCGTCGTGCAGCACCTGCAGCAGCTCAGGAAAGCGCAAGACCGTGAGCGACATCACGTAGTAGCTGTCCAGATCCGGGTCCAGAATGAGGTTGGACTGGTTGCCCACGTCGGTGAGCAGCTTGCGCCCCATCTCCAGCAACTTGGCCCTTTGCGCATCCGTGCTGCCGGCCTCGTTTCCCAGCAGCTGCACGAAGCGCTCCGCCGCCTCCCCTGTGTGCAGATTCGCATCGTTCAGGTCGCGCGCCTGCTGCAAACTCTTTCGCTGCTCCGGGGCGTCGCCGCTCTGGGTTGGCGCCAGCCTGAAGGCCTGCTGCAGATTGGCGCGCACCGCCTCGGTGTAGGCCGCGCCAACCATCTCCTTGCGGGCAAAGTCAATGGCAATGTACTTTTCCTGAATCAGCACACTGGAGACATAGATCACTGCCGTCAGATCGAGCAGATAGATGAGCGTGAGCTTTTGTCCCACACTGAGACGACCCAACCAATAAGACATTTTTCTGAACATGCCCGTTGGCAAGCAACTTCCGCACCAACGTGGAATTCAGATCGGCGAAATCCTCAGTCCCCGCGCACCACGCCCTGGCGCGCCAGATGCACCTGGTGCAGCGTGATCTTGCGCACCTCGGCCTGGCTGCTCTGGATGTGGGCGCGCAGCAGCATCGATGCCGGGTCGGCGCGTTTGGCGCGCACCGCCTTGAGGATCTTGGCGTGTTCGTCATAGGTGGCGTCGATGCGCGCGGGCTTGGTGAAGTCGAGCCGGCGGATGATGCGGATGCGCTCCGTCACGTCGCGGTGCACGCGCGCCATCTCGGCGTTGCCGGCAGCGCCCACCAGCGCGCAGTGAAACTGCTCGTCCCACTGGGCGACCTGCACCCGGTCGGCGCTGCGCTGCTGCTGCGGCACGAGCCAGATCGCAGCGAGCGCCTCCAGCGCCGAGCGATCCGCGCCCGCGGCGTCCTCGCACAGCCGTTGCACGGCCGTCGTCTCCAGCACCATGCGCAGGTCATACAGCTGTTCGAACTGGTCAAAGTCAAAGGGCAGGACGCGCCAGCCGGCGCGAAACAGCACTTCCACATAGCCTTCCTGCTGCAGGCGGTACAGCGCCTGGCGCACCGGCGTGCGCGACACATCCAGCCGTTCGCACAACTCCATCTCCGTGAAGCGGTCGCCCGGCACCAGATTGAAGTCCGCGATGTCGTGCTTGAGCTGGGCGTAGACCTGGTCCGAGCGCGAGGCTCGCGCCGCCCTGGCGGCGGCAGGCTTGGGGCGTGCGGATGGCGTGGTGTGCATGGCGCTGACTTTATCAGCGCGGCACCGGCTCGGCCCTGGACAGCGCCGCGAGCAAGGCCGTGCTGGGCGCGGTCCAGCCGACGATGGCGCCCTGGGCACGAACCATCTCCAGCGTGGCGTGCTTGAACTGCGGGAAATAGCTCTCGGTGCAGTCCTCCAGCAGCAGGCACTCAAACCCGCGGTCGTTGGCTTCGCGCATGCTGGTCTGCACGCAGACTTCGGTCGTCACGCCCATGAACAGCAGTTGCGTGATGCCCGCCTGGCGCAGCAGCGCGCCCAGCGGCGTCGCGTAAAAGGCGCCCTTGCCGGGCTTGTCGATGACGGTTTCACGCGGCAGCGGCGCGAGCTCGGGCACGATCTCGCAACCGGGCTCGCCGGCGATCAGGATGCGCCCCATCGGGCCCGCGTCGCCGATGCGCAGCCTGGGATTGCCGCGGTTGCGTTTCGCGTCGGGGCAGTCCGAAAGATCGGCCCGGTGCGCCTCGCGCGTGTGCACCACCAGAGCGCCGGCAGCGCGCCATGCCTGCAGCACCGCACGGCACTGCGGCACGATGGCCGAGAGCAGCGAGACGTCGTTGCCCAGCGACTCGCCGAAGCCGCCCGGCTCGATGAAGTCGCGCTGCATGTCGATGATGACCAGCGCGCAGGTCGCCAGTTCGAAAGTGAATTCAAAGGGTTGTGCTTCCAGTGCGATCATGCTGTGCTCACTTCGCTTTCATGGTGGGTGCCGCCCATGTGCGCGCCCAGCACCTGGCGGTCGGCTGCGGCCGCCGTGGTCTCAAAAACAATGCGGCCTTCGCTCATCACGACGATGCGGTCCGACAGCTCCAGCAGCTCGTCCAGGTCTTCGCTGATCAGCAGCACGGCGCCGCCGCGCTCGCGCAGGCGCAGCAGGCGTTGGTGGATTTCGCGCACAGCGGCGAAGTCCAGACCGAACACCGGATTGCTGGCGATCAGCACCGACACTTCGCCTGCGAGCTCGCGCGCCAGCACCGCGCGCTGCACGTTGCCACCCGACAGGCTGGCCATGGCGGCGTTCTCGCTGCGCGCCTTGACGCCGTAGTCGGCGATCCACTGGCGCGCGCGGCTGCGCCAGGCCGCATAGCGCAGCCAGCCCGTGCGCGCCAGCGGCGGCTGATCGAAGTCGCGCAGGGCCATGTTCTGCGCCACGCTCAGCGCCTGCACGCAGGCGTTGCGCAGCGGTTCTTCCGGCAGGCTGCGCACCTTGAGCTCGCGGTTCTCGGCGCGGCTGGCGCCAAAGACTTGGCCCATGACGCGCACGCTGCCCGACAGTCTGGCGCGCTGCCCCACCAGCGCCTGCGCCAGCTCGCGCTGGCCGTTGCCCGAGACGCCGGCGACACCCAGGATTTCGCCGCAGCGCACGCTCAAGCTGGCGCCGTGCAGCGCCAGCGTGCCGCGGTCGCCCTGCACGCACAGGTCTTCGATCGCCAGCGCCAGGGCCGCGTCGGCGGCGACCGCAGCGCGTGGCCGGCTGACTTCTGCCGGCGTGGCCTCTTGCCCCGCTTGCGCCGTTACGCCCATCATGGCGCGCGCCAGCCGCCCTGGATCCGTCGCCGCCACGGCGCAGCCATGCACGGCCGCACCCCGGCGCAGTACGGTCACGTCGTCGGCGTAGGCCATGACTTCGCGGAACTTGTGCGTGATGATCAACACCGTGCACGCTCCGCTGCGTGCAAATTCGCGCATGTGGCCCAGCACCTCGTCCGCTTCCTGCGGTGTCAGCACGGAGGTTGGCTCGTCCAGGATCAGCAGTCGCGGCTTGAGGTAGAGCTGCTTGAGCAGTTCCAGCTTCTGTTTCTCGCCGGCGGCCAGTTCACAAGGACGTGCGTCCAGATCGAGCGAGAACGGCGTGCTGGCGAGAAATTCCTTGAGTTCGCGCCGTTTGGAACGCCAGTCAATCAGCGCCGGAATGCGGCCACCGGCCAGCACCAGGTTCTCGGCCACGGTCATGCCCGGCGCCAAGGTGAAATGCTGGTACACCATGCCGATGTTCAGTTGCCGCGCGCGCACCGGAGAGGCGATCTCCTGCTCGCGCGCGTCGCACTGGATGCTGCCTGCGTCGGGCCGATGAAAACCGGCGATGCACTTCACCAGCGTGCTTTTCCCCGCGCCGTTTTCGCCCAGCAGCGCATGCACCGTGCCGGGCCTCACCTTCATCGTCACACCGTCGAGCGCGGTGAAGCTGCCAAAGCGCTTGGTGAGCTCGTAGGTCTCCAGCGCCATGGCGCCGTGCGGCAGCGGCATGGCTTCGATGGGAACGTGCGTCATGGCGTAGCTCATGGTCTAGGGCTGGAGCGCGGCGATCAGCGCCTGTGAAGTCGCGTGTGCGCCAAACACGCCGCCCTGCATGGTGATCATCTTCAACGCGGCCTGGTGGTTGCCCTGGTCGGTGGCGGCCGTGCAGTCCGACAGCACCAGACACTCGAAGCCGCGGTCGTTGGCCTCGCGCATCGTCGTGTGCACGCAGACGTCGGTGGTGATGCCCGTGAGCACCAGGTTGCTGATGCCGCGATTGCGCAGGATCAGCTCCAGATCGGTGGCGCAGAACGAGCCCTTGCCCGGCTTGTCGAGCACGACTTCACCGGCCAGGGGCGCGAGTTCGGGGATGATGTCCCAGCCCGGCTCGCCCCGCACCAGCACGCGCCCGCAGGGTCCGGCGTCGCCGATGCCCACGCCGCCGGCGCCGATCTGGCGCGAACGCCAGCGCTTGTTCGCCGGCAGGTCCGACAGATCGGGGCGATGGCCCTCGCGCGTATGGATCACCGGGTAGCCGGCTGCGCGCATCACGGCGAGCAGCGTGCGCAGCGGCGCTATCGGTGCGCGCGTGAGCGAGATGTCGTAGCCCATCTTGTCCACATAGCCGCCGACGCCGCAGAAGTCGGTCTGCATGTCGATCACGAGCAGCGCCGTGTTGGCGTTCGTCAGGTCCCCGTTCCAGGGCCAGGCATAGGGGTTGGCTTGGACAAAGCGTGGCATGGCTTGGGGCTTCAGTTTGTGGATGAAAGTTCACCCGGGCTGCCTGCGGCGGCGCTTCCCGGGCGGCAAGTGAGCACCAGGATCAGCAGCGTGAGCGCGTAAGGGAGGGTGTTGAACAGGTGGTAGCCGCCGTTGATGCCCACCGACTGCAGTGCCGGGCCGATGGCGCCGGCGCCACCGAACAGCGCCGCCGCCGTGATGCAGCGCAGCGGGCTCCAGCGCGCGAAGATCACGAGCGCGACGGCGATCAGACCCTGGCCGCTGGAGATGCCCTCGTTCCAGCTGCCAGGATAGAACAGCGTGAGTGAGGCCCCGCCCAGACCTGAGATGGCGCCGCCCATGGTGGTGGCGGCGATGCGGATGCGCGACACCGAATAGCCCAGCGCGCGCGCGGCGTTGGCCGAGTCGCCCGCCATGCGCACCAGCAGGCCGACCCTGGTGCGCGCAAAGATCCACGCCAGCGCCAGCGCCAGCAGCAGTCCCACGGGCAGCAAGGCGTTGACCTTGAGCGCCGAGCGCACGGCCGAGGACTCGCTCCAGTCGCCCAAAGCCAAGGCGGGAATCTGCGGCGCCTGCGGCTGCATCAGCGCCTTGCCAAAATAGAACGCCAGGCCGGTGCCCAGCAGCATCAGCGCGATTCCGGTGGCCACGTCGTTCACGCGCGGCAGCGAACACAGCACGCCGTGCAGCGCGGCCAGCAGGGCACCGGCACAAGCCCCGCAGAGCACGCCGATCCAGGGCGAGCCGCTCCAGTAGGCTCCGCCGAAAGCCGACATCGCAGAGAACACCAGCACGCCCTCCAGGCCGAGGTTGATGCGCCCCGATTTCTCGGTCAGGCACTCGCCCAGGCTGACGAACAGAAACGGCACGCCCACGCGCAAGGCGCCGCCCAGAATGGCCGCAGCGAAGGTCATCCATTGTTCGGCAGTCATGCGATCTTGTCTCCCATCGCCATCTGCGCCGGGCTCGGCCCGGAGGCGTGAGCGAGCTTCGCGAACAGCGCCTTCCACGGCACATCGCGCAGCGCCTCGCTGGCCAGGATCAGCACGAAGCTGATGCCCTGCAGCACCTGGACCGAGGCGTCGGGCAGACCCAGATGGCGCTGTAGCAGGCTGCCTGCGGCCGCGAAGCCGCCAAAGAGAATCGCCACCGGAACCATCGCCAGCGGGTTGTGCCGGGCGATGAACGACACCAGGATGCCGGCATAGCCGTAGCCGGCGATGAGCGATGCGTTGGCGTTGTGGTGCACCGCCGCCACCTCGACCGCACCGGCCAGTCCGGCGCAGGCACCGCCCAGCGCACAGGCCAGCAGGATCAGGCGCGCTGCCGGCAGGCCCACGAGCTGCGCGGCGCGCGGGTTGCCACCCACCACGCGCACAGAAAAACCGGTGGGCGTCCAGCGCAACCAGAGCCACAGTCCGACGCAGGCCAGCACGCCCAGCACCAGACCCCAGTGCACGTCGGAGCCGGCGATGCCGCCGATCTGCAAGCCCTCGACCAGCGTATGGCTGGAGGGCTTGTTCAGGCTGGCCGGGTCGCGCAGCGGACCCTCCACGCCGTGCTTGAACAGACCGATGGCGATGTAGGCCAGCAGCAGGCTGCTGATGGTTTCATTGATGCCCCGGACCTGGCGCAGCCAACCCGCCAGGATGATCCACAGTGCACCGGCTCCGGCACCGGCCAGACAGATCAGTGCCGTGCCAAAACCATTGGCCGGAATCGGCAGCAGTTGCGGCAGTTGTGCGCAGGCCAATCCCCCCAGCACCAGCGCGCCCTCGCCGCCGATGATGATCAGGCCGGCGCGTGCCGGCAGCGCCACGCACAGCGCGGTGAGCATCAGTGGCGCGGCGCGCTGCAGGCTGTTCTGCCATGAGAACCAGTCGCCGAACGCACCCTGAAACAACAACGCCCAGACCTCCAGCGGGCTCACGCCCGCGAACCAGACGAAGACGCCGAACAGCGCCAACGCGCAAGCGATGGCAATGACCGGCAGGGCGATGTCGTACAGAGTGTCGCGCATGGCTGGCTCGAAGCGAACTTCAGACGGAACCGACCACGCCTTCGACCAGGTAGTTCATGCCTTCCAGGGTGAGGTCGGTCTGCTTGAGCGTGGTGCCGGCGGGGATCACGACGTTGCCCTTGTTGTCCTTGAGCGGGCCCTTGAAGATGTCGAACTTGCCGGCCATCATGCTGGCCTTGATGCTGTCGGCGTTCTTCTTCGCGGCATCGCTCACCATGGCGCCGTAGGCCGAGGCCTTGACGTAGCCGTCCTTGAGGCCGCCACGGATGAAGTTGGGATGCGGCTTGCCGGCCTTGGCAGCGTCGACCAGGCTCTTGTAGGCGGTGAGCCAGTTCCACTCCGCACCGGTGAGGTAGGCGTTGGGCGCGAGCTTGGCCTGGCTGGCGTGGTAGCCGCAGACCATCTTGCCGCGCTTGGCCGCTGTCTCGACGATGACCTTGGGGCCGTCCACGTGCATGGTGAAGACGTCGCAGCCCTGGTCGGCCAGGCTGTTCGTGGCCTCGGCCTCCTTCACCGCCATCGACCAGTCGCCGGTGAAGATCACGTTGCAGGTGATGCCGGGCTTGACTGAGCGCGCGCCCATGAGAAAGGCGTTGATGTTGCGCAGCACCTGTGGGATCGGCTTGGCCGCGACGAAGCCGAGCTTGCCGCTCTTGCTCATGTGGCCGGCGATGACGCCGTTGAGGTACTGGCACTCGTCGATGTAGCCAAAGAAGCTGCCCACGTTCTTGGGATGCTTGCCCTCGGTCCACAGTCCGCCGCAATGCGCAAAGCGCGTGTCCGGGTATTTGGCGGCCATGGCCAGCACGTGCGGATCGAAGTAGCCGTAGGACGTGGGAACCAGCAGCGAAGCGCCGTCCTGCACGATCATGCCGGCCATGGTCTTTTGCACCGCGGCGGTCTCGGGCACGTTCTCTTCCTCCACCACCTTGATGCCGGGCATCTTCTTGAGTTCGGCCGCGGCCTGGGCGTGGGCCTGGTTGTAGCCGAAGTCGTCACGCGCTCCGACGTAGATCACGCCCACGGTCAGGGGCTTTTGCGCGAACGCGAGCTGGCTGAAACTGCCCAGCGCGCCCACGGTGCCGAGGGCGGCCAGGGACTTGAGGGAATCGCGACGGTTGAAGGACTTGGCGGTCATGGAAATTGCTCCTGGTGGGTGAAGAAACGGGATAGGCGAAGGTTCATGCGAGCAGGCTCACATGGGCTGCGACCACGCGCCAGCCCTGGGGCGTGCGCACCCAGGTCTGGCTTTGGCGGCCGGTTTTCTCGCTGCTGGCGCGGCGAAACTCGGTGTTGGCCGTGGCGAAGTCGCGGCCATAGGTGGTGATGACGGTGGCGCCGAGCTCGCGCGCCAGGCCCTGCGCCGAGCGCGCCGCGCGAAAGGCGCGGATCGCGTCATAGCCGTAGAGGTTCTCGCCCACGCCGAAGCGCAGCGTGTGCGGGCTGTCCCAGAACAGCTCGTCCAGCACGGCCACGTCGTTGTGCACCAGCGCCTGTTCATAGCGCCGGAACACAGCGCCGACTTCGGCCAGCACATCGCTCAGGTTGATCTCCATTCAGAGCGCCGCCTTCTTCCCATGCGCCAGGCCCGAGCGCTGCAGTGTCATCGCCACGCGCAACGCCAGGTCTTCGCGCCAGGGCGCGGCGATCACCTGCACGCCGATCGGCATGCCGTGCGTTCGCTGCGGCCAAAACGGCGCGGCCACGACCGGGCAGCCGGCAAACGAGATCGGCTGCGTCAGCAGGCCCAGCGACGGGCGGCAGGGATGCTGCTGGCCGTTGATGTCCAGCCACTCGCTGCCCAGCAGCGGCGCGCTCACCGGCGTGGCCGGCGCCAGCACTACGTCCCACTTCTGGAACAGCGCGTTCACCCGATCGCGATAGACGCGGCGAAAGCGCTGCGCCCGCAGGTACCAGCTCGCCGGCTGCAGCGCGCCGGCGATGAAGCGGTCCACCGAGAGCGGCTCGAACTCGTCGGCGCGGCTGCGCAGCTCGTCAAGGTGCAGCGCGCCGCCCTCGCTCGCGGTGATGATGAAGGCGGCGGCCCGTGCCAGCGCCGCATCCGGCCATTCGACCTGCTGCGTGGCGCCCAGCACGCTTGCGGCCGACTCCAGCACGGACAGCGCCGCGGGCGTGGCCAGATCCTGAAAATAGCCGCCGAGCACGCCAATGCGCAGGCCTTCAATACCGTGCTGCAGCGCAGGCAGCGTCGCCTGCACCTGGGTCGCGCGGCAAGCCGGGTCCAGCGGGTCCGCGCCCTGCATCGCGTCGTAGCTCAGGCTCAAGCCCTGGACCGAATCGGCAAAACAACCCAGTTGATCGATGCTGTGCACGAAGGGATAGCTGCCGCGCCGCGACAGGCGACCGAAGGTGGGCTTGAGGCCCCAGACGCCGCACAGCGAAGCCGGAACGCGGATCGAGCCATTGGTGTCCGAACCCAGCGCGATCGGGACCTGGCCCGCGGCCACGGCCGCGCCTGAACCGCCGGACGATCCGCCCGCGCTGCGCGCCAGGTCGTGCGGGTTGTGGCAGGCGCCGTAGTGGCTGTTCTCGGTGGTGAAACCGTAGGCGAACTCGTCCATGTTGAGCGAGCCCACCAGCACTGCGCCGGCGGCGCGCATGCGCTGAACCAGCACCGCGTCCGCCTTGGCGCGGGCGTGATGGTGGTGGATGTTCGAGCCCGCGAGCGTGACCTCGCCTTCGATGTCGAACAGGTTCTTCACCGCGTAGGGCACGCCTGCCAGCGGCCCCAGGGCTTCGCCGCGGCTGCGCGCCGCGTCCACCGCCTGCGCCTCGGCGCGGGCCCGTGCGTAGCTTTTGCCGGTGAAGGCGTTGATGCGGCCGTCGGTGGCGTCGATGCGCGCGATGCAGGCCTCGAGCACCTCGGCGGCGCTGGTCTCGCCGGCGGCGATGGCGGCGGCGATGTCGAACGATGGCAGGAGTGTTCGCTTCATGGCCAGGCCTTCGCGCTTCGCAGTTCGGAGCGATCGAGGCCGTAGATCTCGGCCGGCTCGTCCTCCGGTGCCAGGGGAAACGCCTCCAGCAGTTGCGCCAGTGCCGCGGTGCGCTGCAGCTGCGCTGCGACGCGCAGCGCGCGCTCGTGCTGCAGCGGCAGCCGCGCCAGAGCGGCCGCGCTGATGACATAGGCCAGGCTCTCTTCGCTGGTCATCGCCGCACCTCGCGCTGGAAGATTTCAAGGCTGCGCTTCTTCGCGTGCACAAAGCCGGGCTCGGACAGCGTGTCCACGGTGCGCGGCCGCGCATCGCCGTAATGCAGGATCTCAGCGACCCGCGTTGGGCGCTTGGTCAGCAGCAGCACCTGGTCGGCCAGGTACACGGCTTCTTCCAGGTCGTGCGACACCAGCAGCATGGTGGTTCCGGTCTGCATGAACACCTGCTGCAGCTTCTCGCGGATGAACAACGTCATCTCGAAGTCCAGCGCCGAGAACGGCTCGTCCAGAAACAGCACTTCCGGATTCGGCGCCAGCGCGCGCATGATGGAGGCGGTCTGCTGCTGGCCGCCCGAGAGTTCGTAGGGGTAGCGGTTCAGGTCGAACTTGACGTCGAAGGACGCCACCAGCTCCTGCATGCGCTGCTCCACCTCGGCCTTGGAGCGCCCCTCCAGCTTGAGCGGGTAGGCGATGTTGTCGATGGTGCGCATCCACGGAAACAGCGCTTCGCGGTAGTTCTGGAACACGTAGCCGATCTTCGTGTCCTTGAGCGTCTTGCCGTCGAACAGGATCTCGCCGCGGTCCAGCGGCATCAGGCCCGCGATCATGTTGATAAGCGTGCTCTTGCCGCAGCCGTTGGGCCCGAACACCGAGACGATTTGGTGTTTCGGAATGTCCAGGTTGAAGTCCTCGTAAAGCGGCAACCCGGCGAAATACTTGGTCAGACCGCGGATCGTGATGTGCGTGCCCGCAGGTCCGGGGACAAAGGCGGGCGCGGCTGGATCGGGCGCGATCATGGGGCGAATAACAGCGCCCATGCTTATCTCCCGCTCCAGTGCACGATGCGCTTTTCCAGCAGCAGGAACAGCACGTTGAGCGCGTAGCCCAAGGCGCCCGAGGCCAGGATGGAGGCGTACATGTCGCGCACGTTCATGACCTGCTGCGAGTCGATGATGCGGTGCCCCAGGCCGCGCTCTGAACCGATGAACATCTCGGCCACAACCACGATCACCAGCGACATCGAGACCGCGCTGCGCAGTCCGACAAAGGTGGGCTGCAGGCTTTCCCAGATCAGCACGTCCTTGAACACCTGCCAGCGCGATGCGCCCATGACCCGCGCCGCCATGACGCGCTGCTTGCGCGCGTTCATCACGCCGTAGGCGCTGTTGAAGAGCACGATCAGCAGCGCGCCAAAAGCGGCGATCGCGACCTTGTTGATGTCGGACACGCCAAAGATCATCATGAACAGCGGTATCAGCGCGGACGAGGGCGTGGAGCGGAAGAAGTCGATCACGAACTCGACGCTGCGGTAGGCGCGCTCGTTGCTGCCCAGCAGCACGCCCAGCGGCACACCAACGACGGCGGCGATGGCGAAGGCCTCCAGCGTGCGCATCAGCGTGTACAGGAAGTCGTAGAGCAGCTCGCCGCCCGCCATGCCGCTGGCCAGCGCCGAGAGCGTGGCCAGGGGCGATGGCAGCAAGATCGGGCTGATGAGCTTGAAGCGAACCACCAGGTCCCAGATCAGCAGCAGCAGCACCGGGCCCAGCAGCGCAGTCGCCCGTGACAGGTCCATGCGCCGCGGTATCGGCGGCATCGGCCGCGCCGCGGTCATGCTCGGCAAGGGGGTGACGCTGGCGCTCATGCTCAGCCCTTGTAGAGCATGCTCTCGACCAGCAGGCGCGAGGAGAAGATGCCCTTGTCCGAGAACAGATCGAAGAACTTCTGGAAGTGCGCAATGTCCTTGGGCGTGAATTCGTTGTACAGCGTGTACGCTGCCAGCGGCACCTCGCTGCTCAGCGGCCCTTCGATGGCGGTGTAGCCCTTGAGGTACTGGCGTGCCTCGGTCGGGTTCGAGCGCACCAGCGCGATGCCCTTGGCGTAGGCGGCGACAAACTTCTTAGCCTGCGCCGGGTACTGCGTCACGAACTCGGCCTTGAGCGAGGCCGAGCCGCCGAACCAGGGTGCACTCGCGTCGCCCAGGATGTACTTGGAAATCACGCCGGTTTCGAGCACGCGCGTGCTGCCGTTGAGGCGGCCAATCGTGCCCGTGGGCTCGAGCGTGTAGGCGGCGTCCACTTGGCCTGCCGCCAGCGCGGCCACGTGCTGGCCGATGGGCAGTTCGATCACGGTCGCGCCGCTGGCGCCGGCGCGCTCCAGCACGGTCTTGGCCAGCGTCACGTTCTGAATCCCCGGTCCCGAGGCGACCCGCTTGCCCTTGAGCTCGGCGATGCTCCTGGCCGTGCTGGCCGCGGGCACAAGGAACTCGTCCAGCACGTTCTTGGCGTTGCTGGGATTGGAGGCAAAGATCTTGAAGCTGCCCGGAGCGGCGATCTCGCCGATCGCCAGATTCGCCGAGCCCGTGCCGTTGGCGCTGGCGTCGCAGCGGCCGGCGAGCATGGCCTCCATGATCTGCTGGGCTCCGGCGAACTTGATCGCCTCCACCTCCAGGCCAGCCTCCTTGAAGTAGCCCTTCTCCACCGCCGCGTAGAACGGCAGACCGGCGGCGATGGGCCAGTAGCCGACGCGGATCTTTGGCGTCGTCTGCGCGCGCAGCAGGGCTGGGGCACCAATCAGGCCCAGCGCGGCGCCGGCAGCGCCGATCTGCAGCAGTCGGCGACGTGAGTTTGGAGTGGCGGTGTTCATGGGTGCTTCCCTGAGGTTGATGAAGTGAATGAGGTGCCGTCAAAGGCTTGTCTTGGCCAGCGATTCGACATAGGCGCGCCAGCCGCCAAAGCCGCTGATGTCATGCGCGCCTTGCAGCGCCTGCACCTCGCACAGAAAGCCCTGCACGCTGGCGCCATTGGCCAGTTCCAGCGTGCCTATGCCCAGCGGCGCCGGGATCAGCGAGACGAAGGAGCCGTAGTGTTCCAGCGGCATGTCCCACAGTTCCAGCGCGATGCTCTCGCCCTGCCCTTCGGCGACCCGGAGCAGTCCGGGTTTGGGCGGCACGCTGCCGCTCAGCGCGTACAGCCGGTAATGCGGCGCGGTGGCACTCGTGCTCACCAGGCGGGCGCCGCGCTCAGTCAGCTGGGCGTTCAGTGGCATGGCGCTCAGGTGCGCGCCGACCACGGCCAATCGCACGGTCGTGCTCAGGCTGCGGATGGCGGCGATGGGCTCGGGCGCGGACAAAGGCTCACCGGTCGCTCCTTGGGTCATTGCGCTGGCCAGGTGATAGCGCTGCCCGAGCTCTGCCAGTTGCCAGTCGCTGCCGCTTTGGCCGATGAGCGTGATGCCAAACGGCAGGCCGTCGGCTCGCATGGCGCTCGGCACCGACAGCGCCGCGTAGTCGAGCAGGTTCACGAAATTGGTGTAGGCCCCCAGTTGGCGGTTCAGCGCCACCGGGTCGGCCAGCATGTCCGCGATGCGGACGTGCGTAGGGGCGGTGGGAACCAGCAGCAGGTCGATGTCATCCCACATGGGGGCGGCGCGCTGAGCCAGCGCGCGCAGCTGGGTTTGCGCATCGAACAGGTCGGCGGCGCTGTAGCCGCGGCCCCGCGCAATGATGCTGCGCACCGGCTCCAGCACCTCGGCTTCATGCGCATCGAAGAAACTGCGAATGCCCTGGTAGCGCTCGGCCACGAGCGCACTTTCGTACAGCAGGTCGGCCGCCTGCGCCAGCGGTTGGAAGTCGATGCGCACGGGTGTTCCGCCCTGCTCACACAAGCGCGAGAGACTCAAGGCGAAGGCGGTCTTGGCCGCCGTGTCACCGAAAAATGAAAGTTTGGACGGCACACCGAAACGAAAGGTGGCGGGAAAGGCGCGCGAGTTCAGACGGAGGTGGCGCGAGTACGGGTCCTGAGCATCGAAGCCCATAGCCACGGACAGCACCCGCGCTGCCAAGCCGACGCTGCGCGCCAGGATGGAGACGCAGTCCACGCTCTGCGCTGCCGGGACCACGCCGCGCGCGCTGATCAGTCCCTTGGTGGGCTTGAGCCCGACAATGTTGTTCAGTCCCGCCGGCACGCGGCCCGAGCCCGCCGTGTCGGTTCCCAGCGAAAAATCCACCTGGCCCGTGGCCACGACGTAGGCCGAGCCGGAGCTGGAGCCGCCCGACACGAAAGCCGGATCGAAGGCGTTGGGCACGGCACCCCAGGGCGAGCGCGTGCCGTTCAGACCGCAGGCAAACTGATCCAGATTGGTCTTGCCCACGAGCGACGCACCGGCATCGAGCAACCGTTGCACCACCACGGCATGGGCCTGAGGCTCGTAGGCAAAGGCCTGGCAGGCGGCGGTGGTGGCCAACCCCTGGACATCAATGTTGTCCTTGACGGCAAAGCGCAGCCCCGCCAGCACGCCTGAAGTGCTCAGCTGCAGCGGTGTCTGGAAACGTGAAATCCAGGCCTGCGGCGCCAGCTTTGGCGTGGCCGCCAGACCCTTTTCAACAGTGATTTCGGTTTGCACCATGTCAGAGCATCCAATCTTGTATCCAAGATCCAATGCAATGACCGTGCCATCCTGCCTGACCCATGCGACCATGCTTGGCCGCAGCCAGCATGGCGCGGGACTTGCGTAGCCCCAGGGTAAGACTGACTTGCTAACATGCAAAATGTGGCAGCTCTGCCCCTGCTTTCAACCCTGATTCCAAAAGAGAACGGCCTATGTCCATCCACGCTGCACTGAACCACGTCACCCACTACAAATACGACCGGCCGGTCAACCTGGGGCCGCAGGTCATCCGTCTGCGGCCGGCGCCGCATTGCCGCAGCAAGATCATTTCCTACTCGCTCAAGGTGGAACCGGCGGACCACTTCATCAACTGGCAGCAAGACCCGTTCTCGAACTACCAGGGGCGTCTGGTGTTCGCCAAGAAGACGCGCGAGTTCAAGGTCACGGTCGATCTGGTGGTCGAGATGGCGGTGTACAACCCGTTCGATTTCTTCCTCGAACCCAGCGCCGAGAAATACCCCTTCAAGTACGAGAACCTGCTCAAGCAGGAGCTCGCGCCCTACCTGGCGGCCGAGCACCTGACGAAGCGCCTCAAGGCCTTCCTGGCGCGCATCGACCGCAGAAGACGCCGCAGCATCGACTTCCTGGTGGACGTGAACCAGATGGTGCATAAGGACATCAGCTACCTGATCCGCATGGAGCCCGGCGTGCAGACGCCCGACGAAACGCTCAAGCTGGGATCGGGCTCGTGCCGCGACTCGGCCTGGCTCTTGGTGCAACTGCTGCGCCACTGCGGGCTGGCGGCGCGCTTTGTCTCGGGCTATTTGATCCAGCTCAAACCCGACGTGAAGTCGCTCGATGGCCCCAGCGGCACCGAAGTCGATTTCACCGACCTGCACGCCTGGTGCGAGGTCTATCTTCCGGGCGCGGGCTGGGTCGGTCTGGACGCGACCTCGGGCCTGCTCGCCGGCGAAGGCCATATCCCGCTGGCCTGCACGCCTCAGCCCTCGGGCGCGGCGCCGATCGAAGGCGGCATGGACAAGTGTGAGGTGGAGTTCGAACACCACATGGCGGTGACGCGCATCTACGAGTCGCCGCGCGTGACCAAGCCTTATTCCGAGGAGCAATGGGCCGACGTGATGGCGCTGGGCCAGGCCGTGGACGACGAACTGAAGGCCGGCGACGTGCGCCTGACCATGGGCGGCGAGCCCACCTTTGTCGCGGTCGACGACCGGGATGCACCCGAATGGAACATCGATGCGCTGGGACCGACGAAACGCGGTTTCGCCACCGAATTGGTGCACAAGCTGCGCACCGAATACGGGCAAGGCGGATTCCTGCACTTCGGCCAGGGCAAGTGGTATCCGGGCGAGCAGCTGCCGCGCTGGGCCCTGAACATCTACTGGCGCGCCGACGGACAACCGGTGTGGAGCAACCCGGCGCTGTTTGTCGATGAACGCCATCCCACGCACTACACCAGCGCCGACGCGCTGCGCTTCACGCAAACGCTGGCGGCCAAGCTGGGCGTGAGCGACCAGCATGTGCAGGGCGCCTACGAGGACGCCTGGTACTACCTCTGGCGCGAGCGCCGTCTGCCGGTGAACGTCGATCCCTTCGACTCCAAGCTCGACGACGAGATGGAGCGCGCCAGGTTGCGCCGCGTGTTCGAACAGAAGCTCGATTCGGTGGTGGGCTATGTGCTGCCGCTCAAGGGCGTGGACCAGCCGCGCTCTGCCGTGCCGAAGTGGACCACCGGACCCTGGTTCCTGCGCGACGAGCGCATGTACCTGATGCCGGGCGATTCGCCCATGGGCTTGCGTCTGCCGCTGGACTCTCTGCCCTGGGTGAACGAGGCCGACTACCCCTACGTCTATGCGCAGGACCCCTGCCAGGATCAGGTCGATCTGCCGGCGCACGACGGTCTGGCGGCGCGCTATGCCGCGTCCAGCGCCAGCGCGGCAGCCGCCTCCGCAGCCGCCAGCGCGGCCTCGCCCTGGCTGTCGGGAACCGGTCCGCGCCCGGAAGCGCCGCACCGCTTGCAAAGCGCCAGCGCGGCCGCAACGGTGCTGACTTCTGCGAACGCGCAAAGCCCCGCGCAAGCGGAACCGGGCGACTTCGTGCGCGTGCCCGAGCGTCAGGAATCGGCGCACTGGGTGACGCGCACCGCGCTGTGCGTGGAGGTGCGCGATCCGCGCCGCTCCAGCGGCCCCAAGGCCGAGAGCGTGGGCGAGAAATCGGCCGTGCTCTACGTCTTCATGCCGCCGCTGGAAAAGCTCGAAGCCTATCTGGACCTGCTGGCTGCGATCGAAGCCAGCGCCCAGGAGCTGGGCCTGCAGCTGGTGCTCGAGGGCTACCCTCCGCCGCGCGACGCGCGCCTGAAGTTGCTGCAGGTCACGCCCGATCCGGGGGTGATCGAAGTCAACATCCACCCTGTGACGAACTGGGCCGAACTGGTGAAGAACACCGAGTTCCTGTACCAGGTGGCGTTCGAGTCGCGGCTCTCGGCCGAGAAATTCATGAAGGACGGGCGCCACACCGGCACCGGCGGGGGCAACCACTTCGTGATGGGCGGCGCCACGCCCGCCGACAGCCCGTTTCTGCGCAATCCCGAACTGCTGGCCAGCCTGCTGCTGTACTGGCACAACCACCCGTCGCTGAGCTACCTGTTCAGCGGCATGTTCGTCGGCCCCACGAGCCAGGCACCGCGCGTGGACGAGGCGCGCAACGACCAGCTGTACGAGCTGGAGATCGCGATCGAGCAGATCCACAAGAACCGGGAGATACACGGTCAGCAGATGCCGCCCTGGCTGGTGGACCGCACGCTGCGCAACATCCTGATCGACGCCACCGGCAACACGCACCGCAGCGAGTTCTCCATCGACAAGATGTACTCGCCCGACTCCGCCACCGGGCGCCTGGGGCTGCTGGAACTGCGCGCCTTCGAGATGCCGCCGCACCCGCGCATGAGCGTGGTGCAGCAGCTGCTGCTGCGCGCGCTGGTGGCGCGTTTCTGGAAAGACCCGTACCAGGCACCGGCGACGCGCTGGGGCACGGAGCTGCACGACCGCTTCATGCTGCCCAGCTTCATCGAGCAGGATTTCAACGACGTCATGGCCGAGATGCGCGGCTGCGGCTATGCGTTTGACGACAGCTGGTTTGCGCCGCACTACGAGTTCCGTTTCCCCATCGTCGGCTCGGTCCAGTCGTTTGGCATGGAGCTCACGCTGCGCAACGCGCTCGAACCCTGGCATGTGATGGGCGAGGAAGGCGCGCCCGGGGGCACGGCGCGCTACGTGGACTCGTCGCTGGAGCGCATCGAGGTGCGGGTCACGGGGCTGAATCAGAGCCGCTACGTTGTGACCTGCAACGGCGAGGCCTTGCCGATGCAGTCCACCGGCACCGTGGGTGAGTTTGTCGCAGGCGTGCGCTACAAGGCATGGAACCCGCCTTCGGCGCTGCACCCCAGCATCGGCATCCACACGCCGCTGACCTTCGACATCATCGACACCTGGATGAAGCGCTCGCTCGGCGGCTGCCAGTACTTTGTGGCGCACCCGGGCGGGCTCAATCCGGACACCTTCCCGGTCAACGCCTACGAGGCCGAGAGCCGGCGCATGTCGCGCTTTGCCGCGATGGGACACACGCCCGGCGTGGTGAATGTGCCGCCGGCGACGATCCACGTTGCCGCCAGCCGCGAGTTCCCGTTCACGCGGGATCTGCGCCGAGGTTGACGTGACCAAGACCTGCCGGGCTTCGAACGCGAGGCGGCTGCGCCGCTGGCATACTTCGGGGCTGTGAAAGAATCCCCAACCTTGCCGCTGCCAGCGGCGTCATCAGCGCCGTCGGATGTCCGCGCCATCTTGCAGGAATGCATGGCGGCAAGCGGGCACTTCGATGAACTGCGGGGGACCGGGCGCGAGTCCTTCACGCCGGCCTGGAGTCAGTTCCTCGACCACGTCGCTGACCAGGACGCGCGCGACCTGAATCGGCGCGCGGCCAGTCTGGCGCGCCAGATCCGCGACAACGGCGTCACCTACAACGTGTACGCGGACGAAAACGGTCCGCAACGGCCCTGGTCGCTGGATCTGTTTCCGCTGCTCATCGACCCCGAAAACTGGGCCAAGATCGACAGCGGCATACGCCAGCGCATGCGCTTGCTGGAGCGCGTCATGAGCGACGTCTACGGCGAGCAACGCCTGGTCAAGCAAGGGCTGCTGCCCGCGGCACTGGTCCATGGGCACCCGGGTTACCTGCGGGCGATGCACGGCGTCAAGCCCGTGGGCGGCACCCATCTGCACATCGCCGCTTTCGATCTGGCGCGCGGACCCGACGGCAACTGGTGGGTCGAGGCCCAGCGCTGCCAGGCGCCTTCGGGCCTGGGCTACCTGCTGGAGAACCGGCTCGCGGTCTCGAGCCAGTTCCCGCAAGCATTTCAGGCGCTGCGCGTGCAGCGCCTGGCCAGCACCTACCGCGCCCTGATGGACGCGATGAAGCGCGCCAGCCCGCTGGGCCAGGATTCGCACCTGGCGCTGCTCACGCCCGGCCCGTACAACGAGACCTACTTCGAACACGCCTATCTGGCGCGCTATCTGGGCCTGACGCTGGTCGAAGGCAGCGACCTGACGGTGCGCGACGAGCACCTGTACCTCAAGACGCTCAAGGGCCTGGTGCCGGTGCACGGATTGCTCAAGCGCGTGGACGACCAGTACCTGGATCCGCTGGAATTGCGCGCCGATTCGAGCCTGGGCGTGCCCGGCCTGTTGCAGGTGATTCGCGCCGGCCATCTGCTGGTGGCCAACGCCCCCGGTTCGGCCTTTCTGGAGTCGCCCGCGCTGCTCGGCTTCCTGCCCGCGATGGCGCAGGCGCTGCTGGGCGAGGAACTGCAATTGCCGGCGCTGCCGACCTGGTGGTGCGGCGAGCGCTGCGCCATGGACGAAGCCATGGCGCAGTTGGAGGGCTGCAGCATCAAGGCGACCTATCCGCGCCCCCCGGCCGAGGGCAACTTCGACGGCGCAGTCGGGCGTTCCATGTCGGCGCGCGAGCTCGACGAATGGGCCGGCCGCATCGTGCGCCAGAGCGAGGAGCACACGGTTCAACTGCACCTGCCCTTGTCGCAGATGCCGACCTGGCAGAGCGACGCCGCACCGGACCAGGGACGCGTGGTGCCACGCTCGGTCATGCTGCGCGTGTTCGCGGTGTCCGACGGCGTGCAGTCCTGGCGCGTGCTGCCCGGCGGTCTGGCGCGTGTGGCGGCAGGCAAGGCGGAGATGGCATCGATGCAGCGCGGCGGCAGCAGCGCCGACGTCTGGGCCCTGACCGAGGGTGACGTTGACGGCACGACGCTGTTGCAGCCGCATCTGAGCCCGGCCGCGATCGCGCAGCGCGCGCGGGTGGTAACCAGCCGCGCGGCGGAGAACCTGTTCTGGCTGGGCCGCTACACGGAACGCACCGAGAACGCGATCCGCCTGGCGCGCCTGAGCCTGGAATGTCTCAACGGTGAAGAGCAGTCTTCCGCGCCACTGCTGGCCTGGCTCAGCCACATGGCGCTGTCCAACGCACTGGTGCCGCCGGGCGTGCCGCCGGCCATCCAGGCGCGCCGGGTGTTCGAGCGCACGCTCATCGCCAAGCTCGACAGCGCCAGCGTGGGCCACAGTCTGCGCGCGCTCAAAGCCTCGGCCTCCACGCTGCGTGAGCGCCTGTCGCAGGAACACTGGCAGGTGATCGTGCGCGCGGAGCAGGAACTCTGCGCCGGCTGTGCCGCCTTCGCACGCAGCGAGGACTGCTCGGCGCTGGATGCGTTGCGCGTCCTGGGCGCCAGCAGTGACGCCCTGGCCGCCATCACGGGCGCGCAAACCGACCGCATGACGCGCGACGACGGCTGGCGCTTGCTCAGCATCGGGCGCCACATCGAACGCCTGGGATTTCTGTCGGCCAGCCTGCAGAGCGGACTCGAGACCGGATCGGTGCACAGCGGCGGCGGTTTTGAAGCCATGCTCTCGCTGTTTGACAGCAGCATCACCTTTCGCGCCCAGTACCAGCAAAGCCACGACCTTGCGGCACTGATCGAACTGCTGGTGCTGGACCCGGACAACCCGCGCTCGCTCAGCTGGGTGGCGCACACGCTGCGCGGACGTCTGTCCAAGCTGGCGGGTTGCGCTCGCGATCAGGTCAGCCCGCTGTCGCTGAGCGTGCCCGACCTCACGCGCTGGAGCCTGGAGCAGCTGTGCGCTGAAGACGCGCAGGCGGCCCTGCCGGGATTGAGCGCGGGCTGTTTCCCGGCGCTGAACGACGTGCTGGCTCAGTGTGTGGCGGCCGCGCGCTCGGTCTCGGAACAGATCAGCACCACGTATTTCACACACGCCATCATCTCAAGCCAGAGCGTGGGCGCGCGATGAAGCTGCAGATCACCCACGTCACGCACTACGACTACGTTCCCGTCGTGGAAACGGCGCAGCACATGGCCTATTTCCAGCCGCTGGACAGCAGCTGCCAGCAGCTCTTGAGCCACTCGCTGCAGATCAGCCCGACACCGGCGCAGACCCGGCTCAGCCTGGATGTGTTTGGCAACACGCGCTGCTTCTTTTCGCTGCAGATGCCGCACCCGGAGCTGGACGTGGTGGCGCGCAGCGTGGTGGCGACCACCGCGCAACCCCGACCCGAGAGCCGGATCGGCTGGGAACACACCACGGAGCTGTTTCGCTACGCCTCGGGCGGCCGCTTCGAGAGCGCCAGCGAATTTGTCTTTGCTTCGCCGCATGTGCCACGGCACGCGGACTTCCTCGCCTATGCGCGGCCCAGCTTCCTGCCCGGCGCGAGCCTGCTCGAAGCCGCCACCGATCTGATGCAGCGTATCCACGCCGACTTCCGCTATGTGAGCCACAGCACCGAGGTCGATACACCGGCACTGGAGGCGCTGGCGCAGCGCCGCGGCGTGTGCCAGGACTTCGCGCACATCATGCTGGCCTGCCTGCGCGCGAAGGGGATCGCGGCGTGCTATGTCAGCGGCTACATGCTGACCCGGGCCGCGCCTGGCACGGTGAAGCTCAAGGGGGGCGATGCGTCCCACGCCTGGGTCTCGGTCTACCTGGCGGACCTGCCCGAGGGCCGAAGGTGGTGCGACTTCGATCCGACCAACAACCGCTGCGGCTGGCTCTCGCCGGGGGAAGACTACGTGACGCTGGCCATCGGGCGTGATTTTTCCGACGTGTCGCCGCTGCGCGGCGTGATCCACGGCGGCAGCCACAGCACCTTGACCGTGGGCGTCACGGTGGAGGAACTGCCCGAGTTCACGCCGGCCAACGGTATGTTCGGCCAGCGCATGAACCCGTCGCAGTCGCAGTCGCAATCGCAGGGGCAGTCGCAGGGTCAGTCCTGAACCCTGGATGCGGTGCTGGGCTTGAAACCGCCCGCGCCTGCTCCATCTGACTGATCTGTTCCTCCTTCGGCCGCCCCATGCTGCGATTGCTCCCCCTGTTCCTCGTCTCCAGTCTGCTGCATGCATGGATCGGCTGGCGCCTCGCACCCGCCCTGGCCGGATTGCCGCTGACGGAATTCACCTTGTGGGCCGCGCTCATCGCTTCGGCCTTGCTCATGCCGATGGGATTGCTGGCGCGGCGCGTGGGTCGGGGCGCACTGTCGGTGCTGCTGGCCTGGTCCGGCCTGCTGTTCATGGGGCTGTTTTCCACGCTGTTCATGCTGACCCTGATGCGCGACGCGCTGCTGCTGCTCGTCTGGGGACTGACCGAACTGGGGCAGCGCGCCGGGTTGAATCCGGTGGCACTCGATTCATTGCCGCAATGGAGTGCGTTGGCCGTGCTGGGGTTGAGTGTTGCCGGCACGCTGTGGGGCTTGTGGGGTGCGCGGCGCACGGCGCGGGTGGTGCGGGTGGACGTGCCGATCGCGGGGCTGCCCGCGGCGCTGCATGGCTTCACCGTGGCGCAGATTTCCGACATCCACGTCGGCCCCACCATCGGTCAGGCTTATCTGCGGCGCATCGTCGCACGGGTGAACGCGCTGGAGGTGGACATGGTGGCCATCACCGGCGACCTGGTGGACGGCAGCGTGGCCGAGCTGCAGCCGCACGTGGCCCCGGTGTCGGAATTGAAATCCAGGCACGGCACTTTTTTTGTGACCGGCAACCACGAGTACTACTCGGGCGCACACGCGTGGGTGACGGAGTTGCGCCGGCTGGGCGTCACGGTGCTGATGAACCAGCACGTGGTGCTGCAGCACGACAGCGGCCACGCCGCTGACGCTTCGTCGCCCACGCGCAGCGCCTCCACGATCGTGATCGCCGGCGTGGCAGACTACGGCGCGCACCACTTTGACGAAAGCCATCGCAGCGACCCGGTGGCGGCGCTGGCAGGCGCACCGGTCGCGGCGCAGATGCGGCTGCTGCTGGCGCACCAGCCGCGCAGCGCGGCGGCGGCATCGGCTGCGGGCTTTCATCTGCAGCTCTCGGGCCATACGCACGGCGGCCAGTTCTGGCCATGGATGTACTTCGTGAAGTTCCAGCAACCTTTTTCTTCCGGGCTGAAAAGGCTCAATCAGCTCTGGGTCTACACCAACCGGGGCACGGGCTACTGGGGCCCGCCCAAGCGCCTGGGCTCAGCCTCGGAAATCACCCATCTGCGCCTGGTCACGGCGTAGTCGACGCGCCTGCCGGTGCACGCCTGCGCAGCAGGTTGACGCGCATCGGTCGCACAAAGAGCGCGCCGTCGGCGCCCATGTGCGGCTCGAAGCGAGCCCGCACCGCCTGCCGCAGCGCGTCGTCCAGTCGATGGTCAGCGTAGGTCACGGCCACCATGCGCTGCTCGAATTCGGCAAAGTCGCGGTAGTGAACCGGCACGTCGAAGAAGCTCTCGCTGACCTGCTCCCACTGTCCTGATGACAACGCCTCGTGCAGGGCACGCAGCGCTGCGGCGCGCACCTGCTCTTCGTCGTGGAACAGCCGCATCACTTCGTTCAGAGCGCCCGCAAACACCGGCTCCGAGACATAGAGCAGCCCCTGCGGCCGCAGCACGCGATGCACCTCGGCCAGGGCCTGCTGCAGCTGATCCAGCGGCACGTGGTGCAGGGACTTCAACATAAACGCCAGATCGAAACGCCCGTCCTCCAGCGGAATCGCCTGCGCACCGGCCTGGACAAAGTGCAGGCGCTGCGCGGGTTGGCTCAGGTTCTTGGCGTGCTGGCGCTGGTCCACCTCGAGTGCGGTGACTTCGCTGTCCGGATAACGGACAAGCAACTTTCTTGAAAGGTCCGCAGCACCGCAGCCCAGCTCGATGATGTGGCGATGCTGCTGCAGATCGACCAGCGATTGCAGCAGGTCGATTTCGTCGTTGATCAGTGGTGAACTCATGTTGTCCTTCGAAATGGATCGATCCTGCGAGGCGCGCATTCGATCGATGTGGCGGGCCTGCCGAAACGGCGACGGCGGCAGCCGGCAAGACACCGTCGCACCACCGATCGTCACGCAGGCCAACTTTCATGTTAAACGATGGCGGCTTCCCGTGCGTCGCCCAGAGCCCGTGCAGAACCGGTTGGCAAGCTCCCTTCATGGTTTATGATGCTATCCCCCAGGTCAGGATATGACATGACAGCACACGACTCACACCCCGACATCATCAAGCGACTCAAGCGCGCCGAAGGCCACCTGAAAAGCATCATCACCATGCTGGAGCAGGAGCGCGGCTGTCTGGCCATCGCCCAGCAGCTGCAGGCGGTGGAACGCGCAGTGAGCCAGGCCAAGAAGACGCTGGTGCATGACCATATCGACCACTGCCTTGAACGCACGGTGCGCGCGGGCCGGCAGAGCGCGGACGACACCATCCGCGAGTTCAAGGCCATCACCAAATACCTCTAGGCATTGACCCATGACCGAGTTTTCAACGCTGCTGCAGCAAGGCACGGCCAACGCCTGGTTGTTCATTCCAAGTGCCATCCTGCTGGGCGCATTGCACGGATTGGAGCCGGGACACTCCAAGACCATGATGGCCGCCTTCATCATTGCGGTGCGCGGCAGCGTGGCACAGGCGGTGCTGCTGGGACTGTCAGCAACGCTTTCCCACACGGCCGTGGTGTGGGCGATCGCGCTGGGCGGGATGTACTTCGGCCAACAATGGGACGCCCAGGCCAGCGAACCCTACCTGCAGCTCGTGTCCGGCGTTCTCATCGTCGGCACCGCCGCCTGGATGATCTGGCGCACCTGGCGTCAGGAACACGCCTGCTTTCATGAGCATGACCATGACCACGAGCATGACCACGAGCACGAGCACGAGCATGAGCATGAAGGCCTGAACCTCCCGGTGCCGCTCTACCGGGACGCGCACGAACTGGCGCACGCCAACGACATCCGCCAGCGCTTTGACAAGCGCGAGGTGAGCACCGGGCAGATCGTCGTCTTTGGCCTGACGGGCGGGCTGATCCCGTGTCCGGCCTCAATCACCGTGTTGTTGCTGTGCCTGCAACTCAAGAAGGTCGCGCTGGGCGCAACGCTGGTGCTGGGCTTCAGCGTCGGCCTGGCGCTGACGATGGTGGTGTCGGGCGTGCTGGCCGCGTTGAGCGTCAGGCATGTATCGAAGTCCTGGGGCGGCTTCGGCGAATTCGCCCGCAAGGCGCCCTACCTCTCGGGCGCACTCATCCTGCTCGTGGGCCTCTATGTGGGCTACCAGGGTTGGCATGCGCTGGTTTGACGGTACTGGTGCGCACGTCCATCAGCGTCAGTCCGGCGACCGGCCATCGCCCTTCTCTTCCTGCACTCGCCTCGCGCGCAGGTGATGCGCCGCTGGCAAAGCGCCATGGCGTTTTAGCGATTTCCCCTGGGTTTGTTGCGCGCGTTCACTTGCAGTTGCTGTGCAGCTTCCACATCTGTTCGTGGCCCAGCGCCTTGGCGAACTCGGGCACCTTGCAACGTTCCACTTCAGCGGGATCGCTCGGTGCCGCAGGCGCCGCCGATGTGGCTTGCGGGATCTGGACTTGGCGTAGCGGCGTCGTGCTGTAGACCCACTGCGCGAGCGCCGCCACCGTCAGCACAAACAGCGCCACGATGGCCCATTGCGCGACGCTCGTCGTGGGTCTTTGATCCGGCGGCAGTTCGCACGCGCCACCGGGGCACAGCTGGGCCTGCTCCTTGTGGAAGGCGTTGTAGAGCTTGCAGCCGATGCAGATGCCGAAGGCGGTCTCGCAAAACAGCAGGATCAGGCAGGTGGAGCACACCAGCATGTTGATCGGGCCGATCACGTTGTTCAGCACCACCAGGTACAGCATGGCCAGCGCCAGCACGAATCCGATCGCCCAGGCAAAGCGCTTTTGCGGCGCACCGACGTACTCGGCCTGCTGCTTGCGCACGACCCACTGGCCCAAGATCAGGCTGGGCGCGAAGCGCGGGTTGACGAAGATGCGGAGCGTGAAGTCCAGCAAGAAGGCCACGACAAAGACCCGCGTGGGCTGGAAGTTGCCCAGCAGAAAGGCGTTCATGAAGGCAGCCATGGCGAAGAAAAACAGCAGGCCCGCACTGGCCCTGACCGCGCGCTCGTTCAGCACCCGCACGCCGAACTCGGGCCGTGATTCGCCGAATTGAAAAATGGAATTGTTCATCGTCTCTTCTTCCTATTTCGTTGGTTTCCAGCGCTTGAGCAGCAGCGCGTTGCTCATCACGCTGACCGAGCTCATGGCCATGGCGGCGCCGGCCAGCACCGGGTTCAGAAATCCCAGTGCCGCCAGCGGAATGCCAGCGACGTTGTAGGCAAAGGCCCAGAAAAGGTTCTGCCGGATCTTGGCCACGGTGCGATCGGAAATATCGAACGCGGCAGCCACCAGCAACGGGTCGCCACGCATCAGCGTGATGCCCGCCGCGTGCATCGCCACATCCGTGCCGTTGCCCATGGCCAGACCCACGTCGGCCGCGGCCAGCGCAGGCGCATCGTTCACGCCGTCGCCGACCATGGCGACGACGTGGCCACCCTGCTTCAACTCCAGCACCCGCGCCATCTTGTCGCCAGGCAGCACCTCGGCCATGACTTCGCCATCCTCCGGGCGCAAGCCCAATTGGCGTGCCATGGCCTCGGCCGCGCCGCGGTTGTCGCCCGAGATCATCACGGTGCGGATGCCGCGCGCTCTCAAAGCGGCCAGCGCCTCTTTCGCGCCCGGCTTGGGCTCGTCGCCAAAAGCCATCAGCGCGCGCAGCCTCAGGCCTTCTGTCGTGCGCTCGGCCACGGCCGAGACGGTGGCACCCTGCGCTTGCCGTTGCTTAGCCACCGCTGCCATGGCGCCCAGGTCGACCTGGAGTTCGTCCATCCAGCGCAGGCTGCCGATGAGCAGGCAGCGAGCGCCGACCAAACCTTCGCTGCCGCGCCCGGGAACGGAGCGCACATTCTCGGGAGCCAGCAGCGGCAACTGCCGCGCCTTTGCCGCCGCCACGACGGCGCGCGCCAGCGGATGTTCGCTGCCGCTTTGCAGGCTCGCGGCCAGCGCCAGCAGCTCGTCTTCCAGCACATCGGCCTCGACTTTCAGCGCGGTCAATTGCGGACGGCCCACGGTCAGCGTTCCGGTCTTGTCAAACGCCACCACATCGACCTTGTGCGCGAGCTCCAGCGCCAGCGCGTCCTTGATCAGAATCCCGTGTTTGGCGGCGACGCCGGTGCCGGTCATGATCGCCGCCGGCGTCGCCAGGCCCAGCGCGCAGGGGCAGGCGATGACCAGCACCGCCACCGCACGGATCAGCGCCAGCTCGAACGGCGCGCCGCTCCCCCACCAAGCCAGCAGCGTGACGAGCGCGATCAGCAACACCACCGGTACGAACACGGCGCTCACCTGGTCCACCATGCGCTGTATCGGGGCCTTGGCCGCCTGAGCATCCTCCACCAGGCGGATGATGTGGGCGAGCACGGTCTCGCTGCCCACGGCGCGCACGCGCATCACGACGCGGCCCTCGCCGTTGATGGAGCCCCCAGTGAGCGCTGCGCCCGCGTCCTTGGCCACCGGCAAGGGTTCGCCGGTCAGCATGGATTCATCGACCTGGGTCTGGCCTTCGAGCAGTTCGCCATCGACCGGGAAGCGCTCGCCCGGCTTGACCACGAGCGAGTCGCCGACCAGCACCTCGGCCAGCGGCACATCCACCTCGCCGTCGGCGCCGATCAGATGCGCCACGTCCGGGCGCAGCGCATGCAGTGCGCGGATCGCCGCCGTGGTCTGGCGCTTGGCACGCCCTTCGAGCCATTTGCCCAGCAGCACCAGGCTCACCACGATGGCCGAGCTCTCGAAGTACAGGTGCGCCATCGCGCCCGGCGCCGCACTCAGCCACAGCCACACCGACAAGGCCCAGCTCGCACTGGTGCCGATCGCCACCAGCAGGTCCATGTTGCCGCTGAAGTTCTTCAGCGCATGCCAACCCGCCTTGTAAAAGCGCGCCCCCAGCACGAACTGCACCGGCGTGGCCAGCAGGAACTGCCACAGCGCGGGCAGCATCCAGTGCTGGCCGAACAGATCGCCCAACATCGGCAGCACCAGCGGCGCAGAAAGCGCCAGGCCCAGCGCCACGGGCGCAAAGCCGGACCACGGCGATGCGTCGACGGCGGTGACGGCGGCGTCTGCCGCGCGTGGCTCGTACCCGGCATCGCGTACCGCGCGCAGCAGACGGGCCTGCATTTGTTCCGAAGGCGCGTAGACGACGCGCGCCGACTCCGTCGCCAGATTGACGCTGGCGTCCTGCACGCCGGGCACGCGCTTGAGGGCTTTCTCGACCCGCGCCACGCAGGAGGCGCAGGTCATGCCGCCGATGCCGATGTCCAGCGTTGAGGTTGGCGCAGGGGTGGTGGATCCAGTATTCATGACCCCAAGCGTAAACCTTCCCATGGTGGCAAGGTCAAGTCCATCATATTCGATTGACCTTCCCATGGTGGTAAGGTTCAGCATACGCATTCTCTGTTCATCCACTTTCCTCAAGGAGTCTTCCATGAATCAAAGATTCACCGTCACCGGCATGACCTGTGGTCACTGCGAAAAGGCCGTCACCCGCGCCGTGAAACAGCTCGATCCGCAGGCCGAGGTGCAAATCGACCGCAGCACCGGCAAGGTGGACGTGCAGTCCGAGCAGCCGCGCGAGACCCTGGCCAAGGCAATTGCCGAAGAAGGCTACGCGGTCGCCGCATGAGCCGCCGGGCCGCTCCCAAGGCGAATAGCACCGCAGCCCGCCAGGGCGAAGGTCCTCCCGTACACGCGGCGCTGCAGCCGTCGGCGCAGGCGCAGGCTTCCTTGCCGGTGCCGATCGGCCAGGCGGCCAGGCTGTCGCAGGTGTCGGCCAAGATGATTCGCCACTACGAGTCGCTGGGCCTGCTGCCTGAGGTGGCGCGCACCGACAACGGCTACCGCCAGTACAGCGACGCCGATGTGCGCACGCTGCAGTTCATCAAGCGCGGCCGAAACCTGGGGTTTTCCATGGCCGAGATCGCCGAACTGGTGGACCTGTGGCACAACCGCAGGCGCGCCAGCGCCAGCGTCAAGCGCATTGCGCAAAAGCACGTGGACGAACTCACGCAGCGCATCGAATCCATGCAGGCCATGCAGCGCACGCTGGCCAGCCTGCTGGCGCACTGCCAGGGCGACGATCGCCCGGACTGCCCGATCCTGGACGACCTCGCTGGCAGCTGCTGCGCATGAAAAAACCCTTGCGTCGGCAAGGATAAACTCCACCCATGCGCAACGACACAACAACAGGACGGTGATGCCATGAAATTCAGCTCCAAAATCGTCGCTTCGGCGGCGCTGCCAACGATCCTGTTCCTGCTGGGCATGTTCAGCAGCATCGGCGCGCTGGTGAACACGCAGAACGAATTTGACCGCTACATCCAGGCGGAACAGTCGGTCGAGCGCGCCCTGTCCGAGATGTACGCCCAGGGCCTGCAGATGGGACAGGCCTTGCGCAACGTGGTGCTGGATCCTGGCAATCCCAAGGCAGCCGAGAATTTCAAGGCGGCACAAAGCGCATACGACAAGGCCTTCAGCCAGGCCCAGGAAAGCGCCAAGGGAAGCGCCGTGGAAGCCGGCCTGTCCCAATTGCCGGCGCTGCGCTCCGCACACGAGAAGGCGCAAGCAAAAGTGCTCGCGCTGGTGGCAGCGAAGACGGATGCGATTCCCCTGCTCAACAGCGAAGAAACCCCGGCCTGGCGCCTGTTGCGAGCCGAGATCCTGAAGCAGCGCGAGGGCGCGGCAAAGGAGTCCGAGCTGGCGCATCAACGCGTCAACAAGAACGCCGCTTTCTGGACCTACCTTTCCGTCGGCATCGCCGCCCTCGCCGCCCTGGTGTCCGTGGGACTGGGCCTGATGATGCAGGCGACCGTGCGCAAGGAACTCGGCGGCGACCCGCTGGCCGCACGTGAAGCCCTGTCCAACATCGCCGAAGGCAACCTCACAACCCGGATCGTGAATCTGGGCCAGTCCGACAGCCTGATGGGCGTGATGCTGCAGATGGAGTCGTCGCTGCAGAAGATGGTGAGCGAGGTGCGTAACTCCGCCGGCAGCATCGCCAGCGCCACCGATGAAATCGCCGCCGGCAGCCAGGACCTGAGCGACCGCACCGAAAGCCAGGCCAGCTCGCTGGAGGAAACGGCAGCGTCGATGGAGCAGCTGGGCTCCACCGTCAGGCAAAACGCCGACAGCGCGCGTCAGGCGAACCAACTGGCGATGAATGCCTCGGCCGTGGCGTCAAAGGGCGGTGCGGTGGTCAGCCAGGTGGTCGAGACCATGAAGGACATCAACCAGAGCTCGCGCAGGATTTCGGACATCATCAGCGTGATCGACGGCATCGCCTTCCAGACCAATATCCTGGCGCTCAACGCTGCGGTCGAAGCCGCCCGCGCCGGCGAGCAGGGAAGGGGCTTCGCCGTGGTCGCATCCGAGGTGCGCTCGCTCGCGGGCCGCAGCGCGCAGGCCGCCAAGGAAATCAAGAGCCTGATCGGCGACAGCGTGGACCGCGTGGAACAGGGAACGGCGCTGGTCGACCAGGCGGGCGCCACCATGACCGAGGTGGTCGACTCGATCCGGCGTGTGACCGACATCATGGGCGAGATCAGTTCGTCCAGCACCGAGCAGGCGCTGGGCGTGGCGCAGGTCGGCGAAGCCGTCACGCTGATGGACCAGGCGACGCAGCAGAACGCCGCACTCGTGGAGGAAATGGCAGCGGCCGCCGGGAGCCTCAACAGCCAGGCCGGCGATCTGGTTCAGGCTGTGTCTGTTTTCAAGATCGGCGGCCAGCAGACACCGGCTTCCGCTTCAAGGACGCATCGCCCTGCGCCGCTCGCGGTGCGCCACGCGGCGCACCGCACACTGGCAGCGCCCAAGCCCGATGTTCCTGCGGCCAGCGGCGCGGGGATCAATCTGGACAACGCCATCAAGGCCCATGCCGATTGGCGCTCGAAACTGCGCACCGCGGCCAAGCAGCACGAGCAACTGGACGCCGACACCATCAGCCGCGACGACTGTTGCGAATTGGGCAAGTGGATCCATGGCGCGGGCAGCTCAAGCTACGGCGGCAAGCCGACCTTCGTCGCTCTCATCGGCGCGCACGCGCAATTCCATCAGGAAGCCGGGAAGGTCGCGCGCTGCGTGAATCAGGGAGACAGCGCCAAGGCCGAACAGATGCTCGAGAGCGGCACCGGCTTTGGCCGCGCCTCCGGCGAAGTGGGCCGACTCATCGTGCAATTCAAGGGCGAGCTCAAGGACGCCAGCAAACCCGCTCGCGCCGCGCCACCGAAGGCCGTCGCCAAGGCGGCGACCGTCAACGCGGACGAATGGGAGTCGTTCTGAGGTTTACGTCAGGTTTCGCGTCAATGCTCAAGTGAGCGCCAGCGCAGTGGCCTTCAAGGTTCACTGCGCCGGCCGAGCGTCAGGCCGCGCTCAGGGCGTGGCCGAAGTAGCACCGCCCCCCAGCGTCTTGTACAGCGCCACCTGATTCTGGAAATACGACAGCTGTGTGAGCACCAGGATCTGCTGCGCGACAAAGGCCGAGCGCTCGGCGTCGAACCAGTCGAGCTGGCTGGCGGCGCCATTTTTGTAACGCAGTTCGGTCAGCGCCAGGCGCGCGCGCTCAGCGTCGGTCTGGGCCTGCTGTGCGCGCACCTGCTCGCCCAGGGTCTCGCGCCCTGCGAGCGCGTCGGCGACCTCGCGAAAGGCGCTCTGTATCGCTTTCTCGTACTGCGCCACCGCGATGTCGCGCCCCGCCTTGGCGGAGTCGAGCCCGGCCTGATTGCGGCCCGCGTCGAACAGCGGCATGAGCAGTTGCGGCGCCGCGGTGAAACCCCAGGTTCCGCCCTGGAACAGGCCGCTGAGCGAGCTGCTGGTCGAGCCCGCACCGGCCGTGAGCGTGATGCGCGGAAAGAAGGCGGCGCGTGCGGCGCCGATGTTCGCGTTGGCCGCGACCAGCTGCGCTTCGGCCTGCCGGATGTCGGGGCGAGCGATCAGCAAATCAGACGGTGCACCCGCGCCCAGCTCGGCCATGCGCAGCTGCGCCAGCGGCAGCGCGGACAGGTGGGCACGCGCGTTGGCTGGCAGGCTTTGCCCCAGCAGCAGCGCCAGCGCGTTCTCGTCCTGTGCGCGTTGGCGCTGCTGCTGCGCCAGCGTGGCGCGTGCGCCCTCGGCCAGCGACTGCGCCAGACGCCAGTCCAGTTCCGACGCGGCGCCGTTGTCAACGCGCAATCGGGTCAGGCGCAGCGACTCGTCGCGCGTGGCCAGCGTCTGTTTGGCCAGCGCCAGCAATTTCTCGTCGGCCACCAGCGCCAGCCAAGTCTGCGCCACGCCCGCGACCAGGCTGATCTGCGCCGTGCGGCTGCCTTCCTGGGACGCCAGGTATTGCGCCAGCGCCTGCTCCTTGAGGCTGGCAACGCGGCCAAAGAAATCGAGTTCGTAGGCCGTGACCACGAAGCCCGCACTGTCGACGGTGACGTACTTGCCGGTGCCGGTCGCATTGCGCGAGCCGGCCACCGCGGCGTTCAGCGTCGGGAGTTGGTCGGCGCGCCGGATGCCGAGTTGCGCGCGCGCCTGCTCGATGTTGAGCGTCGCCAGGCGCAGATCGCGGTTGTTCGCGAGCGCGATCTCGATCAACTGGCGCAGCGACTCGTCGGTGAAAAAGTCCTTCCATGCCAGATCGGCTGCGGCCACGCCCGTTGCGGCGGTGCCGGGGTACTGGGTTGGCACCGGTGCCGCCGGGCGCTCATAGGTCGGTATCAGGCTGCAGGCGCCCAGGCTGAGGGCCGCTGCCAGCGGCGCGAGGCGGAGGACAAACTTATTCATGGGATTCAATTCCTGCCTGGTGGGCGTGGGCGGCGTCGAATTGGTGCTGGCGTTCGCTGCCCTTGAACAGGCTGCGCACCACCACGAAGAAGATGGGAACAAACAGCACCGCCAGCGTGGTGCCGGTGAGGATGCCGCCGATCACGCCAGTGCCGATGGCGCGCTGGCTGGCCGAGCCCGCACCGCTGGAAATCGCCAGCGGCAGCACGCCCAGCGTGAAGGCGAGCGAGGTCATGACGATGGGGCGAAAGCGCATGTGTGCCGCCGCCAGCGCCGACTCGATCACGCCTTTGCCCTGGGCCTGCAAGTCCTTGGCGAACTCGATGATCAGGATCGCGTTCTTCGCCGACAGCCCGATGATGGTGATGAGCCCCACCTGGAAGTAGACGTCGTTGGCGTAGCCGCGCAGCAACGTCGCCAGCAGCACGCCCAGCACGCCCAGCGGCACCACCAGAATCACCGCCAGCGGAATGGTCCAGCTCTCATACAGCGCCGCCAGGCTCAGGAACACGGCCAGGATGGCGAACGCATAGACCGTGGTGGCCTGCGAGCCCGCGAGCTTTTCCTCGCGCGACAACCCGGTCCACTCAAAGCCAAAGCCCTGCGGCAACTGCGCCGCCAGCGCGGCGATCTCGTCCATCGCCGCGCCCGAGCTGTAGCCGGGCGAGGCGCTGCCGCTGATGCGCATCGCCGGGTAGCCGTTGTAGCGGATGGTCTGCATCGCGCCGGTGATCCAGCGCGTGCTGGCAAAGGCCGACAGCGGCACCGACTGGCCCTTGTTGTTGAGCAGGTTCAGGCGCAGCAGATCGTCGGGCTGCATGCGCGCCGGCGCATCGGCCTGCACCACCACGCGCTGCAGCCGACCGGCGTTGGGGAAGTCGTTGATGTAGGCCGAACCCAGCGCCGTGGAGATGAGTTCGTTGATGGAGGCGTAGCTCACGCCCAGCGCGCTGGCCTTGTCGCGGTCGATGTCGAGCTGCAGCTGCGGCGCGTCCTCCAGGCCGTCGGGCCGCACCTGGGTGATGATCTTGCTCTTCGCCGCCATGCCCAGCAGCTGGTTGCGCGCCGCCAGCAGCGCGTCGTGGCCGAGCCCGGCGCGGTCCTGCAGCCGCAGGCTGAAGCCCGAGGCCGTTCCCAGCTCCGAAATGGGCGGCGGGCTCAGAGGATAGATGAAGGCGTCGTGCACGCCCATGAGCGCACCGAAGGCGCGGCCCGCCACGGCCTGGGCCGAATGTACCTCGCCCTTTCGCGTATCCCAATCCTTGAGGGTGATGAAGGCCAGCGCCGCATTCTGCCCCAGACCGGAGAAGCTGTAGCCCAGTACGCTCACCATCTCCTGCACCTCGGGCTGCTGCAGGATGAAGCCTTCGACCTGCTCCATCACGGCGCGCGTGCGCGCCTGCGTCGCGCCGGGCGGCAGCTGCACATTCACCAGCATCGTGCCTTGGTCTTCGTTCGGCAGGAACGAGGTCGGCAGCCGCGTATAGACCACGGCCGCGGCCGCGACGATTGCCACGTAGATCAGCAGGTAGCGCGCGGCGTGCGGCAGCACGCGCGCCACACCGCGTTCGTAGCTCCTGGCGGTCTGGCTGAAGCCGCGGTTGAACCAGCCGAAGAAACCCGTCTTCGCGTGGTGGTGTCCCGCCTCGACCGGCTTGAGCAGCGTGGCGCACAGCGCGGGCGTGAGCGACAGCGCCAGGAAAGCCGAGAAGGCGATGGAGGTGCCCATCACGGCGGCGAACTGGCGGTAGATGTTGCCCACCGAACCACTGAAGAAGGCCAGCGGCAGAAACACCGAAATCAGCACCACGGTCACGCCGATGATGGCGCCCGAGATCTGGCCCATGGCCTTGCGCGTGGCGACGATCGGCGCCAGGCCCTCCTCGCTCATGATGCGTTCCACGTTCTCCACCACCACGATCGCATCGTCCACGACGATGCCGATCACCAGCACCATGCCGAACATGGTCAGCACGTTGATGGAAAAACCCAGCGCCAGCAGCGTGGCAAAGGTGCCCAGCAGCGCCACCGGCACGACGATCGTGGGGATGATGGTGTAGCGGAAGTTCTGCAGGAACAGGAACATCACGAGGAACACCAGCACCACGGCGATCACCAGCGTCTCTGCCACCTGGCGGATCGAGATGCTCACGAAGCGCGAGCTGTCGTACGGGATGTCCCACTTCATGCCGCGCGGAAAGTAGCGCTCGAGCTCGCTCATCTTGGCGCGGATGGCTTTCGCCGTGGCCAGCGCATTGCCGCTGGGCGAGAGCTGCACGCCCACACCGGTGGAAGGCTTGCCGTTCAGGCGCGCCGAGGGCGAATAGCTTTGCGCACCGAGTTCGATGCGGGCCACGTCTTTCAGGCGCACGGTCGAGCCGTCGGGATTCGCGCGCAGCAGCACGGCGCCGAACTGGTCCACGTTGGACAGCTGACCATTCACCACGACCGTGGCGGAGATGCCTTGACCCGCGATGTTGGGCAAGGCGCCCATTTCACCGGCCGAGACCTGCGCGTTCTGCGCGCGGATCGCCGCGCTCACGTCGGCGGCGGATAGGTTGTAGCTCAGCAGCTTGGCCGGATCGATCCAGATGCGCATGGCGCGCTCGGTGCCGAACAGCTGCGCCTGGCCCACGCCCGGCACGCGCTGCAGCTCGGGCAGGATGTTGCGCGCCGCGTAGTCGCCCAGCGCCACCGGGTCCCAGGCCGGATCGTCGGAGGAGATGATGGTGAAGAGCAGGAAGTTGGTGCGCGACTTGTCCACGCGCACGCCCTGCTGCGTCACCACCGAAGGCAGGCGCGGCGTCGCGCGCGACAAGCGGTTTTGCACGTCGACCTGCGCCAGGTCCGCATTGGAGCCGGGCTCGAAGCTCAGCGTGATGCTGCCCGAGCCGTCGGCCTGGGCTACCGACTCCATGTAGATCAGTCCGGGTGAGCCGTTCATTTCGCGCTCGATCACCGACAGCACGCTGTCCTCCAGCGTCTTGGCCGAAGCGCCGGGATAGACCGCAGACACCACGATCGAGGGCGGCGCCACCGGCGGGTACTGCGCGATCGGCAGCTGCGTGATGGCCACGCCGCCGGCGACCATGATGAAGAGCGCGATCACCCACGCAAAGATGGGCCGCTCGATGAAGAATTTCGCCATGGCTGTGGGCCCTCAGTGCGCTGCGCTGGCGGCGGCGGCGGGGGCTGAAGCAGCAGCGGCTGCCGGCTTGGCACCCGGCGCGAGCCACGGCACGGGTTTGACCGGCGCGTCACCGCGCAGCTTCTGGAAGCCGTCGACCATCACCTGTTCACCGGCCTTCAGGCCATCCAGGATCACCCATTGGCCGCCCTGCTGAGCGCCCACCTTCACGGGCCGCGGCGCCACCTTGCCGTCCGCACCCACCACCAGCACCGTGTCGCCCTGGGCCGACCGCGTCACCGCCTGCTGCGGCAGCGTGATGGCGTTGCTCGCCTGCGACTGCTCCAGACGCACGCGCACGTACAGGCCCGGCAACAGCGCGTCGCCCGGATTTGAGACCTCGGCGCGCAGCGTGATCTGGCCGCTGGTGCTGTCTACGCTCAGGTCGGAGAACAGCAGCTTGGCCGCGCGCGGATAGACGCTGCCGTCCTCCAGCACCAGGCGCACGCTGGCGGCCTGCTCGCCGCTGGCACGCTTGAGCTGCCCGGTCTCCAGCGCGCGGCGCAGCGCCATGACGTCGGCAGCACTTTGCGTGAAGTTGATGTACATCGGATCGATCTGCTGGATCAGCGCCAGCGGCGTGGCCTCGCCCTGCCCCACCAGCGCGCCCACGGTCGCCAGCTCGCGCCCGATGCGCCCGGAAATCGGCGCCGTGACGCTGGCGTAGTTCAGGTTGATGCCCGCAGTCTGCACCGCCGCTTTGGCCGCAGCCACGTCGGCCAGGGCCTGCTTGTGCGCGGCCTGTGCGCTGACGAAATCCTGTTCGCTGATGGCCTTGGCCTCCATCAGCGGCTTGTAGCGCTCGGCCTGCGCCGCGGCCTGCATCAGATTGGCCTCGGCCTTGGCCTGCCCCGCCTGCGCGCTGGCCAGGGCCGCCTGGTAGGGCGCGGAGTCGATCTCGAACAGCACCTGGCCCGCCTTCACGACGCTGCCCTCGCTGAACAATCGCTTGGTCAGGATGCCGGCGGCGCGGGCCCGCACCTGGGCCACGCGCGAGGCCTCCAGCCGACCGGGCAGCTCGGTCATCAGGCCGACATTGCCGGGCGTGACGGTGACGACGCCGACCTCGGCCGGGGGCGGGCCACCAGCCGGGCCCGCCGGGGCCGCGCTCTGGCCGCAAGCGGCGAGCAGCGAGGAGAGAACGATGCCGCCCAGTGCCAGGCTCAGCGGCGAACGCCGCGGAAAGAGGCCACGCACGACAGGCCGGATGCAGGATAGACGCATGGTGATGTTCCAGAAGGAGGGCAGACAAAGCCTGGCTGCCGCACGGTGGTGAAGCCTTGCATTTTAGGGAGTCGTGCATGGACCCGGTATCGATACGGCTTTGCGCAGGCCGTCGCGCGCTGCGGCGACCGGCGCAGACCTACTTGTCGGGCTGCTTGATGTGCAGCTGCGCCAGTGCCGGCAGCGGCAGCACGAGCTCGCGCTCTTCGCCCCCGATGGCGTAACGCAGGCGCAGTTGCTCGGGTGCCGGGGTGACAGGAAAGAACGCGCTGTGTTGCAGCTCGGCGCCGCTCGGCAGCGAAGCGGGCAAGGCAAAGCCGCGCCGTTGGATCTCGTACTCGATCACCGTGGCATCGGCGCTGGCCTGGCTCTGGCTGCGATAGGCCGAAATGCCGCCCACGACCAGAGCCAGAGGGATCACCGGGGCAAACACGACGTAGCCGGCCGAGCTGGCCAGCACCAGCAGACCGGTCACCAGGCCGGTGTAGCCGATCACGACCACACGGCCGGCCGTCTTCATGGTCTCCACATTGCGCGTGGTCTGGCTTTGGAGCTGGTCGGTCACGACACTGTGCGGCACCCGTCCCAGGACGTCGTTCGACAGTTCGATCGCGCGCAGTTGCAACGGCACGGCCGCATCGTTGCGCACCGACAGTTCGTACTCGTCCCAATCGGCCTCCTTGACCCAGCTGGCTTCGTCATTGCGCACGATCACGCGCTTGAGGTTCAGCTTCACGCCATCGGCCGACTGGGCCTGCCAGTTCAGCGCCGGCAGGGGATGGTCCGCGCTCGGGTGCAGCAGTCTGGAGTCCTTGGCGCAAGCGCCCAGCAGCGACAGGACGACCACGCACGCGGTCAGCGTCAGGACGCGACGGACAAGTCGGGGCGGTTTCTGCACGGTCGGTCTCCTTGGTGGGGGTTCGATCATAGGCGCGTTTTCTGAGACACTGGACCGGTGCCAACCCTGCCCCACCCCAACGACATGCGCCTTCTTCTGGCCCCGATGGAGGGCCTGCTCGACTTCGTGCTGCGCGACATCCTGACGCGTGTGGGCGGCGTGGACCGCTGCGTCTCGGAGTTCATCCGCGTCACCAACACCTTGTTGCCGGAGCGCGCCTTCATCCGCGTCGTGCCAGAGTTGCTCAATGGCGGACGCACTTTCGCCGGCGTGCCGGTGCGCGCGCAACTGCTCGGATCGGACCCGGTCTGTCTGGCGGAAAACGCGGCGCGCCTGGCAACGCTGGGTCCGTACGGCGTCGACCTGAACTTCGGCTGCCCGGCCAAGGTGGTGAACCGCCACGGCGGCGGCGCGGCCCTGCTGGACGATCCCGAGCTGTTGCTTCAGATCGTCGCCGCCGTGCGCCGCGCCGTGCCCGCGCACATGCCGGTCTCGGCCAAGATGCGCCTGGGCGTGCACGACGATGAGCGCGCCGTGGAATGCGCGCTGGCTATTCAAAGCGGCGGCGCCGACGAACTCGTGGTGCACGCCCGCACCAAGGCGCACGCCTATCGGCCACCAGCCTACTGGGAGCGCATCGCCGACATCCGCGCAGCGGTGACGATTCCTGTGGTGGCCAATGGCGAGATCTGGAATGTGCAGGACGCACTGCGATGCCGCGAGTTGTCGGGCTGCAACATGCTGATGTTGGGCCGAGGCATGGTCACCGATCCGGGGCTGGCGCTGGCGATCCGGGGTGCCAGCGCGGGCGGCGAGCACGGCAGCGGCCCGGTGCACTGGCACACGCTGCTGCCGCTGATCCACGATTTCTGGCAACTGGTGCGGGCGCGCCTGGAGCGGCGCCAGCAGGCCGGGCGCCTCAAGCAGTGGCTCAACTTCCTGCGCCGGCGCTACCCGCAGGCCGAGGTGGCTTACCAGGCGCTCAAGACCGTGACCGACGCTGCGGCCATCGATGCGTGGCTGGCTGCGCAGTGAAACTCAAGGCCGCGACGCGGCACAATGACAGAGCGTCCATCCGCCGTGACGCCAACCGCCGATGAAATTACGCAGTCAACCCGCACGCAACTTCGCCCTCAACCTGACCCTGATGGTGGTCGGAGCGCTGTTGATCTACCTCTGCCGACAACACGCCGACACCAACACCTGGGCCGGCTTGCTGCTCGGTTGCTTGCTGCTGTTGTTGGGGCTGGTTGCTTTACTGATCCACGAGACGCGGGAGATTGAACTGGACACGCGCCGACGCATGCTGGTGCTGGATGTGCACCGACGCGTCGGCGGCGACCGGCAGCTCTCCATACCGTTTTCCGACATCGTCAGCATCGGCATCGGCGCTTTGGGTTCGCGCAGCGAAGGCAGCGTCTACTACGACCTGGTCTTGCACACGCGCGCAGGCAAAGACATCTACCTGATGGGCGGCTGCGCCTTTGAGGGACGAATGAACCGTGATCGGATGGAGGCGCTGCGCGAAGAGTTCGAGGGGTTATTGGGGTCAGACACCCATTTCGCTGCGGCGCAACGCGCCGCACCCTGAGGTGGAGCCGATGGCTCCGCGAATTGGGGCTCTGACCCAAAAACCCGGCGCTTCAGGTTTCTTTGGAAATCTTGATGCTCGGGAACTTGGACGAAAAGTCCTTGTTCTTCGCGGCGATGGACACCGCCACCTGACGCGCCACGGCCTTGTAGATGCCTGCGACTTCGCCGTCCGGGTCGGCCACCACGGTGGGATGACCGGAGTCGGCCTGCAGGCGGATCTGCATGTCCAGCGGCAGCGCACCGAGATAGTCCATGCTGTATTCGGCGGCCATCTTCTTGCCGCCGTCGGCGCCGAAGATGTGCTCCACGTGGCCGCACTGGCTGCACACGTGCACCGCCATGTTCTCCACGATCCCCAGGATCGGCACGCCCACCTTCTCGAACATCTTGATGCCCTTGCGCGCATCGAGCAGCGCGATGTCCTGCGGCGTGGTGACGATCACGGCGCCGGTCATGGGCACGCGCTGGCTCAGCGTGAGCTGGATGTCGCCGGTGCCCGGTGGCATGTCAACGATCAGATAGTCCAGGTCCTTCCAGTTGGTCTGGCGCAGCAGCTGCTCCAGCGCCTGCGTGGCCATCGGGCCGCGCCAGATCATGGCTTCATCCTGCGCCACCAGAAAACCGATCGACATGACCTGCACGCCGAAGTTCTCCAGCGGCTCCATGTTGGTTCCGTCCAGGCTTTCGGGGCGCCCGGTGATGCCCATCATCATCGGCAGGCTGGGGCCGTAAATGTCGGCGTCCAGCAGGCCCACGCTCGCACCCTCGGCCGCCAGCGCCAGCGCCAGATTCACGGCGGTGGTGCTCTTGCCCACGCCGCCCTTGCCCGAGGCCACGGCCACGATGTTCTTCACCCTTGGCAGCAGCGCCACACCGCGCTGCACCGCGTGCGCGGTGATCTTGCTGGCCACATTCACCGAGACGTTCTTCACGCCCGCCACGCCCTTGGCCGCCTCGATCAGCGCCTTGCGAAAGCCGGGAATCTGGCTTTTGGCCGGGTAGCCCAGCTCGACGTCAAACGCCACGTCGCCGTCGGAAACGCTCAGGTTCCTGATGGATTTACTGGTGACGAAATCATCTCCGGTATTGGGGTCGATCACGCTCTTGAGCGCGTCGTTGATGGCCTGTGCGGTCACTGTCATTGTGGGTTCCAAAGAATGGGTTGTGCTGCGAGTTTAGCCAACCCCGCTTAAACCTATTGGAAACAGGCGAATCGGGGTTTACCCATAGGGCGCAGCGCGGCCCCGAACCCGCATTTGCGGGTCTAATGGACGCCATACGCCATGAGCCCCATGAACCCCATGAACCCCCTCTTTCCCCCGGTCGAGACCGAGCGCGCAGGCCTCCTGCTCACCGGTGGCGGCGCGCGCGCCGCCTACCAGGTGGGCGTGCTCGAAGCCATCGCCGACCTGCGCAAGGCCTGCGGCGCGCAGCACACCGGCAACCCCTTTCCCATCATCACGGGCACCTCGGCCGGCGCCATCAATGCAGCGGCGCTGGCCTGCGGCGCCGACGACTTCGACTCGGCGGTGCGGCGCATCGTCAAGGTCTGGAAGGACTTCTCTGCGGAGCAGGTCTACCGCTCCGATTCGCTCAGCGTGATGCGCAGCGGCGCGCGCTGGCTGACGCTGTTGTCGCTGGGCTGGCTCGTGGCCAAGTGGCGGCGCGTGCGGCCGCGCTCACTCTTGGACAACTCGCCGCTGAGCGAACTGCTGGAAAGGATGGTGCCGCTGGCACGGCTGCCCGAGCTGATCCAGCAGGGCCATGTTCAGGCGCTGGCGATCACCGCGTCCAGCTACAGCTCGGGCGAGCACGTGACTTTCTTCGAGGGCGCGTCCCACCTCAAGCCCTGGCTGCGCTCGCAGCGTTTTGGCGTGCGCGGGCACATCACGATCGAGCACCTGCTGGCCTCGTCGGCGATCCCGTTCATCTTCCCGGCCAAGCCGCTGCAGCTGGAAGGTCACACCGAATACTTTGGCGACGGCTCGATGCGCCAGTCGGCGCCGATTGCGGGCGCGATTCACCTGGGCGCCAAACGCGTGCTGGTGGTGGGCGCGGGACGCCTGCACGAGCCCAAGCTGCCGCCGGCGCAGCTGGAGGCGAACGGCTATCCGTCGCTGGCGCAGATCGCGGGACATGCGCTGTCGAACATCTTCCTGGACGCATTGGCGGTGGACGTGGAGCGCATGCGTCGCATCAACCGCACGCTCTCGCTGATTCCGCTGGAAGCCCAGCGCTCCAGCCCGCTGCGTCCGATCGAGTTGCTGGTGATCTCGCCGTCGCAGCGCCTGGATGAAATGGCGGCGCGCTACGTCGCGCTGCTGCCCCCGGCCGTGCGCGCCATGCTCGGAGGCTTGGGCGTCTCGAGCAAGGCGGCCGACGTCAAGGGCGCGGCCCTGGCCAGCTACCTGCTGTTCGAGTCGGGCTACACGCGCGAGTTGATGGCGCTGGGCTACGCCGACGCGCTCGCACAGAGCGAAGAGGTGCGCAACTTCTTCGGCTGGTACCAGCCGCCGGAGCCGTTCGAGCGCGAAGCCTGACCCCACCTACATCATCACTTCTGCCGGCGCGCTTGCGGGCTGATCCCGACGCGCGGTGAACGAGCTGCCGGCGGCGGCCAGCATGGTGCAGACGATGGCCGCCCACTGCATGCCGCTGAGGTGTTCACCGAGCATCAGCAAGCCCAGCAAGGCCGCCACCGCGGGCTCCATGCTGGACATGATGCCGAAGGCCTCCTTGGGCAGGCGCTTCAGGGCCACCATCTCCAGCGATATCGGGATCGCGCTGGAGACGGCCGCCACGCCCAGCCCGAACAGCAGGATGCGCGGCTCGAGCAGGGCTGCTCCAGCCTGCCACACGCCAAACGGAACCACGGCGAGCGCGGCCACGCTCAGTCCCAGCGCCACGGATTGACCCGAACGCAGATGACCCACCCGCTTGCCAAACACGATGTAGGAAGCCCAGCACACGGCGGCGGCCAGCGCATACAGCACGCCCTGCGGGTCGAGTCCGGTCGCGCCCGCACCCAGTGGCAGCAGCATGGCCAGCCCCGCTACAGCCAGCGCCAGCCACAGAAAATCCACCGGTCTGCGCGAGGAAATCAGCGCCAGCGTCAGCGGCCCGGAGAACTCGATCGCCACCGCCAAGCCAAACGGGATAGTGCGCAGCGACATGTAGAACAGCAGGTTCATGAAGCCCAGCGCCACGCCGTAGCGCAGGATGGAGGCCGCGTCGGCCCGCGACAGCGGCCAGCGCCAGGGCCGCCACAGCGCGAGCAGCAACAGCGCCGAAAAACCCACGCGCAGGGCGGTCGTTCCCAGCGAACCCACCTGCGGGAAAAGCTGTTTGGCAAAGGAGGTGCCTATGCCCAAAGCGGTGACGGAGCCCAGCACCGCGAGCAACGGCAAGGCCCTGGAATAGCGGTGCGAATTCATCCCCTGAACATAACCGATGCCCGCGCCCCGGCGATTCGCTCGGCGCGCAAAGAAACCGGTCCCTGTGGGGAAAGGGGTTTTCAGCTACAGTGGCGCGCCCCCGCCCTGCCGTTGCACGTGGAGCGGGCAGGCGTCATTCCCCATTTGTTCAATCCGTGAAATCAAGGAGTCCCCCATGAAACGACATTGGCTGTCTGCAACCATCGCCGGCGCGGCCATCGCGCTGCTGCTGGGAAGCACCGCATTTGCCGCGATCCAGGAAGAAGCCGTCAGCTACAAGGACGGCGACACCGTCATGAAGGGCTTCATCGTGTACGACGACGCCAGCAGCGCCAAACGGCCCGGCGTCATCGTCGTGCACGAATGGTGGGGCGTGACCAAGCACATCCACACCGTGGCGCGCAAGCTGGCGAGCGAAGGCTATACCGCATTCATTGCCGACATGTTCGGCGACGGCAAGACCGCAGACAACCCCAAGGACGCTGGTGCGCTGGCAGGCTCCGTGAGCAAAAATCCGTCGGCCATGGTGTCGCGCTTCAGCGCCGCGAAGGACACACTGGCCCGACACGCCACGACGGACGCATCGAAGATCAGTGCCATGGGCTATTGCTTCGGCGGCTCGGTGGTGCTGGACATGGCGCGCGCCGGCCTGGACCTCAAGGGCGTTGCCGCCTTTCACGCCTCGCTGGAGCCAGCCGCAGCGCCGGCGGCGGCTGGCAAGGTGAAGTCCCGGATATTGGTGCAGAACGGCGGAGCCGATCCGTTCATCAAGCCGGCGTCCATCGTCGCCTTCAAGGAGGAGATGGCTGCGGCCAACGTGGACTACCGCTACCTCGTCTATCCTGGCGCGGTCCATGCCTTCACCAATCCGGAAGCCACCGAGAAGGGCAAGCAGTTCAACCTGCCGCTGGCCTATGACGCGCAGGCGGACCAGCAATCTGCAATTGAAGCAGCGAAGTTCCTGCACAGCGTGATGTAGCCGGCACGCCGGCCGGCGCCCTTCACGGAGCGATTCAGGCGTCCAGCGCCGGCAGGCCGGCCAGCGCCCGCTCCACCGCCTGGCGGTCCAGCGTGGGCACAAAGGTTTCGATGAAGCTGTAGGCATAGCCGCGCAGGCAGTTGCCCCGGCGTATCGCGAGGCGCGTCAGGTTGAGCTCGAACAGATGGCGCGCATCCAGGATGCGCAGCGCCTGGTCGCGCTCGGCGTCCAGCGCAATCGAGGCCACGATGCCCACGCCCATGCCCAGCTCCACATAGGTCTTGATCACGTCCGCGTCCATGGCGGTGAGCACGATGTTCGGGTGCAGGCCGACCTGCGCAAAAGCGTCATCCAGGTGGGCGCGCCCGGTGTACCCCAGCTCGTAGGTGATGATGGGGTACTCCACCAGCTGCTGCAGCGTCACCGGCTCGGTGTGCTCCAGCAATGTGTGCCCCGGCGGCACCACGATGCTGTGTGTCCAGCGGTAGCACGGCAGCGTCACCAGTTGCTCGTAATAGGCCAGCGCCTCGGTGGCGATGCCGATGTCGGCCTCGCCCGTGAGCAGCATTTCAGCCACCTGTTTGGGCGTGCCCTGGTGCAGGTGCAGTGTGACCTGGGGAAAGAGCGTGCGAAAGTCGCGCACCACGTGCGGCAGCGCGTAGCGCGCCTGCGAATGCGTCGCCGCCACCGACAATCGACCGTCGCTGCGCGAGATGAAATCCTGGCCCGCGCGGCGCAGGTTTTCGGCCTCCAGCAACATGCGTTCGACGATCGGCAACAGTGTTGCGCCGGGCGCGGTGAGACCCGTGAGGCGCTTGCCGGCACGGGCGAAGATCTCCACCCCGAGTTCCTGTTCGAGCTCGCGGATCTGCCGGCTCACGCCGGGCTGCGAGGTGTGCAGCATCGCTGCGACTTCCGTCAGGTTGAAGCCGCAGCGCACCGTCTCGCGGATGGAGCGAAGTTGTTGAAAATTCATGAGCCGTTCAAACCGCCTCCAGCGCTTGCTGCAAATCCGCCAGCAGGTCGTCGATGTGCTCGATGCCGATCGACAGTCGCACCGCGTCTTCGGGCACGCCCGACTTGATAAGCTCTTCGGGCGAGAGTTGGCGGTGCGTGGTCGAGGCCGGGTGCGTGGCCAGCGACTTGGCGTCGCCGATGTTGACCAGGCGCGTGAAAAGTTGGAGCGCATCCAGGAAACGCGCACCTGCTGCACGAGCCTCGCCCGCCTTGGACTTGACGCCAAAGGTGAGCAAACCCGAGGCCTTGCCACCCAGATATTTTTGCGCCAACGCGTGGTCGGGATGGTTCGGCAGCGCGGCGAAATTGACCCAACCCACCTTGGGGTGCTGCTGTAGAAACTGCGCCACCTTGAGCGCGTTCTCGGTGATGCGTTCCATGCGCAGCGCCAGCGTCTCTATGCCCTGTAGGATCAGGAAGGCATTGAACGGCGAGATCGCCGCACCGGTGTTGCGCAGCGGCACGACGCGGGCGCGGCCGATGTAGGCCGCCGGGCCCAGCGCTTCGGTGTAGACCACGCCGTGGTAGCTCACGTCGGGCTCGTTCAGACGCTTGAAGCGTTCCTTATGCTGTGCCCACGGGAACTTGCCCGAATCAACGATCACGCCGCCAATCGTGGTGCCGTGGCCGCCCAGGTATTTGGTGAGCGAATGCACCACGATGTCGGCGCCGTGCTCGATCGGGCGCAGCAGGTAGGGCGTGGCCACGGTGTTGTCCACGATCAGCGGCACGCCGTGGCGATGCGCTATTTCGGCGATGCGCGCGATGTCGGTCACGTTGCCCTGAGGATTACCCAGCGACTCGACAAAGATGGCCTTGGTTCGGGCGTCGATCAGCGGCTCGAAGCTGGCCGGATCGCGGTGGTCCGCGAAGCGCGTGCTGATGCCCGACAGCGGCAGCGTGTGCGCCAGCAGGTTGTAGGTCCCGCCGTACAAGGCCGTGGAGGCGACGATGTTGTCGCCCGCTTCGGCGATGGTCTGGATGGCGTAGGTCACCGCGGCCTGGCCCGAGGCCACGGCCAGCGCCGCGAGCCCGCCTTCAAGCGCTGCCACGCGCTTTTCCAGCACGTCCTGCGTTGGATTCATGATGCGGGTGTAGATGTTGCCCGGCACCTTCAGGTCGAACAGATCGGCACCGTGCTGCGCGCTGTCGAAAGCATAGGCGGCGGTCTGATAGATCGGCACCGCCACGGCCTTGGTCGTGGGGTCGGGCGAATAGCCCGCGTGCACGGACTGCGTTTCAAATTTCCAGGTTTCAGACATAGCTTGCTTCCTTGAGGTTGATGGATTGAGAAACGGATGAGGGGTGTGCCGGCCGCGCCAGACCGAGGTGCTCGCGCAGCGTGTGGCCGCTGTATTCGGTGCGGAACAGGCCGCGGCGCTGCAGCTCGGGAATCACGGTCTGCGCGAACTCGGTCAGGCCGTGCGGCAGCGTCGGCGCCATCACGTTGAAGCCGTCGGCCGCACCAGTGTTGAACCAGTGCTCCATCTGGTCGGCAATCGACTCCGCCGTGCCGACCACAGTCAGGTGACCGCGGGCCGAGGCGATGCGCTGGTACAGCTGGCGCACGGTCAGATTCTCCCTGCGCGCCAGGGAGATGAACAGGTCCTGGCGGCTTTGCCAGCCCTCGGTCTTGGGCAGCTCGGGCACCGGACCATCCAGCGGATAAGGCGAGAAATCGAAGCCGCCCAGGAAGCCCGAGATCAGGCCCAAGCCGATGGCCGGATCGATCAGCGCCTGCAGCTCTTCGTATTTTTCTTGCGCTTCGCTGAAAGTGCGTCCGATCACCGGCGAGATTCCCGGCAGCACCTTGACCGAGTCCGGGCTGCGACCGAAGCGCGCGAGCCGCCCCTTCAGGCTGCTGTAGAAAGCGCGTGCATCCTCCACCGTCTGCTGGGCCGTGAACACCAACTCGGCGGTGGCAGCGGCCAGGTCCTGTCCGTCGCCGGAAGAGCCGGCCTGCACCAGCACCGGGTAGCCCTGCACCGGGCGCTCGATCTGGAGCGCGCCGTGCACCGAGTAGTGCGTTCCCTGATGCGCCAGGCGGTGCAGTTTGCCCGTGTCATAGAAGCGGCCACCGGCCTGGTCGAACAGGTAGGGATCGTCCTCCCAGCTGTCCCACAGGCCCTTGACCACGTCCACGTATTCGCGCGCCCTCTCGTAGCGCGAGGCATGGGCAATCTGCTGATCCAGGCCGAAGTTGCGCGCCTCGAAATCCGAGCCCGAGGTCACCAGGTTCCAGCCCGCGCGCCCGCCACTGATCTGGTCCAGCGTGGCGAACTTGCGCGCCAGATGGTAGGGCGGCAGATAGGTACTGGACACCGTGGCCACGAGGCCGATGCGCTGTGTCACGCCCGCCAGCGCCGACAGCAACAGCAGTGGTTCGAAGTAATACGGCAACGCCGCCTTGGTCTGGACTGCGGGCGGCGCGTCGGGCAGGCCCACGTTGTCGGCAAAGAAGATGGCGTCGAACTTGGCGGCCTCGGCGATGCGCGCCAGACTCTTGAAGTGGCTCAAGCGCACGGCACCGGCCGGGTCCACGTCCGGATGTCGCCACGCCGCCAGATGGTGGCCAACGCCTTGCAGAAAGGCGCCGAGATGAATTTGTCTTTTGGGTTTCGTCATGAGTTTTTCGTTGGCGAGTATTCGTTGGAGCAACGGACTCTAAAGGCCAGTGTGGAAAACTCAAACGACTGAAAAGTAGATTCCTAAGAGCGCAAACATCTATGCGACGCGGAATCAGCAACCTGAGTTACTCGCCAGAATGGGCTCTCACTCACCCTTGCCCCGATTGAACACAGCGGGTGTCGTGCAGCGCACTGAAGTCGTTGTCCGCGCGACTTCATCTGGCACTGTCCAAACCATCCTATGTGCTGCAGCGCACAGACGGAATATTTGTAGCTGCTAGATTGACAAGCAGTCGCCAACTCTTTCATCTTTCTCGGTCCTCGGTTGCTCCAGCGCACTGTCCACCGAAGACTCGCCCGGCGACACGACACGAAGGGAACAACCGTGGAAACAGCACATGCACACCGCGCCAGTTGGGTGGCTCAGGGAGTGGCTTTGGCGCTTTGCTCGACCTGCGCACTCGGCGCTGACGCCGAGCCTTCAGCGCTCTTTTGGAATTCGGCCGGTGTCTGGCCAGACGCCTACGCCAGCGCAGTCCTGCCGCCTGCGCCGGCGCAGCGACCCGGGCTTGGCGAGCCGTCACTGCGCCTGCCCCCGACCCTGCTCGCGCAGTCGGGGGATTCGACCGCGGCAAACCTGAGCCAACCTGGCGTCGTGGCGTCCGAACCGGAATTCGGCGCAAACCAGAGTTATGCGATACCGGCGATGGAGATCCTGGGCTTCGACTTCATGCTGAACCGTTTCAACCATCAATTCAGCGGCAGCAAGGACTACGATGTCACCGCAGCGTCGATCCGCAGCAACCTGCGCGGAAAATGGGCTACCGACAACGATCCCTACGCGGTGAACCAGTTTGGGCACCCCTACCAGGGATCGATGTACCACGGGTTCGCGCGCTCTGCCGGGCTCGGTTATTGGGAATCGGCGGGTTATGCTTTTCTCGGCAGCGCCGCTTGGGAAATCGCCGGCGAAAAGACCCGGCCGGCGATCAACGACCAGGTGGCCAGTGGCATCGCAGGGACCTTTCTGGGCGAGGCGCTGTTCCGGATGTCGAGTCTGGTGCTTGAGCAGGACTACGGCCTGCCCAGGTTCTGGCGTGAAGTTGCCTCTGCGGCCATTTCGCCCTCGAGCGGATTCAATCGACTCGCGTTTGGCGAGCGATTCAGGCCGGTGTTCTCGAGTCGTGGTGCCTTCTACTACGGCCGTTTGCAGTTGGGTTTGAGTGCGGCCACGCACACCGTCCAGGGAACCTCGACCATCCAGAAATCCAATGAGGTCCTGGCGGACTACACCATGGACTATGGATTGCCCGGCCAAACCGGATACGAATACACCCGGCCCTTCGACTACTTTGCGTTTCAGGCGACCGCCTCGAGCGCCAACGTATTCGAGAATATCCTGACGCGCGGAATGCTGCTGGGAGCGAAATACGAAAAAGGGCGTGACCTGCGTGGCATCTGGGGCCTGTATGGCAGTTACGACTACATCGCCCCCCAAACCTACCGCATATCGAGCACCGCGCTATCGCTCGGCACAACAGCCCAGTGGTGGCTGTCGCAGGATATTGCGCTGCAGGGAACGACGATGCTGGGCATGGGCTACGCGGCCGTCGGCACCCTTCATGGCGGCCCCACGGACGAATACCACTATGGTGTGGCGCCCCAGGCCCTGATGGCGATGCGCTTCATTTTCGGCAACCGGGTGGCCCTGGACGGGACGGCGCGCGAGTACTTTGTGAGCCATGTCGGCTCCGGCGGCACGGGCGGGCGTGACAACATTGCCCGCGCCGACCTGTCGTTGACGATGCGGATTGCCAAGCAGCATTCAGTCGCCGTCAAATACCTGTGGAACCGTCGCGACGCGACCTATTCGTTCATGGGTAACGGGACCCAGGAGAGATCGACCATCGGCGTCTTCTATAGCTACGATGGCGGCGGCGATTTCGGCGCCGTCGAATGGCGCTAGATCAGCATCACAGTTCAATGCGCCGAACCAAAAGGCAGAGGTGAATTCTGCGCACATGGTTCGCGCCCAGGCGTTCGGGCGGCCGGTCCAAGGCTTGCAGGTACCGCGCCTCGAATTCAATAGCGGTAGGCAAGGCCCGCACTGACGTAGCTATTCGATGAACGTTCCACCAAGGGGCTGTGGGCCGCGTCGCCGGACAGGTGGCGGCTCTCCAGGCTGCCAACCACGACCCACTTCGGGTTCAGGTCGACCGACCAGAGCAGTCCGAGACTGGTGGACAACCAGCCACCGCCCGGCTGGAACGCCGGCAAGCCTGTGGCTTGGGCTTGCTGCGGCCCTATGCCGTACAAGGCGCCCGTCGACTTCGCATCCGCCCAGCTTGCCTGGGTGAAAACGCCCGCGCTGACGGGTCCACCATGGAACAGGCCGACGCTCAGGCGCAGGTCCGCCTGCGCGCCGCGCGCGGACTCGACGTTCTGCCGGACCCGTGCCAACAGCGTGATCGGAACCGGGCCGAAGCTGTGATCCCACTCGACATGCAAGCCGATCGACGCGCCGGCACTGATATTTTCTATCTGGTGGTTTTGCAGGAAAACAGACTCGCTGGCCTTGCGCCCTGGTTCATACGCCAGTTGCGCGCCGGCCTGCAGGCCGGGTACAAGCTCGGTCCGCGCACCCGCCTCGAGCACACCCTGGGTTGAGCGAACGAACCAGGGTTGGCCGAAATAGCGGACCACCGGGACCAACTCCAGAGTTTGCGATTGCGAGCCATCGTATGCCGGGCGGTAGCGAACGCCCGGCCCAATCAGGGTCTCGTTGGACAGTTCGGCGAATGCCGCCCATGGCAGCATGGCCGCGAACGCTGCGCCCACGATCTGCCACCCGACCCGTCGCGCCCGTTTCTGGCGATGTACGGCGCCGAAGCGGCTGCCCAGCGAAGCCCCAACCTCCATGGTCAAACCCGCTACGCGCTGCCCAGCCGGCAGGCTCATGGTCGAAGATCTCATATGCGTCCTTTGAAGTCGTACCCAGCCATCGGATTGCGGCGTTCACCATCATTCGCCCCGTGATACGCCGACGCGGTGTTGCGGCGGCACCTGATGCTTCAGTTGCACCATCAGCGGCGGCATCGCTGCCACCAACTGAGGCTTTCATGCCAATGTACCAAAGCGCGCATGAAAGCACCACAGAGAAGTGCAACCCCACCCGATTCGTGTGAATGCATTTGCGGTTGCAGGCTAAGACCGTGGCGCCAAGCCGTCTGTGCGCTGGCAAACAGAAAGCCCCGGACTCTGTCGACACCCACGTCGATCGCGAGTTGATGCTGGGACGGGGTCTCTATGCCCTCGCACACCACGCTGGCCTGCAGGTCGTGGATGATCTTTACCAGCTTGGGCAGCGCGCTCGCGGCGCTGCAAGAGCCCAGGGGACTCCTAACATGCTGACACGTTCGGCGCACCGAGCAGTGCCGCACTGGTGGCCGTCGCGTTTTGGTAGGGAATGGCGCAGCCATTGGTGCTGGAATACGTGCCGTTCAGTACCGTGGTGTAGGTCACCAATCCCACGCCATTGACTGTCCAGTTTGCATAGAACGGCGGGTTGGACAGCCCCGCCGCAGCGATCAGACCATTGCCATAGGCCGGGTATCCGTAACTCGTGGCAATGCTGACTCCACCGATGTTGACCGTGGACGAAGCGAGTGTTTGGGTTCCATCCAGGACCGAACGTAAGTAGACGGCGTTCATCGCACTGCCAATGGCACCATAGGCCCCCTGCAACGCGGCCACCTTGGCATCGCGGCGCAAGTCCAGAAACTTGGGCAGCGCCACCGCGGCCAGCACGCCCAAAATGACAACGACCATGACCAATTCGATCAAGGTAAAACCACGTGCAGGTCTTGTCGAGGACATTCGCCGCTGAGGATCGGGAAGCGTCATCGCAAGGGTCAAATTGACGGCAGCCAATGTGGGGCACCAGCCTGCTGAAATCGGCAAATACCATCCAAAAATAAAGTCAAAAGGCATCGGATACTCGAGCAGCATCATCACATCTGTGGCTAGCAAGTGAATCAACCTCTCGCCCTGTTTGTTCTACGGGTTCATGACAAAACCAACAACGCTAATGGGCACTGAAACAGCCAACACGCAAACGGCTACGAGTAGGGCCAGTACTTCGCATGTTGGCTCGGGTCAATGCCGCGGCATGTGCAACTCCAAGCAGAGACGCAGCGCTTTAACGACTCCGGTTATTATCTATGATATTGACAACTGCCAAGAACAAAGCTCCTTGCGGGCGGAGGCGGCTTTTCCGTGGGTACCAGCCGCATGGCAGTGGCCAGGTAGGCTTCGAGCAAGGCCGCAAAGGCCTTGTTTCCCCTGCAGCCAAAATCAGCGAATTGGCAGTCGGGTAAACCGACCGCGGCGAACGACTCTTGACGCTGCGTACTTGACTTCCGACGGTACGGCGTGAAAGACCGGATTCAGTCTCCCGTTGTCAACCAACCCCAGCACCCGCCGGTCGTTCGCCCTCAACGCATGTGCTTGCGCATCTTGGCGTTGAACGCCTCGGGGATGCCAAGCCCTCGCGTACCTGGCCGCACCTCGAAATCTTCGCCTGCGCTGAGGTGGCCTGGCTCCACGATCGCCAGATAGAACCCGCAGCAAGCGCGCTGCGCCATCGCTTTGGCAGCGCCGCTGTAACCCATGGCGGCGTTGAATTTGTAGCAGGGTTCGCGCGGCTGCGTCACGCGAAAAACACAGTGTGAAAACCGGAGCACATCGCCGACCCAGACGTCGGTTTCCAGCAGGCCTTGCAGCGTCAAGTTCTCTCCCACCGAACCCCAAGGCAGAGCATCGTCAATGGCGGTAATGCCGGCACGGGCACGGGCCTCGCGCCAAAAGGCGTAGTGCTCGCTGGGGTAGGCGTAGACGGCCTTGTCCAAGCCGCCATGCACCGACAGGTCGGCCTGCTCGTCACCGGCCAGGCCCATGGGCATGACGGCAACGTCGCCCGCTGCAGGCTGCTTGTGAATCGCGGTGAGGATGGGGCGGCCGTCGATCCGTACGCGTCGCGCTTGCGCGACTTGTACGCTGAGAAGTTTGGGCATCGGAAGGGTCGGGGCAAAGGCGCTATTGTGCTTCGGTTCAACTGGCGGGCCGACCACTGGCGCTACGGTATCGTGGTCGTGCCATCGAGGTGATGCCTGAAGTTGGTCTCAACTTCATTTTCGTCGCGACGCCTCAGGCCCCGTCACCCCCTGTTTCATGTCCATCAAAATGGAATCCCGGGGATTCATCCCGCCAAGGCACAGGCGGTATAAGCTCTCAATCGCGACACCGTTGATGGCCCAACCCAGCGCGCACGCAAGCTTGGTTGCGCAATGTCAATCCATTGCGCCTTCTGAGGTCTAGACTGGCGACGTGACCGCTTCCACGCTACTCCTCTACATCAGTCTCTTTCTGGGCTCGCAAGCCCTGCTGGGGCTTGCGTTTACTCTGCTCCGCAAGCGTTCCGAGGCCGTAGCGGGGATGCTTGACGACAAGGAGCAGCAGCCCCGGCGCCAGTTGTCAGCATGGAGTGGTGTGCGGACCTTCCGGGTGGCGCGCCGCGCATATGAGGATGCCGCGCAGACCCAATGCTCGTTCTATCTGGAGCCTGTTGACGCCCAGGCACTGCCAGCCTTCAAGCCAGGGCAGTTTCTCACCTTCAGCCTGTTGCTGCCCGCGCAGCCGGGCGCCGCGGCGCGCACGATGACGCGCTGCTATTCACTTTCCGACAGTCCAGCGCCCAACCACTACCGAATCACCATCAAACGCGTGGGGGCTCCCGCCGCACCATCCGGCATTCCCGATGGTGTTGCATCCAATTTCTTTCATGACCATGTGCATGCCGGTAACACGCTCCAGATTCGGGCGCCGTCTGGCCACTTTCATCTGGATACCGATGGCCTCGCACCGGTCGTGCTGATTGCCGGTGGTATTGGCATCACGCCAATGATGAGCATGTTGCGCTGGTGCGCGCAGCACCAGCCCCAGCGTGCGGTGCATCTCTACTATGGCGTACGCAATAGCGCCGAACAGGCCTACAAGGCGCTGCTGGAGGACATGGCTGGCAGGATGCCGCAGCTCCGGCTGCATGTCGTCTACAGCAAACCCTTGCTCGATGACAAGGAAGGCATCGACTACCAGCACCTGGGTCATGCGGACCTGCCCCTGCTCAAGCAGACGCTTCCCCCCGGGGTGCACCAGTTCTATGTCTGTGGCCCGACGGCCATGCTGGAGGCCTTGGTGCCAGGCCTCAGCCAGTGGGGAGTAGCCAGCTCGGACATTCATTTCGAAGCCTTCGGTCCGGCCAGGGTGCGCTTGTCGGAGGCGGCAACAGCAGAGGAAGCGGTCTACGCGCAGGGTGAGCCGCTGGATATTCAGTTCACGCGCAGTGGCCGGACGCTGCAATGGCATGGCAAGCACGCCAACCTGCTGGACTTTGCCGAGGCCCATGGCATTGCGGTTGAGTCCGGTTGCAGGTCGGGCAGCTGTGGCAGTTGCCTCACACGCGTCGCCAGTGGCACCGTGGTGTACGACCATGCGCCGGATTTCGACCTGTTGCCCGGTCAATGCCTGTTGTGCGTGGGCAAGCCCCGCAGCCCATTGGCTATCGAGGCCTGACTGCAATGCGCCCCAGACTCATGACGCGCGAGATCATTCCGTTCTTGCTGTCGTTTTGCGCCTTGGTGATCGCAACGCTGGTGCTCGACGCCAGCTTGCACTTCTTCAACGCGGTGTGGATCGGACGCTACCTGGGCATCGTCGGAACTCTGCTGATTCTGTTCTCCTTCCGCTACTCGCTGCGCAAGCGCAAGATCATCGTCAGCGGCAACCCCGTCACCCTGCTGCGCTGGCATGAGTACCTGGCCTGGCTGGGCTCCTTGCTGATCCTGGTGCATGCCGGAATCCACTTCAATTCGATACTTGGCTGGCTGGCGGTATGTGCCATGCTGATCAATATTGGCAGTGGCCTGGCGGGCAAGTTTCTGCTCGGCCGCGCGCGCAAGCGCATGCTGGAGGCGCGCCAGACCATGCTGCGTCGGGGCGTACCGCAGGCCGAGCTCGAAGAGCGGGTTTACCTGGATACGCTGACCTTTGACGCGGTGAAGCAGTGGCGTGCCGTGCACTTCCCGATCACGCTCGCCTTTGGGGTGCTGGCACTGGCACACATCATTGCCATATTCCTTTTCTGGGGCTGGAAATGACACGCCGCTGGGTCTGGATTCTGGTGAGCCTGAACCTGGCGCTGCTGGTGGCACTGGTGTTTGTTTACCCGCATCTGATGGTCAGTCCCGGAAAAATCATAGCCAGTCATGCCGGCATTGCCAGCGACTGCTTTGCCTGCCATGCGCCGCTGCGCGGGGCCTCATCCGCCCGCTGCGTTGCCTGCCATGCCCTGCCTGATATCGGATTGCGCAGCACCCAGGGCAAGCCCATTGTCCGCAAGACATTGAAGGTTCCATTTCACCAGGAACTGCTGGAGCAAGACTGCATGGCCTGCCACAGTGACCACGCCGGACCCAAGCTGACGCAGAAAAACCGCAAGCTGTTTTCGCATGCCTTGCTGCGCAGCACCGTGCGCGACCAGTGCCAAACCTGCCACCGCGCCCCGGCCGACAAATTGCACATCAGGATTGCCGGAAATTGCAGCCAGTGCCATGCACAGAGCGCCTGGAAGCCCGCCAGCTTTGAACACGACAAGTCCTTCCACCTGGACAAGCACCACAACGTGGAGTGCTCCACCTGCCACGTCAGCAACGACTACAGCCGCTATACCTGCTACGGCTGCCACGAGCACACGGTACAGAACATTCTGCGGGAGCATCGCGATGAGGGTATACGTGATCTGGATAACTGCGTGGCGTGCCATCGCAGTGCCGACGGCGAGGGTGGCGGACGAGGCGAAGGTCGCGGTGGCGACGACTGATGGCTTTGAGTCAGACGGGTAGCACGCCATGGGCCTGATCCCTCCCCCTGCCGAACTTCAGTCCACGCTGATTGGCATCTGCGTTGCGATGGGGATCGGACTGCTGATCGGGGCAGAGCGTGAGCGCAGAAAAGGCGACTCTTCGTCACGCGGCGCCGCCGGTATCCGCACGTTTGCAGTCGTCGCCTTGATGGGCGCTGTGGGCCTGATGCTGGGTGGCATCGAACTGTTGGCGCTGGTCGTTCTGGTGGTGAGTGCTGGGGCCATGATCGCGTACCAGAAATCACGTGCGCAGGATCCGGGGCTGACGACCGAATTTGCTCTGGTGCTGACCTGCATGCTGGGCGGCATGGCCACGCGCAACGGTTTGCTGGCCGCAGGAGTGGGGGTTGGGCTGGCACTGCTGCTGGCGGCGCGCAGCCGGATTCATCACTTTGTAAGCACCGTGTTGTCCGAGCAGGAATTGCACGACACCCTTTTGTTTTTCGCCATCGCCCTGATCGCCTTGCCACTCGCGCCTGACCGGTTCATGGGGCCATTCGGTGCGCTCAATCCGCGTGCATTGACCACCCTGATCCTGGCCGTCATGGCCATTAGCGCCGCAGGTTATGTGGGTATGCGCTGGCTGGGGCCCAACCACGGGCTGCCATTGGCTGGCTTTGCCTCCGGCTTTGTTTCCAGCGCTGCAACCATTCACGCCATGGGCAGGCGTGCCCGTCAGGATGCATCCCTCATGGCGCCCGCAGTCGCTGGTGCAGTGCTGTCTTCGATTGCCACGATTATTCAGATGTCGCTGGTGATCGCCTTGGTGCAACCGGCCCTGCTGCTGGCCATGGCATGGTCCTTGGCCATGGGTGGTGTTGCGGCTTCACTGTATGGCTTGGTGTTTTTTCTGCGCAGTATCCGGGACCCGCAGCAATGCGATGCGGTGGAGGCGGGCCGGGCCTTCGACGTAAAAACCTCAGTCGGGTTTACCGTACTGCTGGGCGTGGTGATGACCGCATCGGCAGGACTCAACGCCTGGCTGGGTGATGCCGGCATTCTGATAGGGGCTGCGGTCTCCGGCTTCGCTGATGCCCACGCAACGGCTGCTTCTGCCGCATCCTTGATGGCTGCAGGCAAGATTCAGGTGAGCCAAGCCATTCTTCCTGTTTTGCTGGGACTGACAACCAATGCCGTGACGAAGGCGATTGTGGCATTCCAGGCCGGGGGCATTGCCTACGCCAGCAAAATTGTGCCCGGCTTGGTCTTGATGGTATCGGCTACATGGCTGGGGTTTTGGGTGGCCCGCTAGCGCCTGATCTGGAGCTCCTATGAATAAGCACCCTGCGCCGGTTCATCAGATTGAGTTGCGCATCACCCAGTTGTCGGAGCTTTTCAACTCCATGGACCCGACGCCGTTTCACCACTGCGATCTGGACCGCGATGCCCAGGAGTACCTGGAAAGTTGGGCCATGGGGTTCTCGCACAAAAGCCGCTTCCACATCATTGTGCATATTGAAGAAATGCCAGATACCGATCCGAGCGCCACGGTGGTCGAGGCCATCCACAATTTCTTTGACTACAAGGCCGACCTTACCAGGCGCCAGATTCACCTGCTACTGCAAGAAGGGCGCACCAGCCTGCTGATCGGGCTGACGTTCCTGATGCTGTGTCTGCTTGGAGCAGACTTCTTGTCCGGTTTCACGGGCAATGCTTTTTTGCGCGTGGTCCGGGAGAGTCTGACCATCGGTGGCTGGGTTGCCATGTGGCGCCCGCTGCAGATTTTTTTATACGAATGGTGGCCATCGGTACGGCGCGGGAGGGTATTTCGCAACCTTGCCAAGGCGGGCGTGCGCGTGACGCCAGCCACAGAAAAATGAATGGGCAGCGCCCGGCGCCGTTGCCGGGATGGCTGTCAATCAAAGAGTTCTTGCCAGACCGATTTCTTGCGCGGGTAGCCATGCCCGTCATAGCGTTGTTTTTCGTCGTGACCGTGCCGCTGTTCGTAGAAGGGCTGCGGCGCCTGCTGTGGGAACTGCATCGGCGGGGCTGCTTGTGGTGCGGCAGGGCTGACTGTGGCTACCGCATCACGCGTGCTGCGTTCAATGATCTTGTCGAGTTCGCCGCGGTCCAGCCAGACGCCGCGGCATTGCGGGCAGTAGTCAATTTCGATCCCCTGACGCTCGGTCATCAACAGGTCTGGCGTCGCACATACGGGGCATTTCATGGGATTCCTTAAGACTGTGAAAAGGTAGGGTGAATAGGATGCGACCTACTCAAACCCATTTTGGTGATCGATTGTTAACCCGGGCTTAATGCATGACGACACAAGACTTCCTGATCATGGCGATACCCGCCGTGGTGGCCCTGTTGGGAGGGGTGCTAGCCGCCGTCTGGACCCCCAATCACCCGGCGCGCAGTTTGATCCAGCACTTTGCTGCGGGCGTGGTTCTGGCCGCGCTGGCAGTGGAGTTGTTGCCTGAAATCGAGCGCGAACACGCACCCCGCCTGGTACTGATTGCCTGCTTTGCGTTGGGCAGTCTGTTCATGTACTCAATCAAGTTGTGGACGTTGCAGATGGAACACCGCGCCACGCTGTCGGGGGCTGCCGCGGGCCTGGGAAGCGGTTTGCTGTTGGCGACTTTTATTGACGTGGCTACCGATGGTTTCATCATCGGCGCAGGCTTTGCGGCAGGCGGCCAGACCGGCACCGTCCTGGCGCTGGGCTTGTCCGTGGAACTTCTTTTTCTGGGCTTGGCCCTGGCATCCGGTGCCACTTCGGGGCGGCGCATCATTGCCCTGTCGGGCGCACTGGGGGGCACCGTGCTGGTGTTCTCGGTACTGGGCAATGCACTGCTCGCGGGCGCCTCTCATGCCGTGATTGGCGGCACGCTGGCATTCAGTGCGGCGGCCCTGCTGTACCTCGTCACCGAAGAACTGTTGATTGAAGCGCATGCGGTGGAAGAGCAGCCCGTGTCAACGCTGGTTCTATTTGCTGGATTCCTGGCTTTCTGGAGTGTCCAGCTCATCGGTCAGTGAATGGGCCTGGGATTCTTGTTGCAGTGCTGGCCAACGCTATTTGGGCTGGTCCCACGCCGTGGTCAGGCGCGTGCTGATTTCGTGGTTCAGCTGATACGCGCCGTCATCTGTCGGCGTGACCTGGGCGTCGGTGGCGTAGATGCCCGACAGGATGTGCCTGGCGCCCAGCGACTGCAGCACCGGGCGCAGCGCGTAGTCCAGTGCCAGCATGTGGTTGGCACTGCCGCCAGTGGCCAGCGGCAACACCGTCTTGCCCTGCAATGCGGTTTGCGACAACAGGTCCAGAAACACCTTGAGCACGCCGCTGTACGCGGCCTTGTACACGGGTGTGGCGACCACCAGCACATCGGCCTGCGCCACGCTGCGCACCGCGCTGGCGATGCTGGGGTGGCCCAGGTCGGCCAGCAGCAGCGCCTGGGGCGAGAGGTTGCGGATCTGCAGGCGTTCAACCAGTGCGCCGCGGCGCGTCAGGCGCCGACCCGCCTCGTCGAGCAAGGCGGCAGAGCGCGAGCGTTCCGCCGGACTTCCGGCAATCAACAGCACAGACATGGTGTTTCCTGAATTTGTGGTGGCAGAAAAACGGACTTACTTCTTCAGGTAGATCTGGTCGAAACTGCCGCCGTCGGCGAAGTGATCCTTATCGGCCTTGGCCCAGCCGCCAAAGGCTTCGTCAATCGTGAATAGTTTGATCTTGGGCAGCTGCTTGACGTACTTGGCCTGCGCCTTGGGCGATATCGGGCGGTAGAAGTTCTTGCCGGCGATGTCCTGGCCTTCGTCGGTGTAGAGGTATTCGAGATAGGCCTGCGCCACGGCGCGCGTGCCCTTGCGGTCCACATTCTTGTCCACCACCGTAACCGGGGGTTCGGCCAGGATGCTGAGCGAGGGGTAGATCACATCCACCTTGGAGCCGAATTCCTTTTCCAGCAGGTGCGCCTCGTTCTCCCAGGAGATGAAGACGTCGCCCTGGTTGCGCTGGGCAAAGGTGATGGAGGAGCCGCGCGCGCCGCTGTCCAGCACCGGCACGTTCTTGTACAGCGCCTGGACGAAGTCCTTGGCCTTGGCGTCGCTGCCGAATTTGCGTTTCGCGAACTCCCAGGCGGCCAGGTAGTTCCAGCGCGCGCCGCCCGAGGTCTTGGGGTTGGGCGTGATCACGCTCACGCCCGGCTTGATCAGATCGTCCCAATCCTTGATGCCCTTGGGATTGCCCTGGCGCACCACCAGCACGATGGTGGAGGTGTAGGGAGCGGAGTTGTGCGGCAGGCGCTTTTGCCAGTCCTGGGGAATCCACTGGCCGTTCTTGTAGAGCGCGTCCACGTCACCGCCCAGGCCCAGCGTCACGACGTCGGCGTCCAGACCGTCGATGACGGAGCGCGCCTGTTTGCCCGAGCCGCCGTGCGACTGCTTGATCTGCACGTCCTGGCCGGTCTTGGCTTTCCAGTGCTTGATGAAGGCGGCGTTGAACTCGACATAGAGCTCGCGCGTCGGGTCGTAGGACACGTTGAGCAGCGTTTGCTGCGCCTGTGCGAGCAAGGCGGCACAGGCCAGTGCGGCGGCGAGCGTGAGGCGGATGAGGTGGCGACGTGGCGTCATGTGTGGCTTCCCGGGGATACCCATTGATTGCGATGGGGTGGATTCTGGAAGCGATGCGCCGCAAAGGGAACGACTGAATTCTCACTTCTAAATTACCTAAACATCTTTAGGAGCTTGCGCCTGGTGCGGCACACCGAGAACTGTCCCTGCCTGTCGGACGCATCGGCCATACGGCTCGCACCGTAGAATGCCCCGCCGCCCTCGCCCATCCACCCGCAGCCACGTCCTTCACCGCGCCATGAAAAATTGCCTGACCTGCTTGAGCGTCCTCGCCATCGCGCTGGGACTTTGCGGCTGCGCCGTGGAGCCGACGCAACGCACGGAGCTGCGCGACTGGCCCAGGATCGACAGCGCCATCGGCCGCAACGACGCGATCGAGGCCGAGGTCGCGCGCCTGCTGGCGCGGATGACTTTGGCGCAAAAGATCGGCCAGATGACGCAGCCCGAGATCGGCCACGTGACGCCGGCGCAGGTGACGCAGTTCGCGATCGGCTCGGTGCTCAACGGCGGCGGCTCCTGGCCCCAGGGCAACAAGACGGCCACAGCCGGCGATTGGGTTGCGCTGGCCGACCAGTACTACGACGCCTCCATGGCAAGCGGCCTGGAGACCCCGGTGCCGCTGATCTGGGGCACGGACGCAATGCACGGCCACAGCAACGTCTACTCGGCGACGCTCTTTCCGCACAACATCGGGCTGGGTGCGGCGCGCGATCCCGCGCTGATCGAACAGATCGGCGCCGCCGTGGCGCGGCAGGTGCGCGCCACCGGCATCAACTGGGTCTTCGCGCCCACGGTGGCCGTGGCACGCGACGTGCGCTGGGGTCGCACCTACGAGAGTTTCTCGCAAGACGGCGCGCTCGTGAACGGCTACGCCAAGGCCTACGTCACCGGCCTGCAGGGCCGGTTTGCCGACGACGCCAAGGTGGTCGCCACGGCCAAGCATTTCATGGGCGACGGTGCCACCGAGCTGGGCAAGGACCAGGGCCTGGCAAAAATCAGCGAAGCCGAGATGATGAACGTCCATGCGCAGGGCTATTACGGCGCCCTGGCCGCCGGCGTGCAAACGGTGATGGTGTCGCTCAGCAGCTGGATCGACGTGGCGACGAACCGGGACTACGGCAAGAACCACGGCAACCGCTATCTGCTGACCGAGGTGCTGAAAGACAAGATGGGTTTTGACGGCTTCGTCGTCACCGATTGGGACGGCATCTCGCAGCTGCCGGACTGCAGCCCGAGCCGCTGCGCCCAGGCCATCAACGCCGGCATCGACATGGTGATGGTGCCCGAGGAATGGCAGGCCTTCATCCGCAACACCATGGAGCAGGTGCGCCAGGGCGAGATCCCGATGGCGCGCATCGACGACGCGGTGTCGCGCATCCTGCGCGTGAAGCTGCGCGCCGGCCTGTTCGGCCGCAAGCCTTCACAAGGCGCGTACGCGGGACAGGCCGAAGCGCTGCAGGCGCGCGCGCTGGCGCGCCAGGCGGTGCGCGAATCGCTGGTGCTGCTGAAGAACGAGCGCCAGCTGCTGCCGCTGGCGCGCGACCAGCGCATCCTGGTGGTGGGCAAGTCCGCCAACAACCTGCCGAACCAGCTCGGCGGCTGGAGCCTGACCTGGCAGGGAACGGAGACCACGAACGCCGATTTCCCGCTGGCCGACAGCGTGCTCGACGGCATCCGCGAGCAGCTCGGACGCGAGCGCGTCGAGTTCAGCGAAGCGGCACAGGGTATGGACCTGAGCCGCTTTGACGCCGTGATCGCGGTGATCGGCGAGGCGCCCTATGCAGAGTTCTCCGGCGACATCACGCTGGCGGATTCGCTCAAGCACAGCCGCCGCTATCCGGACGACCTGGCCGTGCTGCAGGCGGTCTCGGGCAAGGGCGTGCCCGTGGTCACGGTGCTGCTCTCGGGTCGGCCGGTGTACGCCAACGACCTGCTGAATCTGTCGGATGCCTTTGTCGCCGCGTGGCTCCCCGGCACCGAAGGCAAGGGCGTGTCCGACCTGCTGTTTCGCCAGGTTGATGGCCGCGTGGCGCACGACTTCGTCGGCAAGCTCTCGTTCTCCTGGCCGCGCACGGCCTGCCAGGCGGCGTTCCGGCGCAGCGACGCGCCCGATGCGCCGCTGTTCGCCTTCGGCTACGGCTTGAACAGCGCGAGCACACAGAACCTGGGGCGGCTGGAGCTCGACCCGCTCGCCGATGGCTGCGGCAAGGAAGCCGCAATTCCCATCTTCAACCAGTCCGATCGCGCGCCCTACGCGCTGTACGTGTCGAGCGCGGCGAATCAGTGGGCCAGAGCCCGGGTCGGTGCCGACCTGCATGCGACGCTGAACCTGCCCGCCACGAACCCCAGCATTCGCGTGGAGACCGCGCAGATCAACACCCAGCATGACGCCAAGCGCGTGACCTGGTTTGGCCCCGCGCGCTTCTTCGCCGCGGCGGCACAAAAGCAGAGTGCGCGCTCGCATGCCATGAGTCAGGGCGTGCTGCAGTTCGACATGGAGCTGTGGCAGTCGCCCTCGGGCCCGGTGAAGCTGGCGATCGAATGCGGCGCGCCCTGCCGGGGTGAACTGGACTTCACCGCCATTCTGAAAAAGACCGCGCTGCATCAAAAGAGAACCGTGAAGATTCCGCTGCTGTGCTTTGAGGACGCGGGCTCGGACTTCCTCAACATGGACATCCCCTTCAGCGTATACGCCGAGCAGCCCTTCTCTGCCGCCTTCACCCAGATCCAGCTGGTCTCGGGCGCGGCCCAGGACGCCGATGCCCTGAGCTGCGCCGACCTCAGCGGCGCGGCCGGGCCCTGAGCCGACGTGCACCTCGGTGCCGGCGCGTCACGTTGACGGTCTCCACTGCAGCGGAATTGGAACGCGGCGACTTTGCTTACTTGAGCGAAGCCTGTTCAGCGCCTGCCTTGATGAAGTAGTCCACCGCAAACTGCGCCATCGGCGAGTGGCTCCTGCCCTTGAGCGAAAAGAGTCCCATGTCGTTGAAGATGGGAGGCAGGTCACAGACATCGAGACGAACCAAGCCGCCACTTTTCACCTCCTGGACTGCACCCGCATCGGGACAGGCCAGCACCGTATCCGTCGTCATTGAAATCGACTTCAGCACGTTCAGATCGTCACATTCAATGGCCAATGGCATCAACTTGCCTTGTGCCAATCCCATCAGGGCGCCCAGAATCGCCCGAATATGTTCCGGGACACGAACGCTGGCGATGCCATACGGCAGCAATGAGGCCGGCGCTATCTTTTTGAGAGCTAGCAGCGGGTGTCCCGCGCGGGTGTAAAAGCTCGCTGAGAGACGTCCAATTTCGGTGAGAACGAGGTCGGGTGCGCTGGGAACCAGGCTGATGTTGGCCAGAAAAAAGTCCAACTCTTCCGCCCGCAAATGTTCCGCCAGGTACTGCGCGTTGTTCACCTCGACCCGCGTATTGATACCCTGAAAGCGCGACCGCAGTTCCATCAACAGTCCCGGCAACATGGTGGCCGCGGGATAAGGGCCCACGCCGAAAGCCAGGTCCCCGATCAGCCGCTCGCGGTAAAGGCTGACATCCCGCTCCAGGCACCGGCTGTCAAACACCAGTTTGCGGGCGCGTTCAACCACGAAGGCTCCCGCATCGGTGCAAGCCACTTCCAGTGAACTCCTGTCAAAGAGTTGCAGCCCGAGCTCTTCTTCCGCGGCTTGCACACTGCGGCTGAAGGCCGGTTGACTCAGATGGCATTGTTCGGCTGCACGGCTGAAGTTGCGTGTATCAGCCAGTGCGACGAGGTGCTTGAGGCGTCTCAACTCCATGGCGGTCTCCTGATTTTGTCCGCATTATGCAGTGACTGCATTGATTATCTTTCTCAAATGCATTGGACGATGATTCGCGCGAATTCCACAATCGCCCAGCAAAAAAAGATGACCCGATTGAAAACGTCGCTCGCGCGCAAGTTCAATCAATTCAAACAACGAGGGGAGACAAACATGGAATTTGACTACGTGGTGGTCGGCGCTGGCTCGGCCGGCTGTGTTCTGGCGGCAAGACTGAGCGAGGACCCCAGCGTCCGCGTCTGCCTGCTGGAGTCGGGCGGGCCTGACTCCAGCGTGCTGATCCACGCGCCAGCGGGAGTCGTCGCGATGGTCCCGACCAAGATCAACAACTACGCGTTTGAAACCGTACCGCAGGCTGGGCTGAATGGCCGCAAGGGCTACCAACCGCGCGGCAAGACCCTGGGCGGATCGAGTTCCATCAACGCCATGCTGTATGTGCGGGGCAACCGGTGGGACTACGATCACTGGGCCGAACTGGGCAACCCGGGCTGGAGCTACGACGAGGTGCTGCCGCTGTTCAAACGCAGCGAAAACAATGAGCAGCTCAGCAACCGTTTTCACGCTCAGGGCGGGCCCTTGAACGTGACCTACCAGCGCCATCAAACACCGCTCACCCAGATGTTTCTGGACGCAGCGGGCCTGCACGGGCTGGCGCTCAACGCGGACTACAACGGCGCAGTGCAGGATGGCTGTTTTCCGTATCAGGTGACGCACAAAAACGGTGAACGCTGCAGTGCGGCCAAGGCCTACCTCACGCCGAACCTGTCGCGCCCCAATCTGCAGGTGCTGACGCACGCCGTCTCGGCCAAGGTCTTGATTGAAAACCGGCGCGCCTGCGGCGTCGCCTACTACCAGGGCAATGAACTGAAGGAAGTGCGGGCACGGCGCGAGGTGATCGTCAGCGCCGGCGCCTTTGGCTCGCCTCAACTGCTGCAACTCTCGGGCATTGGCGCGAGCGCCGAGCTGAAGAAATTCGGCATCCCGGTGCTGCACGAGCTTCCTGGCGTGGGTCAGAATTTTCAGGACCACATTGATTACGTGCAGACCTGGCGCGTACCCAGCCACACCGAGACCTTCGGGCTGTCGCTGCGCGGTGGCGCCAAGGTCACGGGCGCCATGCTGGAGTGGAAAAACAAGCGCTCCGGGATGATGACCAGCACCATCGCTACGGCGGGCGCGTTCTTCCGCTCTTCGCCAGAGATTTCTGTCCCCGATCTGCAACTGGTGTTCGTCATCGGCATCGTCGACGACCATGCGCGCAAGCTGCACCTGGGTCACGGCATCTCCTGCCATGTCGACGTGCTGCGCCCATTCAGCCGCGGCGTGGTCGGTCTCAACAGCACGGATCCGCGCGCGGCGCCCTTGATCGACCCGAAATTCCTGTCCGATGAGCGCGACACCCAGTTGCTGCTCAAGGGCGGTCAAATGCAGCAGGCCATCATGGAGTCGTCACCCTTTGACGGCGTGCGCGGCAAGATGCTTTACCCGACACGGATCGACGACCCTCAGGGCATGGAGGCGGATATCCGCAACCGTGCCGACACCCAGTACCACCCGGTGGGCACCTGCAAGATGGGGCCGGACAGCGATGCCATGGCCGTGGTGGACAGCGAGTTGCGCGTGCGGGGCATCGATGGCCTGCGCGTGGCAGACGCCTCCATCATGCCCACGCTGATCGGTGGCAACACGAATGCACCCACGATCATGATTGCCGAAAAAGCGGCCACCTTGCTGCGCGCACAACGCTGAGCCCCACTGAAAGCATGAACATGAACAAGAAATTCATCACCCTTTCCCTCCTTGGCGTCGCCTTGGCAGCGACGCTGCTATCGGGCTGCAGCAAGGGCAGCTCGGTGGCAGCGGCCGCTGGTGACGCCACGCCCACCACGCTCAAGGCCAATGCCCAGTTCGCACAGGAACTCAAGCTCGACGATCCGCAGGACTTCGAGGACGCCAAGCGCGGCTTCATCGCCAAGCCCACGGGGAAGATCGTGGCCGCGGACGGCACGCTGCTCAAGGACTTTGACGCCTACAACTTTCTCGACGCCAAGACGGCTGACACCGTGAATCCCAGCCTGTGGCGCCACGCCCAGCTCAACGCCAACGTGGGCCTGTACAAGGTGGCCGAAGGCGTGTACCAGTTGCGTGGCTTCGACATCGCCAACATGACGCTGATCGTTGGCAAGACCGGCTGGATCGTGGCCGATACGCTAACCAGCCGAGAAAGCGCGGCAGCGGCGCTGGCCTTCGCGCGCCAACACCTGGGCGACAAACCGGTGTCAGCCGTGATCTTCACGCACGCGCACGCGGACCATTTCGGCGGTGCGCTGGGCGTGATCAGTCCCAAGGAGGTCGCCGAACGCAAGGTGCCCGTGGTTGCACCGGCGGGTTTCCTGGAAGAAGCCACGAGCGAAAACGTGCTCGTCGGAACCGGCATGGTGCGACGCTCGATCTACCAGTTCGGCCGCGATCTGCCGCGCTCGGCCAAGGGCAACGTCGATACCGGCCTGGGCAAGGACGTGGTCTACGGCGCCGTGGGCATTCTGCAACCCACCTGGCTGATCTTCAGGCCGACACAGGAGATGGACCTGGACGGCGTGCATTTCGTCTTTCACAACGTTCCCAACGCCGAGTGCCCGGCCGAACTGACTTTCAGCATTCCCGACAAACAGCTCTACGACGGCGCCGAAAATCTGTCCCAGACCATGCACAACCTGCTGCCCGTGCGCGGCGCCAAGGTGCGCGACTCGCTGCGCTGGTCCAACTACATGGAACAGGCGCTGGAACAGACCGCCGATGCCGAGGTCTATATCGGCTCGCACAACTGGCCGGTCTGGGGCAAGGCCCACATCCGGGAATTCATTACCAAACACCGCGACGTCTACAAGTACACGCACGACCAGACCGTGCGCTTGATCAATGCCGGTCTCACGCCACGCGAGATTGCCGACACGGTGAAGCTGCCCAAGTCGCTCGCCGACTACCTTGGCGCGCGCGGCTATTACGGCGACCTGCGCCACAACGTCAAGGCCGTGTACCAGTTCTACATGGGCGCCTACGACGGGAACCCGGCCAACCTCAATCCATTGCCACCGCAAGAGTCGGCCAGGAAGTACCTGGAGCTCATCGGCGGCGCCGACAAGGCCGTGGCAGCTGCGCAAACAGCGTACGACAAGGGCGAGTACCGCTGGGCCGCAGAATTGCTGAACCAGGCCGTGTTTGGCGACCCGTCCAGCCAAGCAGCGAAGGAACTGCTCGCCAAAACCTACGAGCAAATGGGCTACATGTCCGAGGCGGCCACCTGGCGCAACAGCTATCTCACCGCTGCGATGGAATTGCGCAATGGGCCGCCTGCGAAGGGCGCGTCCAAGGCGATGGTGCTCGACATGCTGCAACAGACGCCGATCGAGCGCTTCCTCGAGGCGATGGCCGCCGGACTGGACGGCCCTGCGGCAGAAGGCAAGAACCTCAAGGTGAACTTGGTGCTGACCGACACCAAGGAGTCCTACGTGTTGTGGATCGAGAACGCGGTGCTGCACTTCAAGAGCGGCGCACCGGCAACGGATGCCAACGCGACCCTGACCCTGACCAAGGACATCTTCGTCAAGATGATGGCCGGCACCGCTGGCGCCAAGGACACGCTGCTCAGCGACGACCTCAAGGTGGGCGGCAGCAAGATTGACCTGGTGCGATTTTTCACTCTGATCGACAAGGCGGCCGGCACCTTTGCCATCGTGACGAAGTAATGTTCGTCACGAAGCTCAGGAGCCCCCCGGACCTGCCGGGGTGGCGGTCGTCGGTTGGCCTTTAACGGGTGCCGTCGGCAAGCCGCCGATGGGTCCCCTCATGTGTCATGTTTATTGAAAGTTGCCATGTCAAACCAAGTCAACAGTCCGGCCGCGTCGATAGCAAGAATTCAAGCGACCTTTGACGCTCAAGCCGCAACCTCACTGCGCTTGCGCAGCTCCAGCGCACAGGAGCGGATCATCAAGATCAGGCGCTTGCGCGACGCTGTTTTGGCGAACACCGACACCTTGTATGCGGCCGCCTACGCGGACTTCAAGAAACCGCCGGGCGAGGTGGACATTGCTGAGATATTGCCGGTGTGTGCGGAGGCCAACGATGCCATCGGACACGTGGAGAAATGGATGAAACCGACGCGGGTCTGGCCCACGCTGCTGACTGTGGGCACCCGCAGTCAGATCCAATGCATGCCACGGGGGCGCTGCCTCATCATTTCGCCGTGGAACTACCCGGTCAATTTGACCTTTGGCCCACTGATTTCGGCCATTGCCGCAGGCAATACCGCCGTCATCAAGCCGTCCGAGATGACGCCACACCTCTCGGCCTGGATGTGCAAGATGGTGCAGGCATGTTTTACGCAGGACGAGGTCGCCATCTTCGAGGGGGAAGTGGACGTTTCCCAGGCACTGCTGGAGCTCCCGTTCGACCACATCTTCTTCACCGGTAGCCCGGCCATCGGCAAGCAGGTCATGGCGGCCGCGGCCAAGCATCTGGCCAGCGTCACGCTGGAACTGGGCGGCAAAAGCCCTGCGGTCATCGATGCCAGCGCCGACCTGGAACTGGCCGCGCAAAACATCATGTGGGCAAAGTTTGCGAACGCGGGTCAGACCTGCATTGCACCGGACTTCGTTTTTGTCCACGAAAGCGTCAAGGCAAAGTGGCTGTCAAGCTGTCGCGCGATACTGGAAAAGGCTTACGGCTCGACTTTTGAGGAACAGCGAAAGAGCCCCCACCTGGCGCACATTGTGAATGCACGACACACGGCACGGATCAAAGCGCTGTTGGATGACGCCAACGCCCGCGGCGCGCGAGTCTTGACCGGTGGCGGCGTGTCGGAGGCTGACTGCTTTATTGCGCCCACGCTGCTGGACGAAGTTGCTGCCGACGCACGCCTCATGCATGAGGAGATTTTCGGTCCGTTACTGCCGATCATTTCCTTCTCCCATGTCGATGACGTCATCGCCAGAATCAACGCCGCCCCCAAGCCACTGGCACTGTACGTCTACAGCCGCACTGATAAGACGATCGATCGCATCCTGCAAAACACCGCATCGGGTGGTGCCTGCGTCAACCATGCCTTGGTGCATTTCCTGCACGGCCGCCTGCCTTTTGGCGGGGTCAACAATTCAGGCATCGGGAATGCCCATGGGCACTACGGTTTCAAGACATTCAGCCATGAAAAGGCCGTTGTGCGGACACAGTTCTCAATGGCGGCAAGGCTGTTCTCGGCCGGAGAAGTGCCACGTTACTTGCGTCAGGTGATGAAGTCAGTGTTTAAGTGGATCTAAGGGCAAGGTGTCGTTTTCTTCGACCCTATTCACGATCATCGGCGGACACGGATGTTCCAGCTGTCGCAAGCGCATTGAATGACCCGTTGTCATGCTGTCCTGGCGCTTTGCTGTAATCGCAGAAGGTCCTGCATTTGCCGGGTCTTGGACTCGAGCAAAGCCGTCAGCAACTGTTGGCATTCCTCGCGTCGGCCGTCGCGGTGGGCCTTCTGGGCCTGCAGCGCAAGCGTGTGGCTGAGCTCGTGGGAGGCGGCGACGTCCTGGTAATGCGGATACTGACCATAGCGCGTCAGACCGGAGCTGCGCAACCAGCGGCAAAAGCTGCAGTTGTCAGGCTCCGCGTTGACCGGGACGGCGATGTCGTCCTGATCCAGTTGCCGGGCGATGGTGTCCAGCCACAATCCGCTGCCGCGGGCTGCGACCTTGAGCATCAGGTCTTCATCGGCCGCGGGCGCGACCCTTCCAAGCCAGGGGGCGCTGACCCGCCAATGCGCCATCCAGGCACTGACCTGTTCCACCGGCATGGGGCGCGCGATGCCATAGCCCTGGGCAAAGCGGCAGCCAAAATGCAGCAAAGCGGCACCGTGCTCCAGCGTCTCCACCCCTTCGGCAATCACGGTGCGATTGAATGCCTGGGCCAGTCGGACGATGCTCTCGACAATCCCCAGGCCACCCGGATCGTCCAGCATGACTTTGACAAAACTTTGGTCAATCTTCAACACCTGCACCGGCAAGTTCAAAAAGTACGTCAAAGAGGAATAGCCGGTGCCGAAGTCATCCAGCGAAAACTGCACGCCCAGTTTGCGGCATTGGGTGATGGTGTGCACCGCCTTCTTCAGGTCGGCCAGTGCCGCCGTTTCGAGGATTTCCAGCTCCAGGCTTTGCGCCACGGCCTTGGCGTAATTCGCCAGAATCCCTTGCAGGCGCTCGGAGAAGTCGTCCCTGAGCAGATGGTCGGCGCTGATGTTGGCGCTGACAGTGACCTCAATGCCGGCATCGCGCCAGGTTTGAATCTGCTGTACAACGGACTTCAGCACCCATTCGCCCACGAGAATTTCAAGATCTGTGCCTTCCAGGTAGTGCAGAAAAACAACCGGCGCCAACAAGCCGTCCTCCGGGTGCTGCCATCGGATCAGCGCCTCAAAGCCCATCACCGTGCCATCCAGCAAATCGACCTTGGGCTGGTAGTGCATCTCAAACTCACCCCGGTCCAGTGCCTCGCGCAACCTTTGCATGTAATGGCGCTGCGTCTGCACCTGTTGGTCGTGCACCGGGTCAAAGAAATGAAAACAGTTCTTGCCGCGCTCCTTGGCCAGATACATGGCCTGGTCGGCGTGTCGCATCAGCGTGTCGGCGTCAACCGGGTCTGCGGGATAGACCGTCACGCCGATGCTTGCCGTCACAGACACTGAGCGCCCATCGATTTCCACCGGTGCGGCAATCTCTTGCAGCACCCGCTCCAGCGCCAGTTGGCATTCCTGCAGCGTCGATACCGAGGACAACAGCAGCACAAACTCGTCGCCGCCCAGACGCGCCAAGGTGTCATCGATGCGAAGGATTCCTTGAAGCCGCTGCGACAAATCGATCAGCAGCTTGTCCCCCACGGCATGGCCATGGCGGTCATTCACGGCCTTGAAGCCATCGAGGTCGAGATAGCAAACAGCAACCGACACTTCGCTGCGGCGGGAGCGCGCCAGCGCCTGCGGCAGGCGATCCGAGAACAGGCGCCGGTTCGGCAGATTGGTCAGGTGGTCATAGTGGGCGATGCGGTAGAGCTCGTCTTCATGGGCCTTGAGCAGCGTGATGTCCGTGAACACGCCGATGTAATGCTGCACGGCGCCCTCTTCGTCGCGTATCACGGAGATGGACAGTATTTCGGCGTACAGCGTGCCGTCACGGCGCCGGTTGGTGATTTCACCCTGCCAGAAATCGTGCTCCGCGATGGACGTCCACATGGCACTGTAAAACGCCGCGTCGTGCCGACCTGAGGACAGCAATTGAGGAAAGCGTCCCAGCACTTCTTCCCTGGAATATCCGGTGATGCGGCTAAAGGCGGGGTTGACATCCACCATGCGCTTGCTGGCGTCGGCAATGATGATGCCCTCATAGCTGTTGGCGTACACGCTGGCAGCGAGTCGCAGCCCCGCCTCGGAGCGCCGGCGTTCCGACACGTCGCGGATGACAGCGCTGAAGTGCGGCCCCGACGCACTGCGCCAGGACCCCAGCACCACTTCGGTCGGGAATTCCTCACCGTCGGCGCGCAGCCCGGGCATCTCCATCACCTGCCCCAGCAGGCTGGGGTCCGCAGCAACGCCCAGCGTGCTCATGTTCTGCGCATGTGTCGCATGGAATTTTGCTGGCATCAACCGCGTCAGGGACTGGCCCAATATCTCGTTCAGTGCATGGCCAAACAGGCGCCGCGCGCCCTCGTTCCATCCCACGATCAGTCCCGCCGCGTCGAATTGGACGATGGCGTCGGGCGCCGTTTCGACCACCGAGCGCATGCGCTCCTCCTTCTCGCCCAGGGCGATGGAAAGGCGCTCGAGTTGCTGGCGCTGGTGTTCGGAATCGCGCAAGGCCTTGTAGGTGCGCACAGCCACATAGACCGACACAAAGATCTTGTCGGCGGACAGTTCGGATTTGAGGCGATAGCCGTCGATGGCATAGTCCGCCACCACGTCGCGCTCGGGCGCATAGCCTGGCTGTCCGGTCACCAGCACAATCTGCACCGTGCGGTTACCCAGTTCATTGCGCACATGGCGCACAAAATGCAGTCCCTCCAGTTCCGTCTCCATCACCACGTCCAGCAGCACCAGGGCGATGTCCGGGTGGTTTTCCATCAGGGTCCGCGCTTCCAGGCCCGAGCGTGCATCCAATAGCTGCAGCGCGCGCTTCTCCACCTGCATATTGTGCAACGCCATATGCAGCACGGTATGGATGTCCTCGTCGTCGTCCACCAGCAATATCTTCCAGACATCCCGGGCTTCGTTCACGGCATGTGAAACGTCTGGCACCTCGGGGGCAAAGAGGTCGGAAAAAGCATCGGTTTGGGTCATGAATGTCTTCAGACAGCCTGTGTCGGAACCTCCATCAAAAAGCGAACACCCGAGAGCACATGCGGATCCACGCTGATGCGGCCACCCATGCGCTGAGTGATCAGGTTGTAGACCAGATGCATGCCCAGACCCATGCCGCTTTGCATATCCGTGGTGAAGAACGGATCAAAGATCCGTTGGCTGGCCTCAGCCGACAGTCCGTTGCCGTCGTCGCCGTACACCATGCTCACATGGCCTGCCTGCTGTTGCACCGCAATCTGGATGCTGCCCTGCGTGCGGCCACTGAATCCGTGTTGCAGAGAATTGGCGATCAGGTTGGTGAACACGCTTTCCAGGTCCCCCGGGTAGCCCTGCACGACGATGGATTCGGGGCAGTCCACGTGCACCTGAAACTGTCCCTTGGGCAGGCGCCCGCCAAAGCTGGCCACGGTCTCGCGCAGGCAGTCAGCCAGGACAATGGTTTGCAGGCTCTGCCGATGGCCGCTCACGGACACCCTGCGGAATGACGCAATCAGCTTGCCCACCCGCTCCAGACTGGACGCAATGAGGTCGGCGCTGGCGCTGGAGGCCCCCAGATAGCCGCGCAGATCGGACTGCGTCATGCGCCGCTCGGCGAAGCTCGCCGCCAGTTCCTGGGTCTGGTGTTGCAAGGTGGAGACGGCCAGCACACCCACGCCCACGGGCGTGTTGATCTCGTGCGCTATGCCCGCAACCATGACTCCCAGGGACGCCATTTTTTCCGCCTCGATCAGACGCTTGCGCGTGCGGGCACTCTCTATCGACAGGTTGCACACGTCGATCATGGCCAGCGCCAGATTCAGGTACTGCTCCTTGAACTGGGGAAACTGGAATCCATCCACGTAAACAAAGCCCAGGCATTGCTCGTTGCGCAACAGGCGCAGCACAAAGCCGCTGCGCGCTGGCGTCCAGGCGTAGGCCTGGTTCAGTGAGTGCAGCAGTTCCCGCACGTCCGCAGGCAAGTCCGCGCCGCCTGCATCGGCCGCGGGCAGGTAGTGATAGACGGTCGGCGCGAACAGCATGCGAAACAGATCTTCCATGCCCGACAGCACCTCCGATTCGCGGCCTTGGCGTGTGAGCTGTCCCATCAGGTCCAGCGCCGTGACATGGTCTGCCAGGGATTTGGCATTCTGGCGTTGACGCTCCTGGGCGCTTTGCCGGGCCAATTCCAGCCGCCACTCCAGCACCAGATTGCCCAGAAACAAACGCATGTGGTCCAGGCCGACCACCATGGTTCTGCGGGGAAGGTCCAGCGCAGCGCCCATTTCCTGCAGTTGCTGGCGGCTGTCCGGATTCAACCCGGTGTCCAGCAATACCAGCTCTTGGGCGAATTCACGGAAGAACTCGCCCGCCAATGGCAAAGGAAAGCCCATCTTTTCAATCTGCTCCCGCCAGTCGCCCAGCCAACCCGGGGACATCAGGTAACTGCCGCCTTCGATCGCCTGCGCGACCTGCGTGGGGCCCGCAACCAAGTGGAAGCACTGCTCCTGCGTCAGCACCTGGGCAGGCAGAAATTTCGGCGGAGGTTGCCCCAATCCGGCATGGCAGGCGCGGCCCAGCAGCATCAGTTGGGTGCAATCTGGCGGCACTGCGGCGCCAATCTCGGCCCAGCTCAGGGGCGGCCTGCCGCAGCGTGCGGGCAGTGCGGCACACACCACATCGGGCCAGGCCTGCGCCGCCACACAGGCCTGGATTTCGGCGTGAAAGTGGCTGCAGCTCATGATGCACAGCTTGGCCCGGGATGCCTCGTCGACGGGGGTCAATGGCATGCGTGCTCCCCGACCCAAGCCAATGGATAGCGCCCCCAGCGTTGCACCGCGTCCCCGATGGCCAGCAGCACCTGCTCGCTCACCTGCCAGGGAATCTCACCGTGGTTGTCGGCCAGGATGAAGCCGCCGCCGCGCGCTGCCTTGGCGATGGCGGCCTTCACCTCGGCTTCGGCCTGCTGCGGGGTCCAGCGCCGCATCTCGATGCCATTCAGATTGCCCAGCAGATTGATTCGTCCCGCAGCGGCCTGCTTCCACTGCGCCAGGTCCTCCTGGGCGCTGACGCCAATGACAGCCGTGCCGGTGGAGACGATGTCATCCAGGATGCCCAGTCCACGGCCGGATGCCAGGTGCGTGGCGGTCGGGCCCTTGATTTGCGCAATCGTGCGCTGCGCCACAAGCATGCCGGTGCGCTGGTACAGCGCGCGCGGAACGATGGTCGTGGACGCCACCGGATCGAAATAGCAGATGGCGGTGGCCCCGGCTTCGAGTTGGGCATTGGCCCAGGCCACAGTGAACGCCTCGTTGACCTTCATCAGCCGTTCAAAGCGCTCAGCTTGTTCGTGCATCAACTCCAGGTAGGCATGAAAGCCCATCTGCATCACCGGCAATGAAAACGGCGATATCGCCACACCCACAATCGGCACCGTGTCCCCCACCTGCTGCTTCAATGCACGAATGGTGGTGAGCACTTTGGCCAACGGAGCGCAAGACGCAATAGGCGGCGCCTGCAGACCGTCAATGTCTTGGGGCCGCTGGATCACCGGGGCGCCGCACAGTGGCGGGCCGTCCGGCAAAAACAGCGTCGTTCCGCCCCAGGCCTCGGTTTCCAGGGAGGCATGGAAGAAGGGATACAGACAGTCGCTGCGGTATTTCCTCAGCAGCCGCATCTGCCCTTCGATCACATGGTCGGCGCTGGAGAAATAGTCTTCAATGGAGAGATTCAATTCCCTGGCGCCGTGCAGCGTGGTCAGCAGGAACAGGGGCACCTGATCCGGCTCCTTGCGTCCCAGGGCGGTGAGCGTGCGCTGCATGCTGTTCATGGTGCAGAGCTTCATTGCATCGCTCCCATCAGGCGCGCAACGATGGCCACGGCGTCGGATGCGCTCCTGCCCATGGCGTCGGCGCCCACTTCACGCCACAACATGTCGTCAAACAGAAACGGCGCGCCACCCACCACCACCTTCACGTCCGAGCCTGCGGCTTTGAGCTGTGCGCAGACCTCACGCACCTTGAGCGCTGACGGCAGTATCAGCACGGAAATCAACAGCACGCGCAGGCGGTCAGACACAACACGCTGCACCAGCGCATCCACATCCAGGCGACCATAGTCAAAAATCTCGAACCCGCTGGCGCGCATCACGGAGTACACAATCCGCTTGCCCAGATCGTGGTAGTCGCTCAAGACCACGATGGCCGAGCGTGGCTGGTGCTTTCGGTCCGGATCGCTGGGGGGCAGGACCCCGTCAACCAGCGATTCGCACAGGCGCCCGCTCATATAGACCTGCGACAGGGCGACGCTGCCCTCGTGCCAGGCCGTGCCGATTTGCTCCAGCGCGGGCACGACCACTTTTTCCACGGCCTCGATCGGACTGTATTGCTGCAGTACCCGCTGGAACAGTGCGTCTGCCTGGGCCCGGTCAAGTGACTCCAGCGCGTTGCGAAACGGCGTTATGAAATCTTCCATGCAGAGCCCCCCCTTCGGCACCGGCCGCTGAAACCACCATGCACCCTTCTGCCGCCAACCCGCCTCAAAGCTTCGCAAGCGTCGAGGTCTTTTGTGCCGAGCACCTCTGACAAGTCGGAAAACTCCAGCAGCAGGTCCGAAAACGGGCTGGCGCGAGCAAGAAAGTTTGGCTGAATGCGCGGAGCAAGATCGAGATCGCCCGCATCCGCGGCCGCGGCGCGAGACGCGAACGGGGACGAGCGAATTTCTTGGGCCACCACCATGAGCTCCACTGTAGGGTCGAGCCGCATCCAAGGACATCAGGGCGATACCTGAGTTGCAAAGGGGAAACACCTGAGCTGCCGCGCCACTGGCTGCGCCTTGCGCCGAAGGCGGACCTTGTTCTATCGGTCGCTTCGGTGACCCGAGTTCCACTCGGGCAATTGATACCCGCTGACCAGGGCGATGCCACGAAGCAAAGTGATCGCTGCCGCCGAGGCAAGCAACGCCACCGCATCCGACGCCCCTAGAGAGGGTGCAACCACCAATATCCAGCTTCCCAGAAATGCACAGATGGCATAGGGCCTGTGGTCCCGGAAAGCGCGGGGTATTTCGTTGCAGACAATGTCCCTGAGCACACCGCCGAAGACGGCGGTGATCACGCCCATGACGACGGCCACAATCGCGGGCATATCCATTTCCAGGGCAATGCGGGTGCCTGAGGCTGAAAACAGCCCGAGCCCGATGGCATCGGGCCACAACATGGCGCGCTCGGTCACTTCAAAATGGCGGGCGCGCAAAAACAGCATCGCCGTGGCGCACAGCGCCAGCAGCGCCCAGAGCCATGAAGCATGTTGCATCCAGAAGAACGGCCTTCGGTCCAGCAGTATGTCTCGCAGAGTGCCACCACCAAAGGCGGCCAGCCCGGCGACCACCACAACGCCCACCGCGTCGAGTTTCTTGCGCGCGGCTTCAAGAAGCCCGGATAGGGCGAATGCCAGGGTTGCCAGGATTTCGATGAGCAGGTGCACCAGGCTCAGATCCACAGGCAGATGGATGGACATGATGCTCAGGGCTTTCTTGCACGTTTGGTTGGTGTGGGCCGGTCGCGCAGATGCGCGCGCACGAACTCGCGGAAATAGGTCGTCGCCGGTGCTTCGGTTCGACCTGCCAGAGTGACGTAGGCGAAACGTGCCGTGCCCGAGAATTTTGGCTTCAACTTCAGCTCGACCAGGCTGCCGTCCGCCAATCCACTGCGGGTGGCGGCGATCACGCCCAGAAAAATGGCATCGGTCTGGGCCATGGTGCTCACCAGGCTGGCAATGTCGTCACAGCGTAGCGTCACCATTTCAGCCGGATTGGCCTGCGGGCCATACTGGTCCACCATGTGGCGTGCCACTTCGTCGGACAAGGGCGTGCAGGCAATCGGGTAGCGCAACACCTCTGAAAAACTGAGCACCTTCTTGTCCGCCAAGGGATGTCCGGCACGCACCACAAAGCCCGCCTTGAGTTCGACCAGGGACTCGATGTTGAGGTCGGCCGCCGGGACCACGCGACGCATGTCCACCACCAGCGCATCGAGTTGTCGCCTGCGCAGCTGCGCTATCTGCAGGTCCACCGCGCCCTGAGTGACCGCCACACGCATGCCCCCCTGGCTGGCTGCCGCGCACATCAACGGCACCATCAACAGCGCTGCCGGTCCCGAGCCCAGGCCAACGCTGATGGCGCCGCGCCCGCCCCCTTGCAGCAGCTTGGCGCTGTGGCGCAGTTCGGCGGCATCACGAACAATGTGCCGGGCTCTGGAGACCACGTCCAGTCCCAAAGGCGTGAGCTCATTGCGCTTGCCAATGCGGTCGAGCACCTTGCCGCCCAGGTCGTCTTCCAGGCTTTGGATGCTGCGGCTCAGTGCCGATTGGGTGATGAACAACTTCTCTGCGGCTCGGCTGAAGGAACCGGTGTCGGCCATGGCCAAAAGGTGTTCCAGGTGTTTGATGTTCATGCGATCAACTATGAGCTGAATGAATGATATCAACAAAAATAATACATTGGACACATTAAAACAGGCCCCCTAGGATTCGCACACTCAAAACCAACGATCGGAGACAAGCATGCAAGCCAACCCCACCATGGTCTACGCCTCGCCGCCTGCAAGGCCGGCTTCACGGGCCAGCAGCACGGCCATTCCGCGCAAGGTGGTGGCGGCCACCGTCATCGGCAATGCGCTGGAGTTTTACGACTTCGTCACCTATGCCTTCTTTGCCGTGTACATCGGCAAGGCCTTCTTCCCGGCGTCCACGCCGCTGGGCAGCCTGTTGCTGTCCCTGGCGGTGTTCGGCGTGGGCTTCGTGTCGCGTCCGCTGGGTGGCGTTCTGATCGGTGCCTATGCGGACCGCGCTGGTCGCAAACCCGCCATGCTGCTGACCATCGGGCTCATGACCGTGGGCACGCTGGGTTTGGCGTTGACGCCCTCGTATGACAGCATCGGTCTGGCGGCCCCCATCATCGTCGTGCTGTGTCGCCTGATCCAGGGTCTGGCACTGGGCGGTGAAGTCGGGCCTTCCAGCGCGTTCCTGATTGAGAGCGCACCGGCGCACCAGCGCGGCCTTTATGGCAGCTGGCAGTTGGCCAGCCAGGGCGCCGCCGGATTCGTCGCCGGCACCGTCGGCATGGCTTTGACCAGCAGCCTGTCTCCTGCGGAGTTGCAGGCCTGGGGTTGGCGTGTTCCCTTCGCCGTGGGTTTGCTGCTGATTCCTCTGGCCATCTATCTGCGCAGGGCCATGCCGGAGACGCTGGAGCAAGGACCCGTCATGTCATCGGGCGGGGTAACCCCTACGGTGGGATCGCACCGCCGCCTGATCGTGTTGTGCATCCTGGCGGTGCTGGGCGGAACGGTGTCCACCTATGTGGGCAACTACATGACCACCTACGCCATCACCACGCTGAAGTTTGCCCCCACGGTGGCCATGGCTGCCACGGTCGTTGGCGGCCTGTCCACCGTGGTGTTTTCGCTGTTGGGCGGGTGGCTGTCGGACCGGTTCGGACGCCGGCCCGTGATGCTGCTGCCGCGCGTGCTGGCGGCCCTGCTGTCCTATCCCGCTTTCCTTTTTCTGGTGGACCAGAAAACGCCCGCAGCGCTGTTTGGCGTCACGATCCTGCTGGGCGCGCTGACGGCGCTGAGCGGTGCCGCCTCACTGGTGGCGATTCCCGAGCTGTTTCCGCGGCGCATCCGTGCCATCGGCATGTCGATCGCCTATGCGGTGGGCGTGGCCTTGTTTGGCGGCACCACCCAGTTTGTCGTGACCTGGCTGATCGGTGCCACCGGCAACCCGGCATCGCCCGCCCTGTACGTGATGGCGACCAGTTTGATTGCCGCCGTCGCCATGTACCTGCTGCCTGAAGGCCGCAACCGCGCGCTGGAAGGCTAAAGCATGTCGAGCGCCCTTCTGGAACCTGATCGCGTCGTGGACGCGGCGAACGACATGGCGGAGTTTGTGCAACTGCGCCGCGACATCCACCAACACCCCGAGTTGGCCTACCAGGAGCACCGCACCAGCGAACTGGTCGCGCAATCCCTGAGCCGCTGGGGTTATCAGGTGACGCGCGGCTTGGGCGGCACCGGCGTCGTGGGCCAATTGCGCAAGGGCCAGGGGCCCAAGAGATTGGGACTGCGCGCCGACATGGACGCGCTGCCGATTGACGAGCAGACCGGTCTGCCGCATGCCAGCCGACACGCCGGCGTGATGCACGCCTGCGGTCACGACGGGCACACGGCCATGCTGCTGGCCGCCGCCAAGCGCCTGGCCGAGAGCGGCAGCTTCGATGGCACCCTGAACCTGATCTTTCAGCCCGCCGAAGAGGGCCTTGGCGGTGCCAGGAAAATGATGGAAGACGGCCTGTTCGAGCGCTTTCCATGCGACGCGATCTTTGCCATGCACAACATGCCGGGCTTCAAAGCGGGGCACCTGCTGTTGCGCAACGGACCCACCATGGCCTCCAGCGAAAACATCACGATCACGCTGCACGGCCAAGGGGGCCACGGCGCCATGCCTCATACCGCGGCTGACCCGGTGGTGGCCGGCGCCAGCGTCGTCATGGGACTGCAGACCATCGTGTCGCGCAATGTAGCGCCGCTGCAGATGGCCGTAATCACGGTCGGCAGCTTTCACGCCGGACAGGTCAACAACGTCATACCGCAAACCGCCACGCTCGAGCTCAGCGTGCGCTCGTTGGACCGCGAGGTTCGCAGCCAGCTGAATCAACGCATTGCAGAGCTGGCGCAGGCACAGGCGCAGAGCTTCGGCGTGCGCGCAGAAGTCACGTTCCGCGGTGGCTATCCGGTGCTGGTCAACAGCGCAGCTGAAACCGAATTTGCGACGCAGGTCGCTGTGGAGTTGTTGGGGCCGCAGCGCGTCGTCGCGCACACCGAAGCCCTGACCGCCAGCGAAGACTTTGCCTTCATGCTGGAGCAGGTGCCGGGCAGCTATTTGTTCATTGGCAATGGCGACGCGAGCACCCCAGGGCATGGCGCGTGCATGGTGCACAACCCGGGCTACGATTTCAACGACAGCAACATCGCAGTGGGCTGCGCCTACTGGGTCCGCCTGGCACAACGCTTTCTGGTTTAGCCCTGCGCCGCCATGCAGGTGAGCCGCAGACACGTCACGCAGGGTGACCCTTTTCGAGAGGCATCGTTATGCGGCGGTGGAAACCTCCTGCGCCAACGGCGGCCCCTTGTCCGCGTCGAACGCCGAGGTCTGGAGGCGCTGGTCCGACATCCTCAAAGGCCTGAAATGGCGGTCCAAGTGGTTGCCGACCGCACCGTGGATCAGACCTTTGTGTGGCCATCAACCGCGATTGATCTGCACGTCAGGACGCAGCATTGAATACGCTCCAGCCCCGGTCCGCCCAAGGCGGACTCAGGTGTTTTACCTGCGCCACTCAGGTATTGACTCGATTTTGCCCAAGGCCATGAGTGGGTAAAGTGGCACTCATGGTGCAAGCTTCAAAAGACCCCTTGCGGCCCAGGCCCATGCGCACTTTCACGTGCAGGCGATCCGCGCCTGCATGGCCACAACGTCGATCCGGCAGCAGAGTGTCAGGGTCCGACGGGAATCGGCGGTGGCCTCATTGGGCCGGAATACAGAGGCAGCCTGCATGCGAATTCTGAAGCTTGTTCTTGTGCTGATGGGCGTGTTGATCGGGACACTGGCTATGGCGCAGGTCAACAGCGGCCGGGTCGTGGCGTTTGCTCAGGACACCATGAAGAACGATTTCCGCCAGGCGCAGGTATTCGAAGTGCGCGACGCTGTGGCCAAGCTTTCCGGCGTGTCGTTCGCGTACTCCGACGCCCAGGGCCAGACATCGCTGCTGATCCACCAGATAGAGCAGTTCATCGATCAGCGGGTGGATGTGCTGATCCTGGGGACCAACGATCAGCGGGCGGTCGTCCCTGTTGTCAGAAGGGCCTACAAGGCGGGCATTCCCGTGATCGTTCTGGACCGTGGCATTGACGGGCAGGACTTCAGCACCTTCATCAATTCAGACAATGTGCGCATAGGCGCCATGGGCGCCAAGTTTGTGGCTGACAGGCTCGCAGGCAAGGGGCTGGCGCTGCTGTTCGAAGGTTTGCAAACCGCCGATGTGACCCGCCTCAGAAGCAAGGGCTTCATGGACGAAATGGCGAAATATCCCGGCATCAAGGTCATCAGGAGAACGGGCAACTACCTGCGCAAGGATGCGTTGATCGAGATGGAGAAGTTGCTGGCAGACGGCGTTCGGGTGGACGCCATCTTCTCCGAAAGCGACAGCATGCTCAGTGGCGCGCGCATGGCGATGGCAGCGAAGAAGGTGGATCCTCGTTCAGTCGTCACCGTGGGCTGTGATTACACCAGTGAAGCGCGCGACGCCATTCGCAGCGGCACCCAGACGGCATCGATACTTTTCCCGCTGGGTGGAACGATGGCCGTGGAGATCGCACAAAAACTGCTGCGCAAGGAAAGCGTGCCACGGCATATCACGAATCCGGTCAAGCTGGTGACCCGTGAGCACGTGGAGCAGGTCCCGCCCATTTTCTGAGACGGCTGCGCACGTGATCTCGCCCCTGCACTGGCAGCGCAGCTTAACCACCAAGTTGTCCCTGCTCGTGACGGCGGCATTCATGCTGGTACTGCTTGCGCTGGGCGTGTACTTCGACATTTTCCTGCGCGATACCTTTCTTCAGGTGACCAGCACCCGAATGCAGCACGCCTACCAGCGGTTGGCGCACAACCTCGGGCAGATTGAATTGGAACTCAAGGACTCCTCGGCTTACGCCAGGACAGATGAGCGCATGATCGCCTCGGTCGAACTCATCAACAAATACCAGGACACGGCGCGCTACAACACCTTTTTGATCGATGAGGAGAAGAAGACGCTGGCCATGGCACTGCTGGACCGGGTCAAGCTGTCGTTCAACTCCGACATCGTGCTGTACGGCGAAGATGGATGGTTGATCGCCTACGCCAGTCACGAGGCGCTCGGCTACCAGCTGGGTTATCTCTCCTATGCCGGCACCCAGCCGACGATCATGGCACGCCAGGAGATGGAGCCTGAGTACCGGCCGGCGTCACTCCCCGCCGGCGGCAATATCAGCCTCAAGCATGTGCACCGCCATCCCTCGGAGATGGGTGAGAAAGGCAGTGTGGCCACCTACCTCAGGCTGGATGACAAGCTGGTCATCAAGAGTCATCAAAGTGTTTTTGAAGGCACGTCGGGTCGCATGATGGCCCACCTGGAGTTGTCGCGCGTGCTCGACGATGCCTACTTTACGGCGCTGTCCAAGGACCTTGACATCCAGGTGCGGCAGAGTTTTTCCAATGAATTTCCGGTTGCGGTCGCAGCCATGGAGTCCAACGGCGGTTCACCCCCGGTGATTCAGGTGAATGACCAGTACGTCAGCGTCCTCAGGAAGGACGTGGTCGATGGAACCGTGTATTTCAGCGTGGCATCGGACAAGTCCCTGAGCAACGCCGTGTTGAATACGCACCGCCTGCGCTTCTTGATGATGCTGGCGCTGGTCGCCATTTGCGCCTTGCTGGTGATGCGCCGGGTGATGCAGCGCAGCCTGGCGCTGCCGCTGCGCAAGTTGATGGCGCAGATCAGACGCGTCGAGCAAGGCAACTACGCCACCACGCCGCCGGTGAGCAGCGGCGACGAATTGCAGGAAATCTCGGTGAGCGTGAACCGACTGGCCAGCGCCGTCCAGGAGCGCGAAGCCTCGCTCGAGCGCGCGCGCCACGACGAGGAATACCTGTCCAACCACGATTCGCTGACGGGCCTGAACAACCGCCGATTTTTTGCGCAGCGGCTGGACCACGCACTCGATCTGGCGCAGCGGCAGAAGTCGCAGCTGGCCATTCTGTTTCTCGATCTCGATCAGTTCAAGCTGGTGAACGACACGCTCGGCCACGGCGTGGGCGACGCCTTGCTGGTGCAGGTGGGCGAGCGGCTGAAGATCGGCGCCCGAAGCTCGGATACGCTGGCGCGCATCGGCGGCGATGAATTCACGGTGTTGCTGGAGAACGTGAGCGATGCGGTCGGCGTGGAAGTCAACGTCGCCAAATACCTGAATCTGTTTCGTGAACCCTTTCGCTGCGGTGCGCACCAGATCAGTACCACGGTCAGCATCGGCGTGGCGCTCTATCCCAAAGACGGCGAAGACAGCATGGTGTTGCTGAAGAACGCCGACTTGGCGGTGTACAAGGCCAAGGACAGCGGACGAGACCGGTACAGCTATTACTCGGAAGACCTGTCAAAGCGTGCGCGCCTGCGCGCCGACATGATCCACGCACTGCACGATGCCATCGACGCTGGCGGTCAGTTCGTGCTTCACTACCAGCCAAAGGTATCTTCCAGCACGGGCCGCATGGTCGCCGTGGAGGCCCTGCTGCGCTGGAACAGCCCGGTATTTGGCAACGTGCGCCCCCTGGATTTCATCCCTTTGGCCGAGGAAACCGGCCAGATTCTTCCCATCGGCGACTGGGTGATCGCACAGGGTTGCCGCGATCTGGCAGCGCTGCAGCAGGCGGGCGTCGGGCTGAGTCATCTGAGCATGAACGTGTCCAACGTCCAGCTGCGCCATCACAAACTGGTGGACACCTTGCTCGGCGCGGTGACGCTCAACGGCTTGCGCGCCGAGCAGATCGAACTCGAAATCACCGAGAGCTATATCGCCAGCGACACCGCGCAGGCGATCCGCTCGCTGCACGAACTGCGCGCGCAGGGATTCCAGCTGGCGATCGACGACTTCGGAACCGGCTACTCGTCCATGAGCTACCTGCAAAAATTGCCGTTCACGCGCCTGAAGATCGACAAGTCCTTTGTCGACGGCTTACCCAAGGACAAGGACAGCGTATCGATCACGCGCGCCATCGTGGGCCTGGCGAAGACCTTCGGGCTGGCCATCACCGCCGAGGGGGTCGAGCGCGAAGATCAACTGGAATTCCTGCAACGCGAGCACTGCGACGAGATCCAGGGCTACTACTTTGCCAAGCCCATGCCACTGGCCGACCTGCTGGACTACTCGCGCCTGGAAATCTGCGAAGTGTGACGTCAGCCTCGGGCGACGGCCACCGACACACGCAGTGAACGGCGGGCCCGGGGACGTTGCTGGCCCCGGCCGCGCGCTGCCGAAGGCTATGCGGCGCTGGACTGGCGCGCCGACTCGATCGCCTCCTGCGGGGTTTCGTAGATGTGCGCCGCCAGGCCGCGCCCTTCCAGCGCCGCGCCAAGTTTCAAGCGCATGAAGGCGCTGGTGGTGTAGCGCGAGACATGGGTGTAGAACTGGTCGCTGATGCGCTTGACCATGGCCGCGTAGTCGTCGACCACGGCTTCGTCGATCTGGAAGTCGTCGTAGTTCACCACCACACCGATCTTCTTGCCGATGGGCCGGCACAGCGCTTCGGTCGCATGGCGTATGTCCTCCACGTCCTTGTGGCTTTGCACGCGCAGCCCCTGGAAGTTGTAGTAGGCCGTGCCCTGGGTCGGTTCGTACTGCATGCGGTCCACCAGGCTGATGGACAGCAGCGTGTCCTTCAACTGCATGGCTTCGGGCCGGAAGATGCGCGCGTCCATGAGTTGGGGCTGGTTCACGATGGGCTTGAAGTCCATCTGCGCCAGGATGTCGCGTTCGACGTCGATGCCCGGCGCCACCTCGATCAGTTCCAGGCCCGCGGGCGTGAGGCGGAACACGCAGCGCTCGGTCACGTAGAGCACGGTCTGCCCGCTGCTCGACGCGTACGGGCCGCTGAACGTGACCTGTTCGATGCGCTGCACGAACTTGCGCGCGCGTCCCTCCTGCAGGATCTTCAGCTGGCCGTCAGCGATGGCGATCTTCAGACCACCGGCGGTGAAGGTGCCGACAAAGACCACGGTGCGGCTGTTCTGCGTGATGTTGATGAAGCCGCCGGCGCCCGCGAGCTTGGGGCCGAAGCGGCTGACGTTGATGCTGCCCGCGGGGTCGCACTCGGCCAGGCCCAGGCAGGCCAGATCGAGCCCGCCGCCGTCGTAGAAATCGAACTGCTGGTTCATGTCGATCACGGCTTCGGGGTTGATGGCTGCGCCGAAATTCGCGCCCGACGCCGGCATGCCGCCGATCACGCCGGGCTCGGCCGTGAGCGTCATGTACTTCAGGATTTTTTCTTCGTTCGCCACCGCCGCCACGCCTTCGGGCATACCGATGCCCAGATTCACCACGGAATTGGGCAGCAACTCAAACGCGGCGCGCCGTGCGATCACCTTGCGCTCGTCCAGCGCCATCGGCGCCACCGCGTCCAGCGGCACGCGCACCTCGGCCGAGAACGCCGGGTTATAGCTGCCACCCAGGTTCTGCGGATGGTTTTCGGCCGAGGCCACGACCACGCAGTCCACCAGAATCCCTGGCACCTTGACGCGCCGCGGATTGAGCGAGCCACGCTCGACGATGCGCTCCACCTGGGCGATGACGAAACCACCGGAGTTCTTCGTGGCCGTGGCAATCGCCAGCGCGTCCAGCGTCAGGGTTTCGCGCTCCATCGTGAGGTTGCCTTCGGCGTCGGCGCTGGTGGCGCGGATGAAAGCCACGGAAATCGGGAAGGCCTTGTAGTAGAGCAGTTCCTTGCCGCCCAGGGTGATGACCTCGACCAGGTCTTCCACGGTCCTGCTGCCGATCTTGCCGCCTTCCAGGCGCGGATCGACGAAGGTGCCCAGACCGACCTTGGACGCCGTTCCGGGCAGGCCGCAGGCGATGTCGCGGTACAGGTGGGAGATCACGCCCAGGGGCAGGTTGTAGGCCTCGACCTTGCTTTGCAGCGCCAGCTGGCCGATCTTCGGCACCAGCCCGTAGTGGCCGCCGATGACGCGCTTGAGCAAGCCCTCGTGCGCCAGGTGGTTGACACCGCCCGTGCCGCCGTCGCCCGGGCCGCCGCCAAACAGCAGCGTGAGGTTTTTCGGTGACGCGGTTTCCAGGAAGCGTTTTTCCAGCGCCAGGATGAGTTCCACCGGCACGCCGTTGCTGCCAAAGCCCGAGCAACACAGGGTGTCGCCGTCGCGCAGGATGGCGATGGCTTCAGCGGAAGAGACGACTTTTTTGCGCATGAAGATGCTCCTTTAAAAACTTTCCCAGTCGTCGCCGCTTGCGGCCGCCGGGGCGCTGGCGCTCAAGGCTTTGGGTGCAGCGCCCAGCACCGGTTTGCGTGCTGCCGGAACGCTGGCGCGCTTGGGGGCGGCAACGCGCATCGGCTTGGCGGTACGGTGGGCGCCAGGCGTGGCGCGGGCGCCATGGCTTGGCGGCAGGGTGAATACGGAGACGGTCTTCACCAGGCCTTCGGCCTGGGACTGCAGGCTGTTGGCGGCGGCGGCCATTTCCTCCACCAGCGCGGCGTTCTGCTGCGTCACCTGGTCCATCTGCATGACAGCCTCGCCCACCTGGGACACGCCCAGGCTTTGCTCGTTGTTGGCCGCGCTGATCTCGCCCATGAGGTCGGTGACGCGCCGGATCGAGCCCACCACTTCGGTCATGGTGGTGCCGGCCTGGTCCACCAGGGCGGTGCCGCGTTCCACGCGCTCCACACTGGCCGAGATCAGCGACTTGATTTCCTTGGCCGCTTCAGCGCTGCGCCCGGCCAGCGAGCGCACCTCACTGGCCACCACGGCAAAGCCACGGCCTTGCTCGCCGGCACGCGCGGCCTCCACCGCGGCATTCAGCGCCAGGATGTTGGTCTGGAAGGCGATGCCGTCGATCACGCTGATGATGTCGGAGATCCGGCGCGAGGCGTCGTTGATGCCCTTCATGGTTTCGACCACCTGACCCACGACTTCACCACCCTGGGTGGCGACGGAGCTGGCGCTGATCGCGAGCTGATTGGCCTGACGCGCGCTGTCGGCGTTCTGCTTCACGGTGGCGCTGAGTTGCTCCATCGAAGCCGCGGTTTCTTCGAGCGAGCTGGCCTGGCTTTCGGTGCGTGCCGACAGGTCCAGGTCGGCCTGGGCGATCTCTGCGCTGGCCGTGGCCACGCCGTCGGAGCCCTGGCGCACTTCGGAGACGACGCGTACCAGGCTGGTCTGCATCTCCTGCAAGGCCGCAAGCAACTGGGCCGTTTCGTTCTGGCCTTCGGAATCGAAGGAGCTGCTCAAGTCGCCGGCGGCCACGGCGCGCGCCACCTGCACCGCCTGCCGCAAGGGGCGTGTGATGGCGCGGATGATCCAGACCGCGCCCAGCAACGCTGCAACCAGGGCCGCGCAGACGGACACGCCCATGATCCACTTGGTGCTGGAGACGGCGTCGGTGGCGCTCTTGGCCGCCACGTCCATGGCATCGTCCTGGTGTTTGATCATGGCATCGAGCGCGCCGAAGTAGGCGTTTTGCGCCACCCGCATCTCGCCCATGAGGAGGGCCTTGCCTTCGTCGTTCTTGCCGGCGTTGACCAGTTCCACAAACTTTTGCAGCGCCGGCAGATAGCGGGCGCGCGCTTCAGTCACCTTGGCCAGGACGGCCTTGCCGCTATCGGACTGGACCTCCTTGGTCAGCAGGTCCAGCTTTTCGGAGATGGTCTTGCGCGCCGCCACGATGCGCGCTTCTTCTTTCTTGATCTCCGCCGGGTCGCTCAGGATCACCATGTTGCGCGTGGCACGCGCCACCACATTGATGTCGCCTTCCACTTCGAACAGGGTGATGACTTTGGGCACCTTGTCCCTGACCACCAGGTCGAAGGACTCGCCGATGCCACTGATTCTCACGCTGGCAATGCCGCCCAGCAGGGCGATCAACAAGGCCAGCAGGCCGAATCCCAGGATCAGCCGGGTGGAGATCTTCAGGTCCTTCAAACTCATTCTTCGCCCCTTTGAAAATGCCTGCGCCGCGTGTCGGCACAAGATGCTTCATTAGGCCGCGAATGGCGCGTCGCCACCTTGACCCGGGTCAGCTTCGATGCGAAGAAAAAGCGCCGCGACGGGTCGCGTTCGGACCTGACGTGCAGTCGGCTGGACTGCATCAAAGACCGTCTGAAGCCGCCACAGGTGCGCAGGAATCAGGGCGGCGCTCACTGAGCGTCCAGCGCCTTGCGAATCCGCTCGATGGTGAGCTCGACCGGCGCAGTCGTTGGTTGGCCAACGCTTGCCTGAAGTGCAGTTCTACTTCGGTCAGCCCCAGCTCATCGCCCCGGCACCCTGCTGGCGGATTCGATCTGGCCAAATGCCAGGATGGCGCAGGCTAGTCCACCGTCAACCATCCCGCCGAACTGCGCACGGTGAAGTTTCCGTTGCCCAGGTATTGCAAGTCGATGGTGTCGTACTGATGGCCTGTGATGGAGCCTGCGGTTCCGTTCATGGTCATCGGCGTCGAAGTGTAGATATGGCCGCCAGGCTCAACGCCGACGAGTTTGCTGCCGTCGGCGGACGACGCCACGCCGAGCCAAGATCTATCGGAGTCCCTGGCGGTCCAGGTGATGCCGGAATCGGCCGAGGTATAGATCTGGCCGCCATCCACAACGGCGACGAGTTTGCTGCCGTCCGCGGAAGAAGCAATCCCCCGCCAGCCTCTGTTGGCATCGGACATCCTCGCGGTCCAGGTGAGGCCGGAGTCGGTCGAGGTGTAGATCTGGCCACCCTCCACAACGGCGACGAGCTTGTTGCCATCGTCGGAAGAAGCCGCAGAGATCCAATTTCTGTTGGAATCCCTGGCGCTCCAGGTGACGCCGGAATCGGTCGAGGTGTAGATTTGGTTACCGTTCCAACCCGCCACGAGTTTGCTGCCGTCCGCAGAAGAAGCAATCCCCCGCCAGTATCTGTTGGCATCGGACATCCTCGCGGTCCAGGTGAGGCCGGAATCGGTCGAGGTGTAGAGGTGACCACCCCAGCCACCCACGACGAGCTTGGTGCCGTCGGCGGATGAAGCCACGGAATACGCATTGATGTTGAGACTTTGCGCGGTCCAGGTGACACCGGAATCGGTCGAGGTATAGATTGGCATAGAGTACCCAACGGCGACGAGCTTGCTGCCGTCGGCGGACGAAGCCACGCCCTGCCAAAGTTTGTCGGAACCATGCGCGCTCCAGGTGACACCGGAATCGGTCGAAGTATTGATCGAGGTACCGTAATCCCCGACGGCGACCAGTTTGCTGCCGTCGGCGGATGAAGCCACGGCCTGCCAATCGTTTATGCTGGCCCTGGCTGTCCAGTTCAGGCCCACCGCACCGCCCAGGACGTTGCTGGTATGAATCGCCTGCTGCGCATTCTGGGCAATCTTCCAGCCCCCGGCGCCCACGCCGCTCACCTGCACGGTGTCACCGATGGCCGGTGCAGCGGGCAAGGTGATCGTGACCTGGGCCGCGTTGTCCGCCAGATAGCCGGTGTTCGACGCCGCCTGCTGCGCGGTCGTTGTGACATCCACCCAGTTGATGCCCGCGCCATTGCAGACATAGCTGGTGGCAGTGACTTCCGCGGCGTCGAGCACGCCATTGGTGGGGTTGTTGTCCAGGCCCGCCGTGATCTTGTTGCCGCCGTAGGTGCAATGGGCTCCAGCCGCTTCGGCCACGATGGCGATCAGCGTGGTGCTGCCGTTGCTGCCGTTCGCGCCGTTGGTACCGTTGCTGCCGTTGCTACCGTTGCTGCCTGCGGCGCCGGTGGCTCCGGCAGCACCCGTGGCTCCGGTTGCGCCGTTGCAAACATAGCCGATGGAGCTGACTTCGCTGTCCTGGAGCAGGTTGTCGCCGTTGGCGTCCACGCCGGTACTGATCTTGCTGCCGCCGTTGGCGCAGTTGGCACCGGCGGCCTCGGGCACGATGCTCATCAGGCTGCTCTTGCCGTTCGTGCCGTTCGTACCATTGCTGCCGTTCGTGCCGTTCGTGCCATTGATGCCCGCAACGCCGTTGCTGCCGGTGCAGACATAGGCGGTGGAGGCGACTTCAGCGGCGTCCAGAATGCCATTGGTGGGGTTGTTGTCCAGGCCTGAAGTGATCTTGCTGCCGCCGTTGGCGCAGTTGGCACCAGCGGCCTCGGCCACGATGCGCACCAAGCTGATGCTGCCATTGCTGCCATTCGAACCGTTGCTGCCGTTGGCACCCGTAGCACCCGTAGCACCTGTCGCACCTGTCGCACCCGCAGCACCCGTAGCACCCGTAGCACCCGCAGCAGCATTGCAGACATAGGCGATGGAGGTCACCTCAGCCGCGTCGAGCACACCATTGGCGTTGCTGTCCAGGCCCGCTGCAATCTTCTGGCCGCCGTTGGCGCAATGGGCTCCTGCGGCTTCGCTGCTCAGGCTGACCAGGGTGCTCAGGCCGTCGCTTCCTGCAGCACCTGTAGCACCTGTAGCACCTGTAGCACCTGTAGCACCTGTAGCACCTGTAGCGCCCGTAGCGCCGGTAGCACCTGTAGCGCCCGTAGCACCAACAGCGCTGTTGCAAACGTATTGCGTGCTGCTGATCTCGCTGGCGTCGAGCGCGCCATTGCCGTTGGCATCCATCCCCGCGTCGATACGGGTTCCGCCATTGGCACAGTTGGTACCAATGGCTTCCTTGCTGACCAGCAGCCGGGGCGTCAGGCCATTGGCGCCATTCGTGCCGTCGATTCCATTGCTGCCGTTGGTACCGTTGCCACCGCCACAACCGCCGAGCGCCGCGACAGATATCACCAGGATGCTGGCGAGCTTCAAAAAGTGCATGTGATTTCCTAAGACTGAGGTTGACGGAAGAGATGCCGCTCATCCCCAAGGCTTCCGCGCGACACCTTCATGCTATGCAAACATGGCCGTTTCTCCTATGGTCCAAATAGACCAGTCTCGCGAAAACGCTGTCAATGCTTTAATCGGCCGATGTCCACAGCCAGCACACCTCGGGTCTTCATCATTGACGACCATGCCTTGTTCCGCGCCGGCCTGAGCCTGGTCATCTGCGCCGCGATGCCCAGCAGTCTTGTCTTTGAAGCAGCCGCAATCGAAGAAGCCCTGCGCAGCCCGCATGAAGAATTGGACGTCGTCTTGCTGGACCTTCAACTCAAGGGATTGAACGGTCTGGAAGGCTTGTCGCTGATCAAGAAACGTTGGCCGCGGACCCCGGTATTGGTGTTGTCTTCCCAGGACGAATTGCAAGTACAGCGAGTGGCGCTGGAGCGCGGTGCTGCCGGGTTTATTTCCAAAGCCGAACCACCGCAATCGATCGTCCATGCCATTCAACTCGCGGCGCAGGGACGTCTGGCTTGCCCTGCACTGTCGTCTGGCGCAAGTCCGCTTCCTCGACTCACGGCACGACAATGCGAGGTGCTCGATTTGATGAACCTGGGTTTATCCAACAAACAGATCGCGCAGAAATTGGCGCTTTCAGACAACACGGTGCGCCGCCACGTGCAAGACATCTTGGAGTTCTTTAATGCCTCCAGTCGGACGGAAGCGGTATTCGCCGCCCGAGACAAAGGCCTGATCGGATAGCCTCAGGTATGAAGAAAGTCGTTCGACGTTTCTATAACTTGCTGCGCCCGGCGCCGGGTCCGGTTCTGGTGGAGCAACTCAAATTGGTGGCCGGCCATCAAGTCAGCAGCATCCTCTCCGTGGGGCTGGTGATTGCTCTTTTGTGGTGGATACTTTTGAATCAGGTGAATTTTGTCGCGTTGAGCGTGTGGGCGGTTTGCATGATCTCGGGACTACTCCTGACCTATCAGCGTGCACGCACAAGCCTGCGCGACGGCATCTCGCTGGAACAGGCGCCGGGCATCGTCAGACGGCTGATATTGGAGCGCATTTTTTACAGTTCCGGATGGGGCGGTTTGGGATTCATGACACTCGGAGTCGCCACAGAAAATAGCGGCCTTCTGGTTCTGGCAGCGATTGCCGGCATGATGAGTGGGGCCATGTCTACGTTTGCACCCGTGTTTCTTTTGTTTGTCGTCACGGTTATACCTACCATTGCGCTGGTTGCGTGGAAGTTGCTCTTGCTTGATGACCCTGCCTTTAACGCTTTGGGGCTTGGTTTTGTCATCTTCATGTTCGCCCTTCTGGGGCAGGCCATACATAGTTCAAAGGGCGCGCGTTTGGCCATCGACTTGCGTTTTGAGAATGTCGAGTTGCTGAATCAGTTGCATGCCGAAACACAAATTGCGGAGGCGGCACAACGTGAAGCCGAGCAGGCCAATGCCGCCAAGTCCATGTTTCTGGCCGCAGCCAGCCATGACCTGCGCCAGCCCATCCATGCCCAAGGTCTGTTTCTGGATGTGTTGTCTCGCACTGCGCTGGACCCGCGCCAGCGCGGATTGATCGACAGCGCCATGGCGGCACGCGAGGCGTCGTCGGAGATGCTCAATACCTTGCTCGATTTTTCACGCATTGAAGCCGGGGTGGTTGAGCCACAAGTGCAGGCGTTTTATGTTCAACCCATCCTCAACAAGATTGAGCGGGAATTCACAGAACAGGCCGACGCCAGAGGGCTTTCCTACCGATCGCGCGAAAGCGCGCTCGCCGTTGTCTCGGACCCCAACCTGATTGAACTGATTCTGCGCAACCTGGTTTCCAACGCGATCAAGTACACACGTCAAGGTGGTTTGCTGGTGAACTTCAGGCGCAAGGGCACGATGGGCGTATTTGAGGTGTGGGACACCGGAATCGGCATCGATGCGTCCCAGCAAGAGACGATATTCCGGGAGTTTCACCAGCTTGGAAATCCGGAGCGAGATCGGAACAAGGGGCTTGGTTTGGGGTTGGCCATTGTGCAAGGCTTGGCCAGGACTCTGGGCATACAGCTCACCTTGCATTCCGTCGCGGGGCGGGGCAGCGTGTTCCGGCTGGAGCTTCCACTTGCCATCGGTGAGAGGCCCCAGCCAGCCAGCGTTTCCGCGCAACGGGAAGCCGTCTTGCCGAATGTGCGGGTGCTTGTGCTCGATGATGATCCAGTCATCTGCGCTGGAATGATCCAACTGCTCAATGACTGGGGTTGTGTGTGCGAGGCCGCCCAGTCGATTGAAATGGCCATCGCACTGGCACCCAAATTGCTGCCCGACGTTGTCATCAGCGACTACCGACTGCGCGAGCATCGGACTGGAATAGAGGCCATATGTTCTTTGCGAAGTTTGGTGGATGAGCGCTTGCCCGCACTGCTGATCACGGGGGATACCGGCCCCGAGCGTCTTCGAGAAGCGATGGCCAGCGGAATCCCTGTTCTGCACAAGCCCGTGTCCAGCAGCCAACTGTTTCATGCGCTGATTTCGATTCTTCCCGAAACTGTGCCCCCCTGAAAAATGGCCTTGCTGCCGCGGCGCACTGACAGCAATGGAGCCGCCGAACTTGAATACCGCGGTGACTAGGTGGTCTGAAGCCGCCACAGGTGCGCGGGAATCAGGGCGGCGCTCACTTGGCGTCCAGCGCCTTGCGAATCCGCTCGATGGTGAGCTCGACCGGCGCAGTCGTGGCGACGTCCAGTCCGAGCTTGCGGGCGATGTCGTTCACCCTGGCGGGATTCAGAGGTATGCCGCCGGCGTCCACGGCGGCGATCAGATCCCTGGCCCGCTGGCGATCAGGCGGCAGTTCTCCGTGGCGGGTCAGCAGGTCTTTCAACCAGGTCGATGGGCGAGTGGGATGGCGCTGGGGCATGGTGGTGCAGTGGCGAGTCTGGCTATGATGCTGGAAACATCGGAAAGCACCATGCTACACACTCTGCCCACGTTTCTGATTCATTGGGGGTTGACGTCCCTGTCGCTCTGGATCGCGAGCTTCGTCTTCTGGGGCATCCGATTTTCAGACACCTCGTCGCTGGTCGTCGCCGCCCTGATGCTGGGCTTCGTCAACGCCATCGTTCGGCCCATTCTGATCATCCTGACGCTGCCGCTGACCATGCTCACGCTGGGTCTGTTCCTGCTGGTCATCAACGCGTTGATGTTGCTGCTGGTCTCGCGGCTGATCCGCGGGTTCACGGTGTCGGGCTTCTGGACCGCCTTCTTCGCCAGCATCTTCATCGCGGTGCTGAGCTTCTTCCTGGGCGTGGTGCTGTTCGGTGGCGGGGGTTCGTGGGACGCGCCCATGCCCGTGCACCCGCAGTCGCAGTGGCTTTGAGTGCGCTGGCGCAAAGGGCCCGCTGAACTTCGCGCTGGATTTTTAGCAGCGGCGCCGGTGACGACGGGGCCGACCTGTCCCTATGACTGCGGACCTGCGGTCAGTTCAGCCAGCTGCCGACGCAGCGCCTTTTCCTCCGTGAATCGCGCCGTGGCGTCACGCGCCACGGCCATGGAGCCTAGCATCTCGCCCTGGGGGTTGCTGACCATCGCAAAGCTCATGTCCACATAGATCTGCTCGCCACTCTTGTGCAGCGAGCGAGTGATGAGGGAGGTGCGTCCCGGCAAGGTGGCACCCCGCGCGACCGCCTTATGAAACCCCTCCCAGTGAGCCTTGCGCAGCCGCTCGGGAATGATCAGATCCAGGCTTTGGCCGACAGCCTCGGCGGCCGAGAAACCAAACACGGTTTGCGCACCCGGATTCCAGACCCGGATGATGCCTTCCAGATCCGAGAAGATCAGCGCCTCCGGCATGGATTTCAAAATGGCCTCGCTCAGGCCTGTGGCTTCGCTGTTTTCAATCTCTGACATGTTCCCTCCTCCGTGTAAATGGGGTCTTCATGCAAGGCGCCGATGGCGTCTTCGCAGGGTCAGGCGCGACGGGTCGACGCCTTCGTGCGCGAAGCCGGCATGGCCACCCCGGCCGATTTTGCGCTTGCCGTGACCGGTGCGATGAGTGCGTCCAGCGTGACGCCGTCGAGCACCTGCAGGTAACTGCTGGTGGCCTGCTGCAGTACCCCCTTGAGGCGGCATTTCGGGCTCAGGCAGCATTGGTTGCTCTTGGCATCAAAGCACTCCACCATCGTGAAGTCGGTCTCGGTCTGGCGCACCACGTCGCCGATGTTGATTTCCGCCGCCGGTCGGCACAGGCGCATGCCGCCGCCCCGGCCACGGGTGGTTTCCAGCCAGCCGTGCGCACCCAGTTGATGCACGATCTTGGTCAGATGGCTGCGCGAAATGGCATGGCTGTCGGCAATCTCGGTGATCGTCACCGGCTGATCGCGTTGCTCGGCAGCCGCGCAATACATCAGCACGCGCAAGGAATAGTCGGTCCACTGGGTCAGTCGCATGGCATGAAGTTCGTTAAAGATTCATTTTAAATGAATCATATAGACTATGATACATGCATCTTGCATGAATCTTTAAAAGGAACCGTCCGAATGAATGCCCGTCTTCAAACCACCGAGTCCGAAGCCTTCGTCCTGAGTGCAGAGCAGGCCATCGGCCAGATCGCCGTTCAACTGCCCGGCGCAACCGCCGTCTTTCGACGACTGAAACTCGACTTTTGCTGTGGCGGCCAGATCAGACTGGCGCAGGCAGCAGCGGACAAGGGGCTGGATCTGCAGGCGGTGCTGACGGAACTTGGCGCGCTGCAACGTTCGGATTCCCTGGTTGATCAGACTGATCCGACCCTCCTGATTGACCACATCCTGGCGCGCTACCACGAGGTCCATCGCGAGCAACTGCCGGAGCTCATCCGCATGGCACGGCGTGTGGAGGCTGTGCACCGCGATCACCCGCAGGTGCCCGCAGGGCTGGCGGAATTGCTGGAACACGCGGAGCAGGAGCTGCTCGTCCACCTGTTCAAGGAGGAGAACGTGCTGTTTCCCTTGCTGAAGGCCGGCGACAATCCCGTCGCGCAGGAACACCTCGACGTGAGTCGTGCCGAGCACACCCGGCTCGGCGCCCTGCTGGAACACATGCTGGCCTTGAGCCACGACGCGACCCCCCCCGAGGGCGCCTGCAACACCTGGCGCGCCCTCTATGCCGGCCTGGCCCAAATGCACGCCGATCTGAGCGACAACATCCAACTGGAAGACGACATCCTTTTCCGTCAGTTTGAAGCGCCCGCAGTGGTGAAAGCCAAGTCTCCTTGCTGCGGCTGCTGCGGCTGAAAAAAGCCCGCCTGCCATGACCCACGCCAAACCCCAACTTCGCCCTGCAACCGATGCACATGACGGACAGACGTTCGCCTTGTGGGAGCTGGGTTTCAGGCCGTTCTATCTTCTTGCCAGCGGCTTTTCGGCGCTGTCCATTGCTCTGTGGGGCATGCAGTTCTCGGGTTGGTTGAATCACGCCTATCTGCAGGGTCCACTCTGGCATGCGCACGAGATGCTGTTCGGTTTTGCGCTGGCTGTGGTGGTCGGCTTTCTGTTCACCGCGGGTCGAAACTGGACCGGGCAACCCACGCCCAGCGGCGCCTGGCTGGCCGCCCTGGCTGCGCTGTGGGTCGCCGGCCGGGTGCTGGTGCTCACGCCCTTGGCCTGGACGGCGGCGCTGGTGAACACGGCCTTTCCCGTGGCCGCAGCCGTGGCGCTGGCGATTCCCTTCATCAAGGCGGGAAACCGGCGCAACTACTTCTTCATTGGCCTGCTCCTGCTGATGGCGTTGGGGCAACTGGGCGTGCATCTGAGCGTGCTTGGCGTGGTGCAAGTTCCCGGCTGGGCCGGCATCGCCCTGGCGCTGGATGTGATGCTGTTTGTGCTGTCGGCCATGGGTGGACGGGTGATCCCGATGTTCACCAACAACGGCGTTCCCGGCGCCAAGGCGACCAGACACCCGATGGTGGAAAAGCTCGCGCTCGGCTCGGTCTTGCTGCTGCTGGTCGCTGACCTCGTGCCCCTGAGCGGTCCAGGCCTGGCCGCGCTGGCCTGGGCGGCGGCGGCGGCGCATCTGGCGCGTTGGCTGCTGTGGCAGCCCTGGAAGGCGCTGCGCACGCCGATGGTCTGGGTGTTGCACATGGCCTATGGCTGGATACCGGTGCACCTGGTCTTGCGGGGCTTGGCTGCATTGAACTGGATTCCTGTATCCGTGGCGACGCATGCGTTGACGGCGGGCGCCATCGGCTGCATGGTGATGGGCATGATGACGCGCACCGCCCTGGGTCACACCGGGCGCAAGCTGATCGCGGGTCGCACGGAAGTCAGCTGCTATGCCCTGGTGGGACTGGCGGCTCTGGTACGGGTGGCGCTGCCGCTGCTGGCTCCATCGCTGTTGCTGCATGCGGTGATCATTTCTTCCGTGCTGTGGTCATGCGGGTTTGGTCTGTATGCCCTGCGCTATTGGCCCATTCTGAGCCGCACGCGCAGCGACGGCCTTGCCGGGTAGGGACCCAGCGAGGCATGGCCGGTCCAGCCATTCGCTGGGACGAGCGCTGCCCCGTGTCAGGATCCGCTGCCGCGCTGCACGGCGCCCAGGATGCCGCGCAGGATTTCCAGCGGAGGCGGCGGGCAACCGCTCACCACGACATCCACCGGGATGACGTTGGCCACGCGACCGGCACTGGCGTAGCTCTCGCCGAAGATGCCGCCATCGGCACCGCAGTTGCCCACGGCCACGACCAACTTGGGGTCCGGCGTGGCGTCATAGGTGCGCTTCAAGGCCACAGCCATGTTGCGCGATACCGGCCCGGTCACGAGCAGCAGGTCGGCGTGGCGCGGACTGGCGACAAACTTGATGCCCAGACCCTCGATGTTGTAGTAGGGGTTGCCCAGCGCGTTGATCTCGAGCTCGCAGCCGTTGCACGAACCCGCGTCCACCTGGCGTATCGCCAGCGCACGGCCCAGTATCGCCAGCAGCTCGCGCTGGATGCGCTCCACTTCCACCGTCGGCGCGTCGCTCGTCGGCGGTGCTTCGGTGCGGATGCCGTGGCGCGTGATCTGGCGGATGATGTTCCACATCAGAGGTCGCTCCCCGAGTAGCTCAGGTTGAAAGACTTGTTGATGAGCGGAAAGTCCGGGACGATGTTGCCGATCACCGCGTGCTCCAGCACCGGCCAGTTCTGCCAACTGGGGTCGTGGCAATGGCAGCGCAGGATGGCGTGCTTGTGCTCGGCACCCGCCAATTCCAGCGCCACAAAGATTTCACCGCGCCAGCCCTCGACCCAACCCGCGCCGCGCGTGGCCTGCTCTGGCAGCGACAGCGGCGCCGCCAGTTCGCCCGCAGGCAGGTCCACGACCATCGAGCGGATCAGGCGCAGCGACTCCATCAGTTCCTCAAAGCGCACCGTCACGCGTGCCGCCACGTCGCCGTTGCGGTGCGTCGCCATCTTCAGTTGCAGCTGGTCGTAGGGCACAAAGGCGTGGTCGCTGCGCAGGTCCCAGGCCTGGCCGCTGGCGCGTCCGGCCAGACCCGTCAGCCCTAGGCGCGCGGCCAGTTCAGGGCTCACGCGACCGGTGGTCATGAAGCGGTCCTGCAGCCCGGCGTGCTCTTCGTAGATCGTGCGCAGCGTCAGCACCTCGCGTTGCAGTTCGTCGCACTGCAGCATCATGGCCTCGCGCTGCGGCCGCTTGACATCGCAGGTGACGCCACCGGGAACACAGCAGTCCATCATGAGACGGTGGCCGAAGGCGCTGTGGGACAGGCGCAGCCAGTCCTCGCGCAGACGCGAGAACTGCGCCAGACCAAAGGCAAAGGCCGCGTCGTTGCCCAAAGCGCCCAGGTCGCCAAGATGGTTCGCCACGCGCTCGCGCTCCAGCATCAGCGCGCGCAGCCAGCGCGCGCGCGGCGTGATGTCACAGCCTGCCGCAGACTCCAGCGCCATGCAATAGGCCCAGGCGTAAGCGACGGTCGAGTCGCCGGAAATGCGTCCCGCCAGCCGGTAAGCGTCCAGCGCCGGTAGCTCGGTGAAGCGCTGCTCAATGCCCTTGTGCGTGTAGCCCAGGCGCTGCTCGAGGCGCAGCACCTTTTCGCCGACCACGGAAAAGCGGAAATGCCCCGGCTCGATCACGCCGGCGTGCACCGGTCCCACGGCGATCTCGTGCACGCCGTCGCCCTCGACGCGCACGAACGGGTAGTCCAGCAGTTGGGCGTCCGCAAATTGCTGTGCTTCGCCTGTTGAGGCGCGCAAGGGGGGGTGATCGGCCGGCCAGGCACCGTGGTTGAGCCAGGGCCGCGTGTCCTTCGCGCCCTCGGCGTGGATGCCGCACAGGTCGGAGGCGGCGCGTTGCATTCTTGCGGCCGCGGCAAAGACCGGCGTCAGATCGGGATAACCGGCGTTTGCTGCGGCCAGAGGCAGTTCCAGCCACAGCAGCCCGTCCAGCACCACGTAGGCCGCGCAGATGGCGTTCCGAGTGCCCCACAGGGCCAGCAGTCGTCCACCGACATCGCGCACCGCCAGCGCGGCGGCGCTCCAGTCCTCGACGCTCACGCTGGCGTGCCAGATCGGCACCGGCGCGGGCATCGGTTGCAGTTCGAGGTTGAGGCCGGCAATCTTCATCTGCCCCCCAGCATGCTGGCGGCCTGCACGTACCAGGCGTTGAGGTAGGGCGGGATGTACAGGCCCAGCACCAGGGCCAGCGCCAGGTGCACAAACACAGGCAGCAGGGCAGGAGGGTGCGCCAGCGCCTTGAGTTGCGTTTCGCCAAACACCATCGGCAGCACGCGCACCAGCACCGAGGCGAAGGCCACGCCGAGCGCGAGGAAAAGGAACGGCGTGGCCCAGGGCTGCTCGCGCATGGCGGTGGTCAGGATCAGGAATTCGCTGGCAAAGACGCCGAACGGCGGCATCCCCAGGATCGCCATCACGCCCAGCATCATGCCCCAGCCCACGGTCGGATTCACCTTGATAAGTCCGCGGATTTCGCTCATCACCTGGGTGCCTGCCTTTTGCGTGGCGTGGCCGACCGTGTAGAAAATGGCCGACTTGACGAGTGAGTGCACCGTCATGTGCAGCAGGCCGGCAAAGTTGGCCACCGGCCCGCCCATGCCGAAAGCAAACGTGATGAGTCCCATGTGCTCGATCGACGAATAGGAGAACATGCGTTTCACGTCCTTTTGCCGCGACAAAAAGAACGACGCCACCACCACCGACAGCAGACCAAAGCCCATCATCAGCTGCCCCGCCAGGGGGCGCGCCAACGCGCCATCGGTCAGCACCTTGCAGCGCAACACGGCGTACATGGCCACGTTCAGCAGCAGCCCCGAGAGCACGGCCGACACCGGCGTGGGCCCTTCGGCATGGGCGTCGGGAAGCCAGCTGTGCAGCGGCACCATGCCGACCTTGGCGCCGTAGCCGATGAACAGGAAGGCAAAGGCAAGCGTGATGATGGCCGGGTCCAGCTGGGTCTTGATCGCGTCCAGGCTGGTCCACAACAGCGTGGCACCTTCGGGGCCCAGCACCTTCTCCGCCGCCATGTACAGCAGCACCGTGCCGAACAGCGCCTGCGCGATGCCCACGCCGCACAGGATGAAATACTTCCACGCCGCTTCCAGGCTCGCCGCGGTGCGGTACACGCTGACCAGCAGCACCGTCGTGAGCGTGGCCGCCTCCATCGCCACCCACAGGATCCCCAGGTTGTTGGTGGTGAGCGCCAGCAGCATGGTGAAGCTGAACAGCTGGTACATGCCGTGGTACAGGCGCATGCGTGGCGGCGTCATCTTGCCGTGGTCCTGCTCGATGCGCATATAGGGGCGCGAGAAGATCGCCGTGGTCAGGCCCACAAACGCGGTCAGCGTCACCAGGAACACGTTCAGCGGATCGATGAAGAACTGCTTGCCCCAGACCAGCTGCGGACCGTTGGCGATGACCTGGGCCGTGAGCGCGCAGGCCGCCATGAAGGTGCCCAGGCTGAAGGCCACGTTGATGTTGCGCGCGAAGTCGCGGTGTCCCGTGATGGCCAGCACCGCGCCGCCGAAGAGCGGGATGGCAAGGACAAAGAACAGCGCGTGCACGGTCAGTCTTCCTTCAGCGCTTCAAGGTTGTGGATGTCCAGACTGTCGAACTTCTCGCGGATCTGGAACATGAACACACCCAGGATCAGCACGCCCACCAGCACGTCCAGCGCGATGCCGAACTCCACGATCATCGGCATGCCGTTGGTGACGGTGGTGGCCGCGAAGATCAGGCCGTTTTCCATCGACAAAAAGCCGATCACCTGCGGCACGGCCTTGGAGCGCGTGATCATCATCAGGAAGGACAGCAGCACGCACGCCAGCGCAATGCCCAGCGAACCGCCGGCCATGGACGATGACAGGCGCGAGATCGGCAGCGCCAGACTGAAGGAAAAAATCACCAGGCCAATGCCCACCAGCATCGTGGTCGGGATGTTGATCAGCGTCTCCACGTCCCAGCGCACGTTCAGGTGCCGTATCACGCGGTGCAGCATCCAGGGAATCAGCAGCACCTTGAGCGCCAGCGTGAGCAGCGCAGACACGTAGAGATCGCTCTGGTGTGTCTGGTAGCCCAGCAGCACCGACGCCGCCACCAGCGCGGCCCCCTGCATCGTGAACAGGTTGATGAGCGAGACGATGCGCCGCTGCGAGATCATGGCAAACGAGAGCATCAGGATCAGCGTCGCAAACAGGTTGATCAGCTGCGGCACATACTTGATCATGCAACCCCCAGCAGGATGTTCACCAGCAGGCCGATCACCGCCAGCAGGAACGCGGTGGCCAAAAATTCCGGCACGCGAAAGATGCGCATCTTGGCGCTGACGGTCTCGATGACGGCCATGGCGATGCCGCCAATCGCGAGCTTGACGATCAGCGCGGGCAGCGCCAGCAGCAGCGCCAGCGGCGCGTCGGCCTGCGCCACGCCCCAGGGGAAGAACAGCGCCAGCCCGATGCAGGAATAGGCAAACAGTTTCAGGCTCGCGGCCCATTCCAGCAGCGCCAGGTGCCGCCCGGAATATTCCAGGATCAGCGCCTCGTGGATCATGGTGAGTTCCAGGTGCGTCTCGGGGTTGTCCACCGGCACGCGCGCGTTCTCTGCCAGCGACACCATGGTGAAGGCCACACCCGCCACCAGCAGGCTGGGGTAGATCGCCAGCTCCCGGTGCGCCAGCGTTTCCACGATCGTGGTCAATGAGGTCGAGCGCGAAATCATCGAGGCGCAGAACAGCACCATCAGCAAGGCCGGCTCTGCCAGAAAACCGACCAGCATTTCGCGCCTGGCGCCCAGCGCGCCAAAGGCCGTCCCCACGTCCATCGCCGCCAGCGAGATGAAGACCCGCGCCAGCGCGAACAAGCCCACCAGCGCGATCGCGTCGGCAGCGGGCGACAGCGGCAGGTCCGTGGACAGCGTGGGGATGATGGCGCAGGCCAGCAGCATGCAGCCGAAGACGATGTAGGGCACCATGCGAAACAGCGGCGACGCGTGTTCGGCCAGCACCGACTCCTTGTTGAACAGCTTGTGCAGCACGCGGTAGGGTTGGAAAAATGGCGGCGCCGACTTGTTCTGCAGGCGCGCGCGCCACTGGCTCACCCATCCCGTCATCAGCGGCGCCAGCAGCAGCGCCACGGCAATCGCCATCAGTTGGGAAATCAGGCCGAGCAGGCTCATCACTGCTTCACCAGCAACAGGACCAGGATCAGCGTGACGAAGCTGTACATCAGGTAGACCGAGATGCGGCCCTGCTGCATCAGTCCGATCAGTCTGGACAGCCGTTCCACGGCGGCCGCCACCGGCAGATAGAGCCAGTGCCACAGCGGGTCTTCCACCGAGACGTGGTAGCGCGGCTGCTCATCGAAAGGCGTGGGCAACTCGCGCGTCATGCGAAACATGGGCTCGAAGATCTGGCGAATCGGCTGCCCAAAACCTTCTGCCGTGTCCTGCATGCGCGCCGTCTGCCAGGGGTAGCCGCAGTCCCAGGGCGCAACCCGTCGCGTGCGGCCGTGGTAGAGCCTGCGCACCAGCAGATAGGCCAGCGCAAAACAGGCCAGCACGACCAGCAGGAAGATCGCGGGCGCATAGCTGGCGCGCTCCAGGCTCACCGGCACCAGCAGCCAGCCGCTGGCTCCCACGATCCTGGCCAGGCCATCGGCGACCAGCAGATGCGTCACCGGGTCGATCAGCGCAATAACCTGGTTCGGCAGCAGACCCAGCAGCACGCAGCCCAGGGCCAGCCACAGCATGCCGATGCGTTCCCAGATGCCCGCGTCATGCGCCTGCGCCAATTTTTCTTCACGCGGCTGGCCCAGAAAGATCACGCCAAAGTACTTCACCATGGTGTAGCCCGAGAGCGCGGCGATGAGCGCGATCAGCGCCCCGACCACCGGCACCAGCATGTTCAGGAACGAGCTGGGCAATCCGGTCGTGAACAAGAAACTCTGCAGCAGCAGCCACTCCGCCACGAAGCCGCCAAGAGGTGGCAGACCGGCGCAGGCCAGCACGCCGATCAGCGTGGGCCAGGTGACCCAGGGCATATACCGAATGAGGCCGCCGAGCTTGCCCAGGCTGCGCTCGCCCGTGGCGTGCAGCACGGCGCCGGTGCTGCAAAACAGCAGGCTCTTGAAGAAGGCGTGGCTCAGCAGGTGGTACAGCGCGGCCGTCAGCGCCAGCGCCGACAGCGCGTGCATGCCGTAGGCCGAGAACAGCAGCGCCAGGCCGAAACCCACGCACATCAGGCCCACGTTCTCGATCGATGAATACGCCAGCAGCCGCTTCATCTCCACCTGCACGGTGGAGAAGACCACGCCGAACAGCGCGGTCGCCAGGCCAATGCCCATCAGCAGCACACCCCACCACCAGATGCGCGTCTGCAGCAGATCAAAGGCCACGCGCAACAGGCCGTAGAGCGCGATCTTCAGCATCACGCCGCTCATCAGGGCGGAAAAGGGCGAAGGCGCGGCCGGATGCGCTTCGGGCAGCCAGGCGTGCAGCGGCAGGATGCCGGCCTTGGCGCCAAAGCCAAACAGCGCCAGCACGAACGCCACCGAGGCCCAGAACGGCGACAGGTGCTGGGCCCGCATGTTGGCGAACGTGTAGTCGCCGGTATTCGCCTGCAGCACGCCAAAACACAGCAGGATGCCGAGTGCGCCGATGTGCGCCACCAGCATGTAGAGGTAACCGGCGCGGCGGATGTCCGGGATACGGTGGTTCGCCATCACCAGGAAGAAGGAAGAGAACGCCATCGTCTCCCACACCACCATGAAGGCGTAGGCATCGTCGGCGATCACGACCATGGCGATGCTGGCAAGAAAGACGTGGTATTCGAGGCAGATCAGACCCGGCGGCGTTCCTTCTCCCTGGCGGAAGTAGCCCGCGGCAAAGGCAGACACGCCGGCCGCCACACCACCGATCACGATCAGGAAAAAGGCGGAGAGGCTGTCCAGGCGCAGGTGGAACGGCAACTGCGGCAGCCCGATGGGAAGCACGGCGACCTCGGGTGTGCTGAACGCGGCGCTCAAGCCCACGCCCAGCAGCAGCAGCGAAAGCGCGCCCCCCAGCGGAAACAGCACCACGGCGACGAAGCGAAAACGCCGCAGCGCAAACACACCCAACACGCCGATCAGCAGCCAAGCCACCACCACCACCAGCACCCAGTCCAGGTGGACCCAAGCGGCAGGTGGTGCAGGCATGGTGAGTGGCGTGAAGTTAACGCGTCTGGTAGTTCACGTCGACGCGGCGGTTCTTCGCCCAGGCCTCTTCATCGTGCCCGTTCGCCAACGGCTTTTCCTTGCCGAAGCTGACCGACTCCATCTGCTTCTCCGCCACGCCCAGCAACTTCATGGCCTGGCGCACGGCGTCGGCGCGCTTTTGCCCCAGCGCCAAGTTGTACTCGCGGCCGCCGCGCTCGTCGGCGTTGCCTTCGAGGCGCACGCTGGCGCTGGCGTGGGCCGTCAGGTACTTGCTGTGCTCCTCGACCAGCGCGCGTCCGGCCGGGGCGATTTCATAGCTGTCGTATTCGAAGAAGACGCTGCGCTTGGCCAGCGCCGATTTCGGGTCGTCCAACGGATGCAGCACCACCGACTTGACGGTGGACTGCGGCGCCGGCGGCTCAACCGGCGGCGTCGCTGGCGCCACCTTCACAGGAACGACGGGCGCGTCGACAACCGGCGGCGTGTCGAGTTTGGTGCTGCTGCAGGCGGCAAGCGTGGCAGCGATGAGTAAAGTGGCCAGGAATTTCAAGTTCACGGAATATCCTTTCGGGTGACGCCCTGGCTGATGAGAAAGCCCATCAGAGTCAGGTTCGCGATTTGACACCGATTGTCAAGCACGATCGTTCCATTCTAGGTCGCTTTTTTGACCATACCAGAGCTGTGGCTGGCGCTGCGGCGGCGCGAGCCGGTAAAATCGGCGCAAAGGCACCCCACATGAACCTCTTTTACCGCCCCTTCTACAAGTCCGATATCACGCAATTCCTGGAACAACTCAAGGCCGCGCGTCCTGAAATGGCACAGGGGCAACTGGATGGCCGTGCCCTGCTGTGGAACAAGTCGGTGGATCGCAGCGCGCAGAGCGATTTTCGCGCGGCGCGCGTGCCGCAGCAGCCCTACGTGTACCAGTCGCACGACCAGTGATCGCCCTGTTCGGCGGCCGGCCGGTTCTGGCCGCTGTTGCCGACTGTTTCAATTGATCACGCTTGCATGAGTTCCTCTGGCGACAATGCCCTGCTGACGGAACCTGCTCCCAGCCCGCTGTCGGCCATGCCGCAGGTGGTAGACCATATCGCCGTGGCACGCCTGTATGGCGAGCCGCTGTTTGCGATGCCGCAGGACCTGTACATCCCGCCAGACGCGCTCGAAGTCTTCCTGGAAGCCTTCGAAGGTCCGCTGGATCTGCTGCTCTATCTGATCCGCAAGCAGAACTTCAATATCCTTGACATCCCGATGGCGGGCGTGACCCGCCAATACCTGGTGTATGTCGACGAAATCCGCGTGCGCAACCTGGAGCTCGCCGCCGAATACCTGCTGATGGCGGCGATGCTGATCGAGATCAAGTCGCGCATGCTGCTGCCGCCCAAACGGGTGGCCGAAGGCGAGGAAGCAGAAGACCCGCGTGCCGCGCTGGTGCGCCGTCTGCTGGAATACGAGCAGATGAAGCTGGCGGCGGCGCGCCTGAACAACGTGCCGCAATTCGGTCGCGATTTCCTCAAAGCGCAGGTGCTGGTGGAGCAGTCGCTGCAGCCGCGCTTCCCCGACGTGAACGCGCTCGACCTGCAGGACGCCTGGCGCGACATCCTCAAGCGTGCCCGGCTGGTGCAGCACCACAAGATCACGCGTGAAGAGCTCTCCGTGCGCGAGCACATGAGCATCGTGCTGCGCCATCTGCAGGGGCGAAAGTTTGTCGAGTTCGAAAAGCTGTTCGATCCGCAGCGGGGCGTACCGGTGCTGGTCGTGACCTTCATCGCACTGCTCGAACTGGCCAAGGAAACCCTGATCGAAATCACCCAGGCCGAGGCCTTTGCCCCGATCTACGTGCGGCTGGCGTATTCACCCGCGTGATTCCGGGCGCGATTCACGCCCTTCTTTTCCACGCTCGTTGTTCTTGATTTTTCTCAATTCTTCACCTCCGTGCGCTGACTTTAATCAGCCATGGATTCGCCGTCACCTCCCCAAAGCCAGCCCGATTTGCCGCCTCTGAGGCCGCCGCCTTCGCCGGCGCGCATGGCAGTGATCAACACGCTGCTGGCCATCGCGCAGGCGCTGCTGATTGCGTACTTCGGATGGGCGCTCAAGGACCGGCTGGACTCGGCGCTGAAGGAGCGGCAGACCAGTGTGCAGGAGCGGCTGGCGACCGTGCAGGCACTGGAAAAAATGTCGGGCCTGCTGACGGAAATCAACAAGGAGAGCATCAAGGACGAGGAGCGCGAACGCATCGTCCTTCAGGTCGCCATGTACGGCAGTGATGCCATCTACCCGCTCTTTGTCATGGCCGTCAGCAAGAACGCTTATTCGCCCAGCACCGCCATCCCCGGTCTGCGCCTGTTGGCGCTGCAGCATCGCATGGAAGTCTGCGCCCTGCTGCTCGAAGCGCCGACTATTCCGAAATTGGTCAATGCGATACGCGAGGTGGCCGTCCAGGATCTGACCAAGGAACTCAAATGCCAATTACCGCAGGCCACGCGATGACTGGCTGGCAGCACTGGCTGGCGGCCCTGTGCCTGGTGTGCTCCGCGGCACAGGCCAAGGTGCAGTGCCCGCCGCTGTTCAATCAGGAAGGGTCCAGCAACACCTACTACGCGCTGGTCTTTCTCGATCAGACAAGCGAGCAGGACCGTGATCACCTGAAGAGCGTTGTGGATCCGCTGCTGCACGACATCGTGCGCGACCTGAACAAGGATTCAACCGACAAGAAACTGGATCTGAAACTGATCGCCTGCGCGTACCACGTGGGCAGCAGCGATTTTTCTGTGGACGAGATGAAGGACTATCTTGGCTACAAAGTCGTCGCAGTGTTCTGGAAAAGCCAGGAAGACAACCGGCCCGGGCTGGTCCAGCTCGCCGTTCCGGTCTATCTGCGCAGCGACGGCGCGTCGCGTCGCGATGTCGAGGTGGTCACGCTCTACGCCGGCAAGGCCGTCGACCCCATCGAGAGCTGGATCGAAGTGTTCGTGAATGAAACTGCTCTGTACAAGCCCTTCGTCACCATGGGCCTGGCGACCGTCTACCAGCAGGCCGGCAAAGACTACAAACCGGCGTACCGGGCGGCATGGAGGGCACTGTGCGACAGTCGCATCGGTCTGGCGGCCCTGGCGCCCAGCACGCTGCGCCCCAAACCCGAGGTGCTCGCCAAGGAAATCGCGGCGCAGCTCCTGGACCTGATGGTTGAGCTTGAACATGGCGCAAAAAAGGCCGGTATTTCGCTGCCATCGTCCTGTACCGTCCCGGCGCCAGCACCTGTCCCGCCACCATGACACCCAAGATGAAGAGGGAAGAAGTCACCATGCGAGCGCGCGCCATCCTGCTGCTGACCGTCGCCGCCCTGTTGCAGGGCTGCGGCGCAGTCATGCTGCGCACCCCGTGCGAGAACCCGCGCATCAGCAACCTGAGTGCCCCGTCGTCGTACGTCGTGATGCTGCCCTACCGTTACGGCGGGAACAGCGACGTCAATCGGGAGTCGGCGCTGCAGCTCAACCGGATCGCCACCCTGCAGGCCTTGCAAGGTGCCGTGGAGACCGACGAAACGCAGATCACGCTGCTCGAAGGCGAACCGTCCAACCCCAAATGCGGCATCGAAACCGTTTACGACCGCATCGTGGAGTCCCGCTCGGGGCTGTTCTGGCGCAGACCGTTCCACAGCGCCGTCTTCGTCTGGGGCGAGATCTTCGACCGCGATGACGGCCTCATCGTGCAGTCGCACATGCGGGTGCTGTGGAACGGCAGCGCCGACCGCGAATTCGAGGTCAGCGTCGACTTGCCGGCGCCGGCGCGCCCGCTGCGTTTCGGTGGCAGCCTGCCTGCGGGCACGATCTCCTTTCCGGCAAAGAAGTTCACGCGTGCAGATCAGGAACGGCTCGCCAGCCTGATCACGGCCGAGCTGCAGGTGCGCGTCGCGCCACGCCTTGACGCGGCGCCGGTCGAGCTGCCGGCACAGTTCATGGTGATGGACTGGCGTCGCCCATGGCTCAAGCTGCTGGGCCCGGATCTCAGGAGCGTGTGGCTGCTGATCGACGAACGCGGGTTGGAAGCCGGATCGGCCTTGCCGGAGACCTTGCTCGCCCGGGCGATGGCCAACTACCTCAACTTCCGCGTGAATGGCGACGCCGAGTCGCGCCGACAGGCACTCGATTCCCTGTCCCGATTCCGCGCTGCACTGGTGCGCACCGGCGACCCGCTGACAAAGGTACCGCTGGCCGTGGCAGACGTGATCGAGGGCACGCTCGGACTGCCCACACCGCGGCACCCGTCCACCCAGGAGAACCCGACGGTACCGGTGCAGTCGCAGAGCGCCCTGGCCAACGCCGCGCGGGCGCTGCCCTCGAACGGCGAAGTGCTGAATCTGGCGGCCATTTCGCGCATTCCCGGCTGCTGCGATGACATCGATGCTGCCGCGCGCATCCTCGAGATTCAGAACCTGCTTGAGCGCGCCGAGGCGCTTGAGCTGGGCAATCTGAAGATTGCACAAAATCTGGTGAACTGGTACAGCTACCTCGCGACCCTTTCCGATGAGAAGTTGCCGTTCACCCGCGCGCAGTTGTCGCTGCGCACGCTGAAGGCCAAAGCTTCACTGTCCGAGTGGTCCTCAAGAGTCCGGCCCTGAAGTCCTCCCCTGTTCGGTGTCGTCCAACTCGGGTTCGAAGTTCAAAGGACCTGGTCCCATCCACAGCGCCCGCCGAGCGGGAGCGCCTGCAGGTTCAGGAACGGTTCCTGGGTCATGGGTAAGCCGTCCACGGCTGCTGCGGCCCGCAGGCTGACAAGCTGTTCGAGCGCGGCCCGCCGCGATTGGCGGGGCGACACTAGTCCTCCTCAAACTGCGTCTTCGCAAACTCCACCGGATCGCGCCGGGGCTTGCGGGGTTTCTTGCGCTTGGCCGCATGGCCGGCGCGCGAACGCGCCACGCCAAACCAGGCGGCGTAGATCGCGGGTTCGAACACCAGCGTCAGCACGGTGGCAACGGCCACGCCGCCCATCATGGCCACGGCCATGGGGCGCCAGAACACCGCTTGGGTGAGCGGCACCATGGCCAGAATGGTGGCCGCTGCGGTCAGCACGATCGGGCGCAGGCGCCGCACCGCGGCCTCGATGATGGCGCGGCGCGGGTCGTTCGTGGTTTCAATGAAGCGCTCGATCAGCTCCACCAGGATCACCGAGTTGCGCATGATGATGCCGGCCAGCGCGGTCACACCCAGGATCGCCACGAAGCCGAAGGGCTGGCGAAACAGCAGCAGCGACGCCACCACACCGACCAGGCCCAGCGGCGCGCTGATGAGCACGCGCGCAGCGCTCTTGAACGAGCGCAACTGCAGCATCAGCAGGGTCACGATCACCAACAGCATCAGCGGCACCACCACGCCCAGGGAGTCCTGCGAGTTGGCCACAGCCTCGAGCGCGCCACCGGTCTCGATGCGGTAGCCCGGTGGCAGGGTCTTGTTCAGCGCCATCATGGCCGGTTCGATCTGCTTGCCCACCTCCGGCCCTTCAGCTTCGTCGACGATGTCGGCGCGCACGGTGATGGCGCCCATGCCGCTGCGCCGACCCAGCACCGCCTCCTCGAAGCCGTAGCTGATGGTGACGAACTGGTCCAGCGGCACATAGCGCCCGCTGCCGGTGCGCACGGCCAGATCGCCGATGGCGGCCAGCGAGCGGTCGGCGCTGTCGCGCGCGCGCGTCACGACGTCGATCAGCTTGTCGCCCTCGCGGTACTGGGTCACGGGCAAGCCGTTCATCATGCCGCTGACGGTGTTGCCGATGTCCTGCGAGGACACGCCCAGCGCGCGCGCCTTGTCCTGGTCCACGTTGAGCTGCAGCGTCTTGACGATCTCGTTCCAGTGGTTGTACACGTCGCGCGTGTCGCGGTGCGCGCGCAGCACGTCGGCCATGCGGTCCGCGATTGAGAGCAGCACCGCCTGGTCCTCGCCGATGACCCGAAACTGCACCGGCAAGCCCACCGGCGGGCCGGAGTCGAAGCGGTAGGTGCGCGAGCGCACGGCGGGGAACTCCTCGCGCAAGGTGTTGCGGATGCTGTCGAAGAGGCGCTCCCGATGGGGCACGTCGATGGCCGACACCACCACCGCGGCGTAATTGGCGTTGCGCAGCTCGGGCTGCATGGCCAGGAAGAAGTGCGGTGGCCCGCCGCCGATATACGAGGTCATGACCCGAATGCCGGGATCGGTCTTGATCTTCCCCTCCAGACGCACCACCTCGCGCTCCACCGACGCCATGCTCGAGCCCGCGGGCAGCCACATGTCGATCACGATTTCGGGGCGCTCGGACAGCGGGAAGAACTGCTGCTTCACCAGACCCAGGCCGGCCACTGACAGCACGAACAACGCTGCCGTGGCGGCGATCACGGTCTTTCGATAGTCCACGCACCAGGCCACCACTTTCCTGAACTTGCGGTAGATCGGCGTGAGATACAGGTCGCGCCGGTCGTCAGTGAGCGCCGGCTTGAGCAGCAGGAAGGCGATGTAGGGCGTGAAGAACACAGCCACCACCCAGGACGAGACCAGCGCCATGGTGACCACCGCGAACAGCGAGAACGTGTACTCGCCGGCGCCCGATTTGGCCAGTCCCACCGGCATGAAGCCCGCCGCCGTGATGAGCGTGCCCGTGAGCATGGGTGCAGCCGTGGACAGGTAGGCGTGGCCCGCCGCCTTCAGGCCGTGCAGGCCGCGCTCCATGCGCACCGCCATCGACTCCACGATGATCATGGCGTCGTCCACCAGCAGCCCCAGGGAAATGATGAGCGCGCCCAGCGACACGCGCTGCAGGTCGATGCCGAAAATCACCATGGCGGTGAAGGTCATGGCCAGCACCAAGGGGATGCTCAGGGACACCACCAGGCCGGCGCGCTTGCCCAGGCTGACGAAGCTCACCGCCATCACGATCAGCAGGGCTTCCACCAGGGAGCGCATGAACACCTGCACGGCATCGTGCACGACAGTCGGCTGGTCCGCCACCTGATGGATCTCCATCCCCACCGGAAGCCGCCCGCGCACGCCGTCAACGGCTGCCGTCAGCTCCTTGCCCAGTTTGAGAATGTCGCCGCCGCTTCGCATGGAGACTTCCAGGCCCAGCGCCGGCTGGCCCAGGGCGCGCATCTTGAACGAGCTGGGCTCCTGGTAACCCCGCAGCACGCGCGCCACGTCGCCCAGGCGAAAGCTGCGGCCGTTGAAACTCACGCTCAGATCGCGGATCGCTTCGATCGAGCCGAATTCGCCCGAGACCCGCGTGTGCAGGCTGTTGCTGGAGGTTTCAATCGAAGCCGGCGCGGCGATGGCATTCTGTTTGCGCAGCGCATCCACCACGATCAGCGCGTCCAGGCCGGCGCTGAGCAGCTTTTCGTTGTCGAACTCGATGTAAATGCGTTCGGGCTGCTCGCCGATGATGTTGACCTTGGCCACTTGGCTCAGCCGCAGCAGCTCGGCGCGCACCATGTCGGCGTACTGCTTCAATTGCGCCGGCGTATAGCCAACGCCTGTGAGTGCGTACACGGAGCCGAACACGTCGCCCCACTCGTCGTCGAAATACGGACCGAGCACGCCGCCGGGCAGCTGGTCCTTGATATCGGCGATCTTCTTGCGCACCTGGTAGAAGGTTTTCGCAGCCTCGGCCGGGGGCGAGTCCTCGCGCAACATGATGATCAGCAGCGCCTCGCCCGGCCTGGATTCACCATCGATGAAGTCCAGGTAGGGCGTCTCCTGCAGCTTCTTCTCGATCACCTTGGACACCAGCTGTTCCACCTCGCGCGCCGTGGCACCGGGCCAGTAGGCATGCACCACCATGCCGCGCCAGGTAAAGGACGGGTCTTCGGCCTGCCCCAGCTTCACATAGGACCAGACGCCCAGCAGCACCACCACCAAGATGTAACGCACCAACTGGTGCTGCATCAGGCTCCAGGTGGACAGGTTGATACGACTCATGTGTGCCCCCACGCTCGGCACTGCGCGTCCTCGCTGGACAGGCCGATGCCAGAGGCAACGTCTCTTCGTCCCGTCCCGACCTGCGCCAGCAGATCGGGAGCCGCGGAACTCAGCCCCGTGGGGGCGCGAGCTTGCTTGGCGCGGCCCGGCGCGGCGCTCATGGCGCGACCACGCGCACCTTCTGCCCCGCCTGGAGTTTTTGCACACCGGCCGTCACCACCGTGTCGCCCACTTTGAGGCCCTGACCAATCGTGACGCTGTCGTCCTGCACGGAAGCCACGCTCACATGCACCAGTTGCACGACGGAACTGACGGCGTCCACCGTCCACACCGCCGTCTTGTCGCCGTCGCGGTACAGAGCCGAGAGCGGCAGCATCAGCACCGGCTTGGCTTCGCCGCGCACGGCCACCCGCGCGCTCATGCCCAGACGCATGGCGTCGTCGGCGTCCAGCACGGTGATGCGCGCCGCATAGGTCCGGGTCGCTGGATCGGCCGCGGGCGAGACTTCGCGCAGTGCGCCTTTGTAGCTCTTGCCTGGCAAGGCGGACAAGGTGATCAGCAACTCCTTGGCTGCCTGCAGCGCGGCGAGGCGGCTCTCGGCCACGCTCACCCCGATATCCTTTGGGCCGGCCTGGGCGATGCGCAACACCGGCTGACCCGCCGCCACCACCTGACCGCGCTCGGCCTCGACCGCGGTGATGACGCCGGCTTCATCGGCACGGATCACGGCATAGGTCAGCTGGTTGTGGCTGGAGCGCTGCGCGCTGCCGACTTCGGTCACGCGCGAGCGCGCGATGTCCACGGTGTTCTTGCGCCGATCGAATTCCGCCTGGCTGATGAAGCCCTGTTTCAGCAGCGACTGAAAGCGCTCCAGGTCGGCCACCTGCTGCGCCAGATCGATCTGCGCGGCGGCGCTTTGCGCGCCCGTGGCTTGCGTTTGCAGCGACAGGTCCTGCGGATCCAGCCGCGCCAGCACGTCGCCGCGCTTGACCTGATTCCCCACTTCCACCTTGCGCTCGATGATCTTTCCCGCCACCCGAAAACCGATCACCGTCTCCGTGCGCGGGCGCACGTCGCCCGACAGGCTCAGGCTGGAGACGTCTTCCGACAGGCCCAGCCTGACCGCCAGCACCGGCAACACCACAGCGGGCTTTTCGGCGGGCTCCGGCGCGCAGGCGCACAGCAGCAGACTCAACAGCACGGTCAGCGGGACGCGACGCACAGGGGCCGGGCAGCTTGTTGTCATATTCAGAATTGTATCAAATCGCCGCCTTCCACTGCCTTGCAGGCAGCGCCCGGAGCTGTGCCATCACCCGGCAGCGGTGTGTTCGGGGATGCGCTGGAAGCCCGCCTGGTTGAAGTCCTCGGCCAAGGCGGCAAATTTCTTTCCTGCAAACCAGAGCTTCAGCCGCTGCAGCGGGCCGCGATTGCCCCAGCGCAGGCGACCGCGCCAAAAGCGCCCGAGGTAGGGGTCAAACTGCAGGAACTCGGGTGCCACCGTGAGCGGTCTGCGCTTGAGCAGCGCCACCAGGGCCTCGGTGCAAACCAGGCCCGCGACCAGGCTGATGGCCGCCGCAGAAGACGGGCCGGTCTGGTCTTCGGGCGCCACATGACTGCTGTCCATGTAGGTCCAGTGCCGCCCCTTGGGAGCGATGCCCACGACGAAGCGCATCATGATGTCGAAGGGCTTCATGCCCTCGCGGATATCGAAGTAGTCCTCGAAACGCATGCCGTCAGGAGCAAAGCCGCCGAGGGTGGCCGACAGGCCCAGCGGCGCGCCGAAAAGCACCGGCAAGCCCAGGCGCCGCGCGCTCTGGTACAGCAGCAGCCGCGCGGGCTGGGCAAAGACGTCAATCGCGTCCACCACCAGGTCCACGCCGCGCAAGAACTCCTCCACGTTGTGCGCGCTCAGGCCCGCATCAAACGTCTGAACCTGCACGCCCGGATGAATGTCGCGCGCGATCTCGGCCATGACCTGCACCTTGGGCCGATCGACGGTGCTGCTCATGGCACCGGCCTGACGATTGACGTTGGCCACGCTGAAGGTATCGAAATCGGCGATGTGGAAATGCCCGATACCCATGCGCACCAGCGTCGTCAGGTAGATGCCGCCACCGCCGCCCATGCCGACGATGGCCACACGGGATTGGCGCAACTTGTCCTGTTCGTCGCGGCTCACGATGCCGATGTTGCGCTGGGTGGCGCTCTGGTAGTACTCGTCCGGGTTCAGCATGGTGAAGGGTTCCTTTTCGTTTTCGGGATCGCGTTCACGCCGCCTCCAGAACCAGTTCCTGCGCGCCCCGGAATGGCACGAGGCGGGGCAACGATGGCGCTGTCTCCTGCGTCTGCCGGAGCAACTGCTCGCGCACCTCGCGCCGCAGCATCTTGTTGAGAAAGCTGCGTGGTATCGCGTCGACAATGTGGATACGGTCCGGCTGCAACTCGGGCGCCAGGTGCTGGCGCAGGTAGCTGTCGATTTCCTGCGTCAGGGCATCCCGGTCCGGGGCCTTGCGCCAGGCGTGGCGCAGCGTCACCACCAGATGGGCTTCGTCCCTGACCTGCACCAGACAGGCATCGCGCACGCAAGCCTGTGCATGAGCCACCTCTTCGACCTGGCGCGGATAGATTTCCTGCTGGCCGCGGCGCACGGTGTCGGCCCGGCGCCCCAGCACGTGCAGACGCTGCTGCGCATCAAAATACCCCATGTCGCCGGTCAGCACCCAGCCTCGATAGAGCGTGGCGTCATTCAGCTCGGGGCGCCCCCAGTAGCCGGAAAATGCCAGCGGCGTCTTCACCACGATCTGGCCGATACCGCCAGCGTGCAAACTGCGTTTCGCTTCGTTCAACACGCGAATGCTCACGCCCGTGGCGACCGTCCCGACCGAACCCATCACCTCTTTCGACATCGGTGCCCCGTCCGCCTGCACGTGGTCATGGGCACGCAGCCAGGTCAGCGGGGGCATCGCCTCGAAACTGCCGTAGCCCTGCTGAAAGATGGGACCCAGCCAGCGCACGGCTTCGTCCAGCTTGGCCGCGGACATCATCTCGGAGCCGTAGATCACGTTGCCCAGGGAGCTCAGGTCATACAGCTCGCGCTGGGGGTCGTCCAGCAGGTCGATCAGGGTCGAAGGCGAGATAAAGGCACGCGTCACGCGCCAGCGCCGGATCAGGCTGGTCAGCTGGGCAACTGCATAGTCTGTGGGCACCACCAGCGCGGCGCCCGCCAGCAGAGCGGGCAGCACCAACCCGCCGCCCGGACCGGTGAGCGGCATTCCCAGCAGAATCACATCGCCACCCGCCGCCTTCTTCGCACCGGCGCCCTGGCTCAGATCCTGAGCCATCATGCGCAGTTGCATCAGGTACTTGCCGTGCGTCACGGCAATGGCCTTGGGCTGCCCCGTCGTGCCGGACGTGAGATGCAGCGAGGCGTAGTCCCTGGGCTCCAGCGTGGTTTGACTGCGCCGAGCCGGATGCGCGGCGAGGTAGTTCTCGTATTCCACGCCCAGCGCGATGCACGCCATCCCGGGGAACTCGGCCCTTGCTGCGTCGATGATGCTCGAACTCATGCCGCTGTCATGGAAAAACAGCTTGGGCTTGAGCGTACGGATGGACTGCAGTGCGGCATCCGGCGTGAGGGCCTGGTGGAACATGGCGAGGATGGCGCCGTTTTCAAAGGTGGCCAGCCGCAGCTCCAACTGTTCTCCCGTCTCCGGCAGCCAGGTGAACACGACATCGCCCTTCTTTACGCCACCCGCCACCATTGCGGAGCTGAGCTGGAGCGAGCGTTGCGCTATTTCACGGTAAGTGAAAGACCCGCGCCGGTCGATGATGGCGATGCGCTTGCCATAGAACCGAATGGCAAAACGCACGATGTCGCGTGCAGTTTGAAAGCGGCGAAATACCAGACCCATGAATAACTGTTTGAGCGCCATCGTCTTGTCCTTCAGCGGTTTACGACACGGTGGTCGCTTCAAGGGTGGCCAGGCGGGCGCGAACCTCGCGCCGCAATACCTTGCCCAGGGGACTGCGCGGCAACTCGTCAAACAGGTGGTAGCTGTCGGGCACTTGCCAGTGCGGAATCCGGGTCTGCAAATGCTGCGCCAACTCGGCGCTCCAGTAGCCCTGAACTTGGGGCGAGCGGTGCGTGCAGCGCAGGGAAAAGGCCATCGCCATGCCCTGTGGCCCCTGCACGTACGAAGCCTCCTTGATGCACGGGTGGTCGTGCAGAGCCTCTTCCACGTAGCGGGGAAAAATGGTCTGGCCGTCGCGCTGCAGCACATCGGGTTTTCGCCCCAGCATCGTCAGATAGCCGTCGGCTGCGAGCACACCCATATCGCCGATGCGCAAGAAACCCTCCCGAAAACTGTCGCTGTTCGGGTCCGGTTGCCTGCCGTAGCCGCGAAACAGCGTGGGGCTCTTCACCAGCACTTCACCCGGTGTTCCTGCCGGCAGATCGCGCCCCGCCTCATCCACGATGCGCACGCTCACCTGCGGCACCACACGCCCGCATGACATCAGTACGGAGCGCGCTGCAACCTGACCGTCCTGCATGTGCTCATGCGACTGCAGCATGCTCACCGGCGGCAGCACTTCCGCACTGCCATAGCCCTGCTGCAGGATCGGGCCCAGGCGCCGCAACGCCTCCTCCAGCTTGGCCGCCGGCATCATCTCGGTGCCGTAAATGATGTTGCGCAGCGACGCGAGGTCGATCTGATCGAGCAGCGGGTGATCCAGCATGTCGATCAGCAGGCTGGGCGTCGTGAACAAGCGTGTCGCACGGTGACGCGCGATCGCTTCGATCAAGGTCTGTGCGTCGTAACGCTGCGGCACGACCAGACAGCCGCCGGCCAACAGGGTGTGCAGCAGCATGCCGCTGCCGGCTCCGGTGAGGGGAATGCCCACCAGCATCACGTCCGCAGTGGCGCCCGGTTTGCCCACGCCCACGTTGTCCAGCATCAGGCGAATGGCGCTCAGGTAAACGCCGTAGGTGGCGCTCATGAGCTTGGGCGCGCCGGTGGTGCCCGAAGTGAAGCCCAGCATCTGGGTGTCCGCCGGGTCGATGTCGCCCGCACAGGGCGCTGCCGGACCCGGCGCGAGCCAGGCGGGTTCGCTGTTCTGCAGGCACAACGGGATCAGCGCGGGGAAGCGTCGCTGCAACTCAAGAATCAGCGCGCAATCGCTGCCGTCATGCACGAACAGACGTGGCTCCACGAGTTCCAGCGAAAGCGTCAACTGCTCGAGCGTGCTCCAGGGGGCCAGCAAGCTCAGCACCACGCCACATTCCGCCGCCGCGAGGCGGGCTTCGACCTGGCACACGCCGTCGCGCAGACGCACGGCCACCACGTCGCCGGACTTGACGCCCAGTGCGCGCCAGGCGGCAGCGATACGGAAAGTGCGCTGGCCCAACTCGGCATAGGTCACGCTGCGCTGCGCGTCCACCAGCGCCATGCGAGCGGCATATTTGCGAAAGGCCATTCGCGCCACGTCGCGCGGTGTCTTGAGTCGCGCCAGAAAGCGTCGCACCATCCAGATCCGGAATCTTTCAATCATGGAGGCTCATTCGTTCCCAATAAGAGAACTCGAATGTGGCACGGCACGGGAGGCATCGAGTTACCGGCCGTAACGGCCGATTTCATCGCGAACGGCACCTGCGCACGCTTCAAATATGATCTGTTCCTTTCACTGCATGGCGCGGGCGCATTGCGTTCTGTTACATTCCCTCCCCTTTTTGCCCGGCCAGCGGATTTATCCGCCATTCCGGGCTCACTGATTCATGGCAAAACAATCAAGCACAAACTTAACGCCCTGGCTGGGCTGGTCCCTGATCCTGATCCTGGCTGACCAGTTCACCAAGATACTGATCGTGGGCTATTACCGCCTTGGCGACTCGCAGGCGGTGACGAGTTTCTTCAACGTGGTGCGCGCCCACAACACCGGCGCGGCGTTCTCGTTCCTGCGCGACGCCTCGGGCTGGCAGCGCTGGATGTTCACCGCCATCGGCATCATCGCCGCGACAGCGATCGTGTGGATGTTGCGCGCGCACGCGGGCCAGAAACTGTTTTCTTTTGCGCTGTCGTGCATCCTGGGCGGCGCCATCGGCAACGTGATCGACCGCATGCGTCTGGGCTACGTCGTGGACTTTCTGGATTTCCACTACGCCGACCTGCACTTCCCCGCGTTCAACCTCGCCGACAGCGCCATCACCGTGGGTGCGGCCTGCCTGATCCTGGACGAGCTGCTGCGCGTGCGGCGCGGCCGTTGACCGGCCGCTGGCCGCTATAGCGTGAGGATGGTGCAGCCGGTGGTCTTGCGCGCTTCCAGATCGCGGTGCGCCTGCTGCACGTCTTCCAGCGGGTAGCGCTGGTCGATGCGGATCTTCACGGCGCCGCTGAGCACCACGGCAAACAATTCATCCGCCATCGCCTGCGTGCTCTCGCGGCTGGAGATATGCGTGAACAGCGTCTGGCGCGTGACGTAGATCGAGCCCTTGGCGCCCAGCATGCCCGGGGCAAAAGGCGCCACCGGACCGGACGCGTTGCCAAAGCTGGCCATCAGGCCAAAGGGTGAGAGGCAGTCCAGCGACTTGTCCCAGGTGTCCTTGCCAACCGAGTCGTACACCACCTTCACTCCCTTGCCGCCGGTGATTTCCTTGACCCGGGCCAGGAAGTCTTCGCTCGCGTAGTTGATGACGTGCGCCGCGCCGTGTTCCTTGGCCAGCGCGCACTTGGCGTCCGAACCGGCGGTGCCGATCAGCTGCAGCCCCAGCGCCTTGGCCCACTGGCAGGCGATGAGTCCGACGCCGCCGGCAGCGGCGTGGAACAGCACGAAGTCACCCGCCTTCAAGCCGCCCTGCGGCAGCGTCTTGCGCAGCAGGTACTGCGCCGTCAGCCCCTTGAGCATCATCGCGGCTCCGGTGTCGAACGAAATCCCGTCGGGCAGCTTGCACACGCAGGTGGCCGGCATGACGCGCAGCTCGCAGTAGCTGCCCGGTGGCTGGCTGGCGTAGGCCGCGCGGTCGCCCACCTGCAGATGGGTCACGCCCTCGCCCACGGCCTCGACCACGCCCGAGGCTTCCATGCCGAGCTGCAGCGGCATCGTCATCGGATACAGGCCGCTGCGCTGGTACACGTCGATGAAGTTCAGCCCCACGGCCTTGTGGCGGATGCGGATCTGCCCGGGTCCGGGCTCGCCCACGCTGACCTGCACCAGCTTGAGTTGTTCGGGTCCGCCCTGCTGGTCAATGCGGATGGCTCTGGAAGTGGTCTGTGACATGGGTCGGTCCTCGGTTGATGGCAATAACAGTATGGTGCCACATTAGGCATTGCGCGCGATGCGCGGCAGACCATGACCATTCTTGCGGGCCCCACCAGGGATTGCGGCAGCTGTGGCTCGCAACCTCGGCACCATGTTGTTGTCACTTTCATATTCTTGACTTGCGACAAGAAATGGGATTTTTCCTCCCTTGCCGACCATCTGCCTCTGGGTTTTTACCTAGGTGCAAGCGCCGCGATCAACCCATAATCGACCGCGCAGAGGCGGCCACCGCCCACCACCAGATCCATAACGCCCAGGAGAACACCTTGAAACTTGCTCGAAACTTTGCCCTCTCTTCGCTGGCCCTGGCCTTTGCCAGCTTCAGCTACGCCGCTGATCCGATCAAGATCGGTGTCGACGGCCCGTTCACCGGCGGCTCGTCCTCCATGGGCGTGAGCATGCGCGACGGCGTGCGACTGGCGGTGAGCGAGATCAACAAGGCCGGCGGCGTGCTCGGACGCCAGATCGTTCTGGTGGAACGCGACGACGAAGCGGCGAACGCCCGCGGCGTGCAGATTGCCCAGGAGCTGATCAACAAGGAAAAGGTCGTGGCCGCCGTGGGCTACATCAACACCGGTGTGGCGCTGGCGTCGCAGCGCTTCTTCCAGGACGCCAAGATCCCGGTCATGAACAACGTGGCCACCGGTTCGGTCGTGACGCACCAGTTCGATGACCAGGCCGAGAACTACATCTTCCGCAACGCCGCGCACGACAGCATCCAGGCACCGATGGTGGTGGAAGAAGCCATCACGCGCCGCGGCTACAAGAAGGTCGCGATCCTGGCCGACTCCACGAACTACGGCCAGCTCGGTCGCGAAGACCTGGAGAAGGCGCTCAAGACCAAGGGCATCACCGCCGTGGCGGTGGAGAAGTTCAACATCAAGGACGTCGACATGACGGCGCAGTTGCTCAAGGCCAAGGCCGCCGGCGCCGAAGTGGTGCTGACCTACGGCATCGGCCCCGAGCTGGCACAGATCGCCAACGGCATGACCAAGCTGGGCTGGAAAGTGCCGATGATCGGTTCCTGGACCCTGTCCATGGCCAACTTCATCGACAACGCCGGCCCCGGCGGCGAAGGGGCGCGCATGCCGCAGACCTTCATCCAGGAGCCGACCACGCCCAAGCGTCAGTCCTTCATCATCAACTACCTCAAGACCTTCAACCCGAAAAACGCGCGCATTGACTCGCCCGTCTCCGCGGCCCAGGGCTATGACTCGATCTACCTGCTGGCGGCGGCCATCAACCAGGCCAAATCCACCGAAGGCCCCAAGATCAAGGCCGCACTGGAGAACCTGCAGGCACCGGTCGAAGGCGTGGTCACCACCTACAACAAGCCCTTCACAGTCAAGGACCACGACGCGATCACCGCCAACATCCCGGTGTTTGGCGAAGTCAAGGGCCAGCGCGTGGTCTACGCTTACCCTGACGACCAGAAGAAGGCTTCGGAAGTGCGCGTCAAGGACGTGAACGCCAAGGGCGCGCTGCCGGTCAAGAAGTAAGCCCCGTCGACCACGGTGGCGCAGCGGCACCGCCCAGTCGGAAGACTGGCGCGGTGTCGCTGTTTTGGGGTCGCGTCAACGTGAACGTTGCCTGTATTCTTCAACCTTTGCTGAGTCACATCTATGGAAATCCTGCTCCAACTCGTCTACAGCGGCATCGCCCTGGGGATGATCTATGCGGTCATCGCCTTTGGCTACCAGCTCACCTTTCAGACTTCGGACACACTGAACTTCGGCCAGGGCGACGCGCTCATGCTCGGCGCGATGGTGGGCCTCACGCTGGTGAACCTGGGTGTGAACTACTGGCTGATGATTCCCCTGGTGATCGTGTTCGGCCTGTTCCAGGGCGGGCTGGTCGAGCGCATCGGCGTGCGCCCGGCGATCAAGATCAAGAGCGAGTTTGGCTGGATCATGTCCACCATCGCGCTGGGCATCATCTTCAAGAACGTGGCCGAAAACCTGTGGGGCCGCGACGACCTGAAGTTCCCCTCCCCGCTGCCCGAATCTCCGCTCAAGTTTCTCGGCGCCAACGTGCTGCCGATGGAGCTTCTGGTCGTGGCCGGTGCCGTGCTGATGATGCTGGCGGTGGAGTTCTTCAACCGCAAGTCGATCTACGGCAAGGCCGTGGTCGCCACCTTCAATGACCGCGACGCGGCCAAGCTGATGGGCATCAACACCGGTCTCGTGATCACCTTCTCCTACGCCCTGTCTTCGGCCACCGCCGCCTTTGCCGGCGTGCTGATTGCGCCGCTCACGCTCACCGGCGCCACCATGGGCTCGGTGCTGGGCCTGAAGGCTTTCGCCGTCGCCATCATCGGCGGCCTGACCAGCGGCATGGGCATCATCGTGGGCGGCATCATCCTGGGCATCGCCGAGACCACCACCGGCTTCTACATTTCCACGGGCTACAAGGACGTTCCCGGCCTGGTGCTGCTGCTGCTGGTGCTGGCCTACAAGCCTGCGGGCCTGTTTGGCAAGACGGCCATCAAGAAAGTCTGACCATGAACCGCAAGTCCCTGATTGCTGCCGTCATCGGCCTGGCCCTGCTGGCCACCGTTCCCTTCTTCACCAGCAACTCGTATTACGTGCACATGATCGAGACGATCATGATCTACGCGATCCTGCTGTTCGGCCTGGACATCGTCGTGGGCTACACCGGACAGGTGTCGCTGGGACACGCCGGACTGTTCGGCGTGGGCTCCTACACCGCCGGCGTGCTCTTCATGAAGCTGGGCGCGCCGCTGTGGCTCATCGTCCCGTCCAGCATCGGCGTGACGGCGCTGTTTGGCGCCCTGCTGGCGCTGCCCGCGCTGCGCGTGACCGGCCCCTACCTGGCGATGGTGACGCTGGCCTTCGGCACCATCATCCAGATCCTGATCAACGAGATGACGTTCCTGACCGAAGGACCGCTGGGCATCAAGATTCCCAAGCCCTCGCTGTTCGGCTCCCAGCTCGACGAGAAGGGTTTTTACTGGCTGGTGCTGGCGCTGATGACGCTCTCGCTCGTGGTCGTGCACCGCGTCCTGCGCTCGCAACTGGGCCGTGCCTTTGAAGCGCTGCGCGGCAGCCCGGTGGCCTCCGACTGCATGGGCGTTTCGGTCTATCGATACAAGGTCTATGCCTTCGTCATCAGCGCCGGTTTTGCCGGCCTGGCGGGCTGCCTCTACTCGTACTCCGAGCAATACATTTCGCCCAATACCTACAACTTCGAGCTCACGGTGCTGTTCCTTTTGGCCGTCATCATGGGCGGGCGCAAGACGCGCCTGGGTTCGCTGTTGGGCGCGAGCATCATCGTGATGCTGCCGCTGCTGCTGGACGACCTGGCGATGTTCCGCATCGTCGCCTCCAGCATCGCCGTGCTGATGCTGATCGGAGGTGCGGTGGCGGTCCTCAAGAAGCGCACCACCTCCCGGGCCATGATCGCCCCGGTGCTGGGCACGATCGCGCTCGCAGGCTTTGCCTTCTGGCTGGAATCGATCACCGACTGGCGCCTGAGCATCTTCGGCCTGATGATTTTGTTTGTCGTGTATTACCTGCAGGACGGCATCGTCGGTTTCGTGCGCGGTCTGTTCTTCCGGCGCCGCGCCGTGTCCGTCGAAGAGGGTGCCTTGACCCGCATGGAAGCGGCACCGGATGCCGTCATGGTGGCCAAGCCCTCGGGTTCAGCGGCACAGGGCGACGACCTGCTGGTGGCGCGCAACGTGCTGATGCAGTTTGGCGGCCTCAAGGCGCTGAACAACGTGGATCTGCGCATCCGGCGCGGCAGCATCCACGGGCTGATCGGCCCCAACGGCTCGGGCAAGAGCACGATGATGAACGTGCTCACCGGCATCTACGTGCCCACCGCCGGCAGCATTGAGTTTGCCGGGCGCAGCGTCGTGGGTCGCACCTCGTCCGACATTGCGCTGTCGGGCATTGCGCGCACCTTCCAGAACGTGCAGCTGTTTGGCGAAATGACGACGCTGCAAAACATCCAGGTGGGTCTGCACCACAGCTTTGCCAGCAACATCCTGGACGTGGCGCTGCACAGCCCGCGCTACCTGCGCGAAGACCGCTCGGCGACCGAGCGGGCTTTAGGCTTGCTGCGTTTTGTCGGACTGGCCGACCTGGCGACCGAGGAAGCGCGCAACCTGCCCTACGGCAAGCAGCGCCTGCTGGAGATCGCACGCGCCCTGGCGCTGGACCCGCAACTGCTGCTGCTGGACGAGCCCGCCGCGGGCCTGACGGCGCCCGACATCCTGGAGCTGATCGCCATCATCAAGAAGATCCGCGACCACGGCATCACGGTGATCCTGATCGAGCACCACATGGACGTGGTGATGGGACTGTGCGACACAGTCTCGGTGCTGGACTTCGGGCAGAAGATCGCCGAGGGCAAGCCGGCCGATGTGCAGGCCGACGAAAAAGTGATCGAAGCCTACCTCGGTGGCACGGCCGCCTGAGGCTAACTTTCATGCCTCGCCCGCTGAGCGCTCCGAGTCATGAAAGTTAGTTCGTTCACGTTAACAGGAACACAACATGTTGATCATCAAGAACCTTGAAGCCGGCTACGGCAAAGTGCAGGTGCTGCACGGCATTTCCATTCACATCCCCAAGGGCCAGGTCGTGACCCTCATCGGCTCCAACGGCGCAGGCAAGACCACCACCATGCGCGCCGTCTCGGGCATGATCAAACCCACGGCCGGAGAGATCAGCCTGAATGGCAAGCGGGTGGACGGCATGGAGTCGTACACCATCGCCAAGCTGGGGCTGGCGCATTCGCCCGAAGGCCGGCGCGTCTTCTCCACCATGAGCGTGACCGACAACCTGCTGCTGGGCGCTTTTCCGCGCCTCACCGGCAGCCGCCCCAAGGGCGATGTCGCAGGCGACCTTGAGCGCGCCATGGATCTGTTTCCGCGGCTCAAGGAACGCCGCACGCAACTGGCCGGCACGCTCTCTGGCGGCGAGCAGCAGATGCTGGCCATGGCGCGCGCCGTCATGCTCAACCCTGACCTGTTCCTGCTGGACGAGCCATCGATGGGCCTGGCGCCGATTCTGGTGGAGGAGGTCTTCAACATCATCTCTCGCCTCAAGGCCCAGGGCGTGACGATGCTGCTGGTGGAACAATTCGCCGCGGCCGCGCTCAAGGTGGCCGACTACGGCTACGTGCTGGAGAACGGCCGCATCTCGGTGCACGGCCCGGCCGACAAACTCAAGGACGACCCCGCCGTCAAGGCCGCCTACCTGGGCGGCTAGCGGCGACAATGGTGGCCATGAATGCCCTCAAATCGCTGGCGCTGTGCCTGGGTTGTATCGCGCTGAGCGCTGCGGCGCAGGCGCCGCAGCGCGATCTGCTGGTGGAGCTGCGCCAGGTGGAAGACACTCAGGGCGGGGGCTACAGCGTGGGCACGCAGCCGCAGCGCCCGGCGCTGACACAGCAGCAGGTTCAGGTGCGCAATGGCGAAAAAGCCAGCCTGCGCCTGGGTCAATCGATCCCGATGCAATGGGTGGAATCGGTGTCGGTCCAAAGCGACTCGGTCAGCGCTTCGGCGCCCACGGCCGGGGCTTCGAGCAGCAGCCGCGGCGGCAGCGTGAAGAACGCCGTCACCTGGATGGACTCGGGGCAGAGCATCGTGCTGCGAGCGCGCTGGCCCGGTGGCAAACAACCGGTGACGATCGAAGTGGAGGTGCAGAGCGCCAGCGTGGAGGCACGCGGTGGAGCCGATCTTCCGGCACAGTCGCGCAGCCATGTGGCCACGACCGTGAGTGCGGTGCTGGGTCAGTGGGTCACGATCGCCGCCACCGGAACCAACGCGCCAGCCGGGGTCTACAGCAGCCAGGGCAACAGCAACACGCGACGCCTGCTGCAGCTCAGGGTACAGGCACCGTAGGCTAAACCTTCGTCGGTGCGCGCGCGTGGTCCAGGTCGGGCCGGTGCCAGGGATCGACGTGCGTCATCAGGTTGAGCACGCGGTGGCGCTGCAGCACGCGCTGGCGCGCCGCCACCGCGATGTCGTGGCCGGCCTCGACGCTGATGCTGGCGTCGACCTCGATATGCGCGTCGACCACGATCATGTCGCCCATCTTGCGCGTTCGCACGTCGTGCACGCCGCTCACGCCCGGCGTCTGCACCAGGGTCTCGCGAATCGCTGCCACCTCCTGCTCGTCCACGGCCCGGTCCATCAGATCGTGCAGCGCGTCCCAGCTGAAGCCCCAGCCCATCCGGGTGACCATGAAGCCGACGATCAGCGCGGCGATCGGATCCAGTATCGGGTAGCCCGCCAGGTTGCCAACGATGCCGATGCCCACGACCAGCGACGACGCCGCGTCCGAGCGTGCGTGCCAGGCATTGGCCACAAGCATGCTGGACTTGACGCGTTTGGCGACCGAGAGCATGTAGCGAAACAGCGACTCCTTGGCAATCAGCGCGCCCGCTGCCACCCACAAGGCCACGATGTGCACCGTGGGAACGGTCTCGGGCGCCTCCAGCTTGCGAAAGGCCGACCACAGCATGCCCACGCCCACCACCAGCAGCAGCGTGCCCAGCACCAGCGAGGCGGCGGTCTCGAAGCGCTGGTGCCCGTAGGGGTGGTCCTCGTCGGCGTCCTTCTGGCTGTGGTGCCCGGCAAACAGCACCACGAAGTCGGCGATCAGATCCGACAGCGAGTGGATGCCGTCGGCCACCAGGCCCTGGGATTTGGCCACCACGCCCACGGCAATCTGGGTCGCGGTCAAGACCAGGTTCACGCCCACGCTGACCCAGGTGCTGCGCGATGCCGCAGCGGCGCGCTCGGCCGCGCTGTGTTCGGTGTCTTCGGCTTCGCTGGACAGTTCTGAAAAATTCATGGTGATGGGCCTGCAGTTTTCCTGGGATTGTCAGTCAATTCCTGCACCGTGACCTGCATCAGGTCATGTGCTGCTCGACCGGCGCGTGGACGGATCGCTCATCCCCCGGGTGCCCTTCGAGCGTGAACGGGATCGACAGGAACGTGACCACCACCACGGGCGTCAGCGCTGCCAGGACGACACGGAGGTACTGGCGAATGAAAGAGCTTAAATATTTGTCCATGAAAAACCCCTTGCTTGAAGTGGATCGGTACCAGCATCTTCGCTGCCGGGTCTTAAGCGAGCCTTAGCGTGGCGCTGGGGCCGACTGCGCGATTGAGGTAGCATGCCCCCATGGAAAACAACCCTTTGCCAAACAAGCGCCCGAAGGCGGTGCGCATCGTCATGGCGCGACCCCGGCTCTTCATTTGCGCGCTGGTCGGAGCGCTTGCGGTGGCGCTGCTGCCCACGGCGCTGGCACAGCAAACCACCACGCGCGTGATCATTGGCTGGAACCTGGGCGCCTGCCTTTATCTGCTGCTGTCGGCACGCATGATGTTCTGGTCGACGCACGAAGGCATGCGCAAGCGCGCGCTCCAGCACGACGACGGACGCATCACGGTGCTGGTGCTGGTGGTGACCGCGGCCATCATGTGCCTGGGCGCGATCGTGGCCCAGCTCGCCATCGTCAAGGACATGCACGGCGCGCTGCGCTACGCCCACATCGCGCTCGCAGCTCTCACCATCCTGTCGTCGTGGGCCTTTACCCAGGTGATGTTTGCGCTGCACTATGCGCACGACTACTACGGCGCACAAGCGCGCGGCGCCAGCGGCGGGCTGGAGTTCCCCGGCGGACACGCGCCCGACTATGGCGACTTCCTTTATTTCTCCTGCGTCATCGGCACCTCGGGCCAGACCGCCGACGTCAGCTTCTCCAGCCGTGGCATGCGCCGCACCGGACTGGTCCACTGCGTACTGGCCTTCTTCTTCAACACGGCCGTGATTGCGCTGACGATCAACATCGCCTCCGGGCTCTTCTGATTCATGGAGGCGCTCTTCATTTCGGCCGGTGTCGTGGCGCTGGCAGAGATCGGCGACAAGACGCAACTGCTGGCGTTCATCCTGGCAGCGCGCTTCAAGAAGCCCTTGCCCATCATTGCCGGCATCCTGTGCGCCACGCTGGTGAACCACGGACTCGCCGGTGCCCTGGGCGCCTGGATCACGTCGGTGGTCAGCCCCCAAACGATGCGCTGGGCGCTGGGGCTGTCCTTCATCGCGATGGCGGCCTGGACGCTGATTCCGGACAAGATCGAGGACGAAGAAACGCAGATTGCACAGCACCTGGGCGTCTTCGGCGCGACCCTGGTGAGCTTCTTCCTGGCCGAGATGGGCGACAAGACCCAGATCGCCACCGTGGCGCTGGCAGCGCACTATGGTGCGCCGCTGCTGGTCGTCGCCGGCACCACGCTGGGCATGCTGCTGGCCGACGTTCCCGCGGTGTTCGTCGGCAACAAGTTCGCCGACAGGATCCCGATGAAGCTGGTTCACAGCATCGCCGCCGGCATCTTTGCGGTGATGGGATTGCTGACCCTGTTCCCGACAGAAAAGCTGTTTCAATAACGGACCAGCGCCATGAGAATCGCCTCGCTGCTGCTGGCCCTGTCGCTGCTGCACTGCGGAGCGCCGCATGCCGCTGAAGCTGCTTCCGGCGCGGTCGAACGGGTGTCCACGCGCGGCGTTTCGGTGCCGATCTTCACCGTCTGGAACAAGGACGCCCTGGCCACCGTCGTGCTGTATTCCGGCGGCCCCGGTGGCTACGGCAAGCTGGGCGAGGACGACTGGCCGGGCAGCCCGAACTTTCTGATCCGATCGGCCAGGCGCTTCGCCGCCCATCCGCTGAACGTGGTGCTGGTGGGACGCGCCAGCGACGTGCGCGAACTCGACGGCAACATGCGAACGGGAGACGACCATGACCTGGACAACCAGGCCATCTTTCGCGCCGTCAAGGCGCACAGCGGCGCGCCAATCTGGCTGGTTGGCACCAGCATGGGGACGATCTCGGCCACGGCTGCGGCCATCCGCGACGGTGGTCGCCAGGTGGCCGGCATCGTGCTGACCTCATCCATCACCTCATACCGCATTGCTGGCGCGGTGCCAAGCCAGGATCTGGAGAGAATCAGGGTTCCGGTGCTGGTGCTGCACCACGAACGCGACGCCTGCAAGTCCTGCACACCGTGGGAAGCCAAAAACATTGCGGACAAGCTGAAAAACGCGCCCATCAAGAAGACCGTTCTGGTCAATGGCGGCGGCAACCCCACGGGAGACCCGTGCGGTGCCATGCATTACCACGGCTATATCGGCATGGAAAACGAGGTGGTGGATCTGATATCCACCTGGGTCCTGGCGCCGAGCGGCTGAGGTCGGGTCTTGCGCCGACTTGCGCGCTCTTTGGCCGGGGTTTTGTCCCGGAGGCCAATGGTGGTACCTCGCAATGCGCGTGGCCCGCAGGGCATGCCGGGTCTCGCCCCGGCGGGCGAGGTACGTTTTCTTTGCTTCGCCAAAGAAAACGTACCCAAAAGAAAGGCGAGCCGGATTCGTCGGCCCGCTGCGCGGGCACACTGCGATGCTCGGCGCAGCCGGGGTCTGGCTAAACTGAAGTTCTTCCGCAAAAAGAGCGAGTTTTCCCTCTGAAGCGGCCAGTATTTCAGGTTCCTAGTTCTGTCTACATTTTTATTTGATCGATCAATTCTTGGTGGCGGTTTTGTTTTTCGTTTTGCTT
>CAILZB010000050.1 GCA_903838565.1 uncultured beta proteobacterium | reverse complement strand
CTAAGGGATAAAGAGAGCCTGCTACCTGATTGATAGCAGGCTTTTTTCTTGCGCCAAAGAAGTCGGATTCTCGTGGTACCGAAGATTACCAACCCATGATGGATTACAAGTTTTCCGGTGTCAAACCGAGCCACTTGGCTGCTGCCCTGATCGCTTTCCTGCTGTTCACGGGCTCGTTTCAGCTGAACCAGCTTCTCGACCAGTACATGCTGTTTGCGCCCGGTGTGAGCCTGATATTCATACCGGCTGGCGTCAAATTGCTGTGTCTTCTGGTCGGCGGTCTGCCAGCGGCGATCGGTCTGTTCGCCGCGAGTATTTACCTTTCAGTTGCACTTTGGACAGACCTGCCGACCCTGTCGATCTACTACTTCGCCCTCATCAGCGTGGCCAGCCACGCCGCCGCCATCGCGCTGGTCATGGGTCGATTCAAGATCCGCACGGATTTGGGCAACCTGAACTACTGGCACATCGTCGCCTTGTCTGCCCTGGCGGGAATCCTCAACGGCTTCGCTCACAACGTGGTCTACCTGACACAGGGCGTCACCTCTCCAGCGGACTTCTTTGGCAAAGCGACGGCCATGGCATTCGGAGACTTTCTGGGCTGCTTTGTGGTCGTGCTGCTGTTCAACCTCGGCATCAGCTTGATGCAGCATGTTCGCCTGGGCAATCGCTAACAGCCGGCGCAAGTGAGCGCGCGCCGCCGCGGTTGCTGCACCTGGCGCCGCGAGCGACGCGGACAGGGTGGATCCGGGAGCAGCGCTCAGCTTGCGCTGTGGACGGCGTCGATGAACGCCGTCACGCAATTCAGCTGTTCGGGCACATTCAATGCCGGCGCATGGCCGCAGCCGTTGATCTCGACCACCCGCAGCAGCCCGGCAGCGCCCGGGCCTCGGGCCATCATCGCGCGCGTCGTTTCGGGCAGCACCAAGTCGGAGTCGGCACCGCGCAAACACAGCACGGGAACGGTGATCGCGTCGAAGTGTTCCCAGATCGAATAGTCATCGGGGTGCTGGATGAACTGCTGCACCATGGCCGGGTCGTAGTGCGGCGTGACGCGGCCGTCGGGCAGGCGGCGCGTCGAGGTCTCGGTCAGACGACGCCACTGGGCGTCGCTCAGGGCGCCGTAGGGTTTGTACACCTGACGAAAAAAAGCTTCCAGCTGCAGCACCGTGTCAAAGGCGGGAGGACTGCCCGCGTAGGCGCGAATGCGCTCGATGGCGGCCGCAGCCAGTTCGGGCGCGTTGTCGTTCAGCGTGAGGCTCTGGATACGTTGCTTCATCCCCGGCTGCAGCAGCCCGGACGCGCACACGGTGCCGATGGCGCCGCCCATGGAGGTGCCGACCCAGTGCGCCTTTTCGATGCCGAGCTGGTCGAACAGCTCGGCTGCGATGCGGGCATAAAACGCCTGGCAATATTCGTGCTGCGGCGACGGGCTCCATTGACTCAAACCGCGGCCGATGGTATCCGGACAGATCACGCGATAGCGCTGGCTCAGGTGCTGGGCTAGCTCGTCCATGTCGCGCCCGGTGCGCGCCAGTCCGTGCCACGCAATGACCACACCCTCATGCTGCGCGCCCCACTCGGTGTAGTGGATCTCGCGTCCCGCGCAAGTGAGGTAGTGGGAGGAACTGGTCGATTGCATCGTCATCACTTCGCTCCTTCCGCCCGGGCACGCAGCCGCCCCACGACCCCGGTGGGAAAGTGGTAGACCGAAAGCACGAACAGCAGGCCCAGCCACAGCAGCCAGCGGTCCGGCGAGAGCAACGCCGACAACACCGGCAGCGCCGCCGTGGCCTCGCTGCCGATGCGCAACAGGTCCTGCAGGTAACTTTGCGCGACCAGATACAGCGCCGAGCCGATGGCCGCGCCGTAGATCGTTCCCATGCCACCGATCACCACGATCAGCAGCACGTCCATCATGATCTCGAACGAGAGCGAAGTGTCCGGCCCGTTGTAGCGCAGCCAGAGCGCCAGCATGGCGCCGGCCAGGCAGGCAAACAGCGCCGACAGAATGCTGGAGGTGGTGCGGTACACCACCACGCGGTAGCCGATGGCCTCGGCGCGAAACTCGTTCTCGCGGATCGCCTGCAGCACGCGCCCAAAGGGTGAATTCACGATCCGCAGCATGGCCAGCAGCAGCACCAGTGCCACTGCAAACAGCAGGTAGTAGCACAGCAGTCGGCCGTTCAGCGCGACGCCCAGGAAGGGCTCGGACAGCAACTCAAAACCCGGCGACAAAACTTCGGGCACCTTGAATGTCAGTCCGTCTTCCCCGCCGGTGATATCGGACAGTTGCGACGCCAGCGTCAGGAACGCCGACGCTACAGCCAGCGTGATCATGGCAAAGAATATGGCGCGCACGCGCAGCGAGAACAGACCCACCAGCAAGGCCAGTACGAACGAGAGCGCGAGGGCGCACAGCGTGCCCAGCAGCAGCGCCTCCCAGGTCGCTCCCAGGCGCGTGGTGGCGATGGCAATGCCGTAGGCGCCGATGCCAAAGAACATGGTGTGGGCAAAGCTCACGATGCCGGTGTAGCCCAGCAGCAGATCGAAGCTGGCCACCAGCACCACAAACACCAGCACCTTGGCGGCCACGTTCAGCGCCTTGACACCGGGGAAGATGAAGGGCGCACCTGCCAGTGCCACCAGCAGCAGCACCAGCAATACCGCCAGCACGCGGCTACGCGGAAAATCATTGGACAAAAGTCGGGTCAACATGGATGCACCTTTGCTACCGGTTCGCCACCGGATAGACCCCTTGCGGGCGCCACAGCAGGATCGCCATCATCAGCAGGATGTTGGAAAACAGTGCCACCTTGGGCAGTAGGAAGCCGGTGTAGTTGGCCATCAGGCCCACCAGCAGCGCGCCTATGAGCGCGCCACCCGTCGAGCCCAGTCCGCCGATGATGATCACGATGAAGATCAGCACGTTCACCTGCGCGCCCATCTGCGGCACCACGCTTTGCTGATAGAGCCCCCACATCACGCCGCCCAGCCCGGCCAGCGCGCTGCCCAGCACGAACACGCCGACGAACAGGCGCCGGATGCGGTAGCCCAGCGCCTCGACCATCTCGCGGTCCTGCACGCCGGCGCGGATCAGCAGGCCGACCTTGGTGCGGCCCAGTGTCCAGGCCATCGCGGCAAAAACGACCAGTCCCACCACGACCGCCAGCAGCCGGTATTTCTCGATCGCTGCATCGCCCAGCAGCACGGCGCCGCGCATGCCTTCGGGCAGGGGCAGCGCGATCTGCTGCGGACCCCAGATCACCTTGATCAGCTCCTCACCGATGATCATGCCACCCATCGTGATCAGGATCTGCTTGAGGTGCTGGCCGTACACCGGCTGCACGATGAAGCGCTCGAAGGCCAGACCGACGGCGCCCGCCACCAGCATCGCCACCAGCATCGCAGGAAACACCGCGACCAGGTTGCGCCACAGCTCGTTCGAACCGGTCCAGTCACCCATCAGGCCCAGCACCGTGGTGGCGACAAAAGCGCCCAGCGCGATGAACACACCATGGCCGAAATTGAGCACATCCATCAGGCCGAAGATCAGCGTGAGTCCGGAGGCGATGACGAAGATGATCATGCCCATGGCCAGACCCGCCACCGTAAGCGTGACCCAGGTCGAGGTCGAGCCGATGAAGGGCATGACGAGCAGCGCCAGCAGCGGCGCCAGCGCCAGGGGTTTCCAGTCGAAATCGAGCGGTTTCATAAGGCCAGTCCCAGCAGCGTGTGTTGCAGCGCTTCGTCGTCGGCGAGCGCCTGCATGGCGCCTGCGTGCACCACGCGGCCGTGCTCCATCACCGCCACGCTGTCACCCAGTCGCTTGGCAAAACTGATGTTCTGCTCGACCAGCAGGATGGTGGTACCGGTGGACTTGAGCTGGGCAAAGGCATCGATCATGTTGTTGATGATCGCTGGCGCCAGGCCCTTGCTGGGCTCGTCCACGATCAGCAGTTCACGCGGCTCCACGATGGCGCGCGCCACCGCCAGCATCTGCTTTTGTCCGCCTGAGAGTTTGCCCGCCGGATGGTTCCAGAATTTTTCCACGGCGGGGAACAGGGAAAAGATCCACCGCAGCCGCTGCGCGTCCATCTGGCTTGCCCGCTTGGCCTGGCGTGCCGCCAGCAGCATGTTCTCCTTGACGGTGAGGTCGGAAAATATGCCCATGGTCTCGGGCACGTAGGCGATGCCCAAAGCTGCGATGTCCGGCGTGTCCAGTGCCGTGATGTCGCGCCCATCGAACACGATGCGGCCCCGATTGGCCCGCCACAAACCCATGATGCTGCGCAGCGTGGTGGTCTTGCCCGCACCGTTGCGTCCCAGCAGCATCGTCAGCTGCCCACGGGGCACCACCAGGTCCGCGCCGTGCAGGATATGGTATGCGCCGATGTGGGTGTGCACCCCTTCGAGTTGGAGAAGGATGTCGCTCATGCTTTGCCGCCCTCAGCCTGTGCCTGAACGGAGGCTGCGCTCACCCCAAGGTAGGCTTCCTGAACGATGGGCGACGCGATCACGGTCGCCGGTTCGCCATCGGCCACCAGCGCTCCGTTGTGCAGCACGATGATTCGGTCTGCCAGTTCACGCACCACGTCCATCTTGTGTTCCACCAGCAGAATGGTCTTGCGCTTGTCGGTCTTGAGTTTTCGGATCAGATTCAGGATCACCGGCGCCTCATCGAGGCTCATGCCGGCCGTGGGCTCATCGAACATGAACACCTCGGGCTCCAGCGCCATCAGCAGCGCCACCTCCACCTTGCGCTGGTCACCGTGCGACAAGGCGGCGACCGGCCGGTGCTGCTTGTCGGTCATGGAAACGGCGTCGATCACCTCCTCGGCGCGCCGCGTCAGCGCCCCGTGATCGCTCCAGATGCTCCAGAGATTGAGTCCGCGCCAGTGGGGCCCGCTGCGCGTCGCCTGCACCGCCAAGCGCACGTTCTCCAGCACCGACAGGTTGGGGAACAGATTCGTCAGCTGGAAGGCACGCCCCAGTCCGGCACGCGTTCGTGCCGATGGGCTCATGCCGGCCAGCGTCGCCCCATTCAGGAAAACCTCACCCGAGGTGGCGGCGATCTGGCCCGAGATCAGATTGAAATAGGTGGTCTTGCCCGCGCCGTTGGGGCCGACGATGGCCGTGAGCGTGCCCGGCTGAAAAGCGCAACTCACGCCATTCACCGCCACGTGGCCACCGAAGCGCACGGTCAAGTTTTTGGTTTCAAGCATCCGTCAAGCCCGATGTGTTCGAGAACAAAAAAGAATGGGAGCGGCGTAGCGAGCGGGTACGAGGCTAGGCGGACGGAGCGCAGTCACCGGAACGTACACCCGTACGTGAGGATGACGAGCACCGCCCAACGACGCATCGTGCCCGCGCAGTAGCCGAGCACGTTCTTTTCTAGCGTTTGTTGCGGATGGGGATCGCCATCTCCGCCGCCGTGATCTCATGCACCAGCTCAGGCACGCCCCAGGCAAAAGCCGGATCGACCTTGATCTTGTAGTGGTACATGCTCTGCAGCGCCTGATGGTCTTCCTTGCGGAACGTCATCTTGCCTTTGGGGGTGTCAAAGCTCATGCCTTCCATGGTCTGGATGAGCTTGTCAGCCTGGGTGTCCCCATTGGTCTTCTTGAGAGCCGTCACCAGCGCCATCGCCGCCGAGAAGCCACCCGCCGTGAAGAAATCGGGCGGCGTCTTGAACTGGCTGTAGTGGCGCGCGACCATCGCATCGTTGACCGGGTTCTTCGGAATCGCGAAGTAGTAGTAGAGCGCGCCTTCCATGCCGGGGAGCTGCTTGTAGGCCACCATCGCCGGCAAAATGTTGCCGCCGCTGGCGATCTCGATGCCGTAGCGCTTCAAGTCCATGTCGGCGATCTTGAACGGGTTGCCCGTGCCGGCCCAGTTGATGAAGATGATCTTGCGACCTGGCAAGCCCTTGAGCTTGTCGATCAAGTGCTGGGCGCCCGCGGTGAAGTCGGTGGTGTTCGCCGGCAGGTATTCCTCGTGCACGATCTTGGCGGTCTTGATCGACTCCTTGAATGCCTTGACGAAGTCGCGACCGAAGGCGTAGTCCTGCGCCAAGGTGGCGATGCTGACACCGGGCTTGTCCAGCGCTGCGGCGTTGGAAATCGCGTCCTGGGAACTGTTGCGGCCGGTACGGAAGATGTATTTATTCCATTTATCCCCGGTGATCGAATCAGCCACAGCCGGTTCCACCAGCAGGATCTTCTTGTATTCCTCTGCCACCGATAACATCGCCAGCGCCACGCCAGAGCCGGTGGTGCCTACAGCCAGGTCGGCCTTGTCGTCGGAATACGCGGTTGCCAGCAGCGATTTACCCAAGTCGGGCTTGCCCTGGTCGTCCTTTTCAATCACCACCAGTTTCTTGCCGGCCACCGTCATGGTGCCGCCGGTGGCGTAATCCAGGCCCATCATGAAGCCGGTCTGGGTCTGCTTGCCGTAGGCTTCCAACGGGCCGGTCTTGCCATAGACGTGAGCGATTCGGATTTCCTTGGACTGGCTGAAAGCCGGGGCAGCGAAGGCGCCGATCAAGGCGGCCAGCGCAAAAAGTGTGCGACGTTGCATGGTTTTGTCTCCTTTTGGGTCTGATGATGCTTCTACAGAACGCACAAGCCGTGCCAGCGCGGTAATGCCTGATTTTGCGGAAAATCCGATGCTTTGGAGTCAATATGAATGAATATCAAACATATGGCATGCCTAGATATCAGACATTTGCCTCATTTTCAGACAATCTGGCATAGAGCTTGGCGCGCGAGATCCCAAGTTGTTTCGCCGCCTGAACCTTGTTCCCGGAACAGACTGCCAGCACGGCAGCGATGGCCGCCTGCTCCAGTTCGGCCACCTGCAGCGCCAGTGGCCGCAAGACCTGCACAGCAGGGGCGGTTTGCGCCGCTGGCGCCGCGTCGACCGGCGATCCGGACGACCGCGCCACCCCCGATTCACTCAGCAGCTGCGCCACCTGCTGCGCGTCGATCTGCGCGCCTTCGCTGCGCAGCGCCAACTGCTCGAGCACATTGCGCAGTTCCCTGACATTGCCGCGCCAGGTTTGCGCGCCCAGCAGGGCCAGCGCGTCCGCCGACAGTTCCGGCAGAGGCGTGCCACTGACGGCCATTTCGTCGCACAACAATTCCACCAGTGCTGCGATGTCGGCGCGGCGCTCGCGCAGCGGCGGCACGCGCAATGGCAGCACGTTCAGGCGGTAATAAAGGTCCTCGCGAAACTTGCCTTCACGCACCAGTGCCGACAGGTCGCGCGAAGTGGCCGCAATCACGCGGGCATCGAACGGCTGCAGGCGGTTCGATCCCAGCGGCTCGATCTCGCCCTCCTGCAACGCGCGCAAGAGCTTGACCTGCAGGCGCTGCGGCATGTCGCCGATTTCGTCCAGGAACAAGGTGCCGCCATCCGCCACCTTGAACTTGCCGTCGCGCCCTTTGCGGTCGGCGCCGGTGTAGGCGCCCGGCGCAACACCGAAGAATTCCGCCTCCAGCAGCGTCTCGGGCACCGCGGCGATGTTGATGCCGACGAAGGGGCCGTGGGCTCGCGCCGAGGCCGCGTGAATGGCATGCGCCAGCAGCTCCTTGCCGGTTCCGGTTTCACCCAGCAACAGCACCGGGCTGCCCGACTGTGCAGCGCGCCGCGCCTGGCGCTTGACCTCGATCGCCGCCGGACTGGTGCCGACAAAACTGGCGAACGTGTATTTGGCGAGCCGCTGACCCAACAGATTTTGTTTGCGCTGCGTCGCCAGCTCACGCCGGGTTTCATCGAGTTCACGCTGCAGCGCGCTGAACTTGGCGATGAAGGGCTGAAGCGTGGTCTCGGGGTGATCAAACAATACGATACCCAGCGCACCGATCACCCGCCCTTCATCGTCCCGCAACGGAATGCGCGACACCACGAAGGTGCCTGCGCGATTGGTCAGGAGATCGATCAGGATGGGCTTGCCGCTGCGCAGAACCTGATGCATCTGCGTGTTCTGCACCACGGACGACACGGGGTGACCCACGAAGTCCTGCTCGCGCTCAAAACCCAGTGCAGGGAGAAAACGTCGGTACTGGTCGTTGATCCATACGACCTTGGCGTCGCAGTCCACCAGCATCATGCCTTCGCTGGCGTTCGCAAAAAGGTCGAACATGGAGCGCGCAGCCAACTCCAGAATGCTCTGCGCGTCGCGCGGCAGAGCGGGAGACTGAGCAAAAAGCGGCGAAGAGGATGCAGGCGGCAGAACCATGAACTGATGTTACCCCGCGCCGCACCCGCGGGTCCAGCTTGGGCGCCGGCTAAGTCGCGCTGGCCTGCTGGGACCTTGCAGCGCGGCTTGCCAGGACCTGGGCCCAACGCGCCTTCGATTCCGGATAGATCAGCGATTCTTCCAGCGCGATGTGGTCACCGACAAGTTCCAGAAACACCTGCACGCCGTGCTGAAACTCCGCCGCGTCGTACCAGCTGTTGCCCAAGGCGATGGCGCGCAATTGTGGCGCCAGTTCCAGCCAGTTCTCTTCAATCCAGCCATGATCCTGCTGCAGACTGCGCACCGCTGCCGCAAGATCAGCGTCGCCACTGGCCAGCAAGCCAGGAAACACATTCTTTTCCTCTTCCTGATGGTGCTGGCGCGAGGTGCCAGAAAAGAAAGTCTCGATGTCAGCGGCCATCTGCTGCGACTTGGCGTTCACGCCGTCGGCGTCAATCTGCTGCGCCAACGAAGACAGTTCGGCCAAATGCTGTTGGATCTGCTGATGGCATTCGTCCAGGGCATCAAAATTGAACGGGCTGCTGACTGCGCTCATGGTGTTCTCCTGAAGGTGATTCGCCACCATTATCAGCAGCGTCCCTCTGCCAGACTTGAGCCAAGTCAAGTGCTCGTGGGATTGCGCCGGTTTCGCCGCTTCAGCCCCTCAAGGCGGCCGTCTCGCCCGCCAGACGCGTGATGCGCGCCCAGTCGCCTGTCTCGAGCGCATCCGCAGGCACGAGCCAGGAGCCACCCACGCAGACCACGTTGGGCAAGGCCAGAAACTCGTGCGCGTTTTGCAGCGTGACGCCGCCGGTCGGGCAGAACTTCACCTCACCAAAGGGCCCGCTCCAGGCCTTGAGCATGGCGGTGCCGCCGGCCTGCAGCGCGGGGAAGAATTTGAGCTGCGTGAAGCCGTCTTCCAGCGCCATCATGATTTCACTGCCCGTGGCCACGCCCGGCAGCAGCGGCAGACCCAGGTCGCGACAGGCCTGCCCCACGCGCGAGGTGTAACCCGGGCTCACGGCAAAGCGGGCGCCAGCGCGCGCCGCGGACTGCGCTTCGGCGGGATTGCGCACCGTTCCAGCGCCGACCACCGCCTCCTGCACGTCGCGGGCGATGGCTTCCATGCAAGCCAGCGCCTGAGGCGTGCGCAAGGTCACTTCGAGCATGCGCACGCCGCCTGCCACCAGGGCGCGCGCCATCGGCACGGCGTGGGCCACGTCGTGCAGCACGATCACCGGAATCACCGGCGCGTCCTGCATCACCTGCAGCGCCGTGAATGTTTGAATTACAGCCATGAACAAGCTCCTTCTTCTGCCGTGATGGCGTTGCGTCGCATTCCAGAAAAAAGTTCGCGCCCCATGCCAATGCCATTGGCCGCACGCAGCGCTTCGGGCATCGTGGCCACGGGCCGCACCGTCCATTCGGATTCTTCCACGAGCACCGTCAGCGTTCCTGCCACTGCATCCAGGCGGATCACGTCGCCGTCGCGCACCTTCGCCAGCGGACCGCCCATGGCGGCTTCCGGCGACACGTGGATGGCTGCAGGCACCTTGCCCGAGGCGCCGCTCATGCGCCCATCGGTCACCAGTGCCACCTTGTAACCCTTGCCTTGCAACACTGCCAGCGGTGGCGTGAGCTTGTGCAACTCGGGCATGCCATTGGCCTGAGGGCCCTGCCAGCGCACGACGCAGATCAGACTGGCGTTGGCGTCCTGCTCGCAGGCTCGATCCAGTTCGCCGCTCTTGAATGCTTCGAGCAGGGCCTCTTGGGCGTCGAACACGCGCACCGGGCCCTGCACCAAATGCCGGTCCTCGGGCACGGCCGATACCTTGATCACGCTGCGACCCAGATTGCCTTGCAGCAGTTTGAGGCCGCCAGTGGCGCTGAAGGGCTGGCTGACCGGCCGCACCACGTTCTCATCGCGGCTGGCGCCGATGTCGTTCCAGGTCAAGCCCTTGGCTGCATCCGCCAAAGCCGGTATCCGCGTGTATTCGCGAATGCCGCCCGCGCGCACCGTGAGCACGTCTTCATGCATGAAGCCGGCGTCCAGCAGCTCGCGGATCACATAGCCGGGTCCACCGGCGGTCTGGAACTGGTTCACGTCGGCGCTGCCGTTGGGATAGACGCGCGACAGCAAAGGCACGACTTCCGACAGTGCCGCGAAGTCGTCCCAGTCGATCACGATGCCCGCCGCGCGCGCCACCGCCACCCAGTGAATCAGGTGATTCGTGGAGCCGCCGGTGGCCAGCAAGGCCACCATGGCATTCACGATGCAACGCTCGTCCACCACGCGCCCGATGGGAGCGAAGCGCTTGTCTTGGGTGATGTCCAGCACGGTGCGCGCCGCCTCGCGCGTGAGTTCGTCGCGCAGTGCACCGCCAGGCGCGACAAAGGCCGTCCCGGGCACGTGCAGGCCCATGGCTTCGAGCAGCATCTGATTGCTGTTGGCCGTGCCGTAAAAGGTGCAGGTGCCAGGCGCATGGTAAGCGCGCGATTCGGCGTCGAGCAAGGCTTCGCGCCCCACCAGGCCTTGAGCCGCCTGCTCGCGCACCTTGGCCTTGTCGCCGTTGGAGAGGCCCGAAGGCATCGGGCCGGCGGGCACAAAGACCGTAGGCAAATGGCCGAACTGCAGCGCTCCGATGAGCAAGCCAGGAACGATCTTGTCGCACACGCCCAACATGACTGCGCCATCGAACATGTCGTGACTCAGCGACACCGCCGTGGCCATGGCGATCACGTCGCGGCTGAACAGGCTCAGTTCCATCGCGGGCGTGCCCTGCGTCACGCCGTCACACATGGCCGGCACGCCGCCAGCCACCTGAGCCGTGGCGCCCAACTGGCGCGCCACGGTCTTGATCAGGTCCGGGTAGGTCTGCATCGGCGTGTGCGCCGACAGCATGTCGTTGTACGCCGTGACGATGCCGATATTGCGGCCGCGCTCTGCCACCACCTTGAACTTGTCGTTGCCAGGCATGCCGGCAAAGGCGTGCGCCACGTTGGCGCAGCCCATGCGCTGCGCGCCCGGGGCTCGGTTCGCCATCGCGTCCAGTCGGGCCAGGTAGGCGCTGCGCGTGTCCGCACTGCGTCGCGCTATGCGCTGCGTGACGGCGTCAATTTTCGGGTGAAGTTTCATGTTTCTCCAAATTTTTGGTAACTTAGTTACATGCCGATGTTAACAGCTATCGAGCGCCGCTTTCTCCGCGTGCGTGAACGCGAGGCGGCACAATGCGTACCAGGCGCCTACTTCTACTTTGATGCATCCCTCATGACCCATATCTCCCACCTGCGAAAGAGTTACGAGCGTGCCGAACTCAACGAAGGGGCTTCGCACGCCGACCCCTTGTTGCAGTTCGACCAGTGGCTGAAAGAAGCCATCGCCTCGGAAATACCGGAACCCAACGCCATGACCGTGGCGACGGTGGGAAGCAACTTGCGCCCCTCCACACGGGTAGTGTTGATCAAGGGCTATGACACACGCGGCATCACCTGGTTCACCAACTATGAAAGCCGCAAAGGGCTGGAATTGGCAGGCAATCCCTACGCGGCCCTGCAGTTCCACTGGGTCGAATTGGAACGCGTGGTACGCATCGAGGGCCAGGTGGAAAAAGTCAGCGACGACGAGAGTGACGCGTACTTCCAGTCGCGACCGTTGGACTCGCGCATCGGCGCCTGGGCGAGCCCGCAAAGCCAGGTGATATCGGGCCGAGGTGTTCTGGTCGCCAATGCCACCAAGTATGCAGTGCAGTTTCTGTTGCAGCCGCCGCGCCCGCCGCACTGGGGCGGCTATCGCCTGCGACCGGACCGCTGGGAATTCTGGCAAGGGCGCAAAAGTCGACTGCACGACCGTTTGCGCTATAGCCTGGGTAGCACTCAAGGCTGGCAGCGCGAGCGGCTCGCGCCGTAACCGCACCTGCTGCGCGGCTGCCGGATCAAACGGGCCGCAGCGGCACCGCCGCCAGCCAGCGTTGCGCACGCTGCAGCGACGTCCAAGCCCACAACAGGCGACCGGCCCATCGCAGAGCGCGTTGTGGACGCGCTACCGCCAAGGCCACAAAGACGCCCAGAGGCCACTCGGGGTGGCGGTACAGCCATTGCACACCGGTATGCACCTGGGCCCCCAAGGCCAACGGCGCTTTCAGCACCTGAGACTGGCCAACGATCGCCATTCGCAACTCGGCGCTGCGCAGCAGCAAACGCTGGCGCCGCAGAAAAGGATCTTCAGGAACTTTGCGAAGCATGTTCGACCTTCAGGTTCTGGGTGCGAGGTCCGATTGGTCACGGCGCAGCTCGGCGACGCTGGCCGAAAACAGGCCCCCCGGGCTGCGCAGGCGCGCCTGCGCGCTGCGCATCAGCCACACACCACAGCCAAAGAAAATCAGCGCCAACAGCCCCAACGCGGGCAGTCGATAGCCGTCCCAAAGCAACAAAATGACGAAGCCACAAGCCAACACCGCACCCACGGCCAGAAGCAGCAGCGCCGCAACACCGAACATCAACCCCGCCAGGAAGCGCTGCTTCTCAATCTCCAGTTCTGTGCTGAGCAGATCGAGCCGCACCAGTGCCATCTCAAGCACCGTCGCCAGCAGTCGGCGCAACGAAACAAACAGCCCACCCGGGCTCGCGGGATCGCTCATGACCACAATCGATCAGCGCCGACCGATGAGCAGACCCACCACCAATCCAACGCCGGCAGCGGCACCTATGGATCTCCAGGGGTTCTCATGCACGAACTCGTCAGTCGCGTGACCGGCAGCCTGCGCTTTCACGACCACCGCCTGCTGCAAGCTGGCCAGTTCGGCTTTGGCCTGCTGCATCCGGGATTGCACACGCCCGCGCAGGTCGGCGGCACCTTCACCCGCCTGATCGGCGGTCATGCGCAACAACTCCTCCGCATCGGCAATCACCACGCGCAAATCGCTCATCAGTTTATCTTTATGGACAGAAGTCATCCCATTCATGGCGGTCCTCCAAACGGTTAAGTAAGCTTGCCGATGCTAGGCGTCAGGGCGCGCGCACGGTTGCGAAAAATCAAGCTTTCCCGGTACCGCTCAGGCGTACATATAGGAGCGCGACCAAGGCGTGGGGTTGAGCGCCTCGCTCGGGCCAGCCTTGCACGCAAGTACCTGATAAATCGAGACCCAATTCTGGGAAAAAGCGTACGCGCAACCCGCCAGGTAGATGCGCCAGATGCGGTAGGTGGTTTCATCCACCCGCGTGCGAATGACATCACTTTGCGCCTCGTAATTTTCCGCCCAAAGGCTCAGCGTTCGCGCATAGTGGCGCCGCAGGCACTCAACGTCCAGCGCCTCCAGACCGGCGCTCTGCAAGTCCCTGAGCGCCAGGCTGATATGGGGCAACTCACCATGAGGAAAGACGTACTTGTCGATGAAGTGCGCGGCACCCAAAGGCGCGTTTCCGCTGCCCGGATCGGTCGAGGTGATGCCGTGGTTCAACACCAGGCCGCCCTCTCTCAGCAATGAACTGATCTTGGCAAAATAGGCCGGCAAATGGTTCAAACCCACGTGCTCGAACATGCCGATGGACGTGATCTTGTCAAAGGCCGCTTCACCTTGATCGAGATCGCGGTAGTCTTGCAGTCGAATCTCCACCTGATCCGAAAGGCCGGCTTGTGCGACACGCTCACGCGCCAGATCGTACTGGTTTCTCGACAACGTCACACCCACCGCTTTCGCGCCGAATTTCTGTGCAGCGCGCATCACCAGCGCACCCCATCCGCAACCGATGTCGAGCAGGCGTTCGCCGGGCTTGAGCATGATCTTGGTCAGCACATGGTCCAGCTTGGCGCACTGCGCCTGCTCCAGGGTCTCGATCTGGGTCGGAAAATAGGCGCAGGAATAAACCATGGCGGGATCCAGCCAGACTTGATAGAACGCGTTGGACACATCGTAGTGGTGCTGAATCGCTTTGGCGTCCTTGAGCCGGTCGTGTTTCTGCGGACTGAACAGACGGCCAAATTGACCATTCTTGGGCAGAGCAGTCTGCGCCAGTCTGGACGCGGCATCGACAATGTCTTGCGCCCTGCCCAGGACATCGAAGTGGCCATTGACGTAACCTTCAGCCAGGTTGTCCAGGCTGGGGGGAATGAAGTAGCGCAAGGATCCAGGCCCCGGCAGGCTGACCGTGACCTGCGGGTTGGGTCCGAGGTCATGCTCCAGCCCATTCCACAGGGCCAGGCGAAGAGGCACATCAGCCTTGAGCCGCAAGCGACCGAGCAGTCGGCCCAATAGCGGTTCGCGCGCTCGACCGAAAGCAGTGGTGTCCATCAGCAACACCCCATCAAAGGGCTACCAGAGACCCATATCACGTTCAATCTCGTGCGCTTCATGTTGCGTCCTTATCAAAATGAAATGAAGATCTGCATGCTATGAAGCGAGAATGCAAAGTGGTTGCGATTTGTCAATCGCAGATCGTGCACGCCAAGTAGTCTTGGCCATCAGAGACTCTGCTTGGTGGATTGGAGATTCCTATGCGAAAGCGCTTGAATACCCCGGCGACAACGCCCGCGCGCGGCAAGACGCGACCCCCTTCGCCCAGCTCAATCCGGCCGCAGCCTGTGGCGCCACGGATGGAGGAAGAGCGGTCGCAGGAGGACGCGCCAGATGCGCCACTGACTGATATCGAAACCGAGGAGGAGCGCGCCGCGGACTCCATGGAGACCTTGCCGGAAATGGAACGCGAGATCGGCATGTCAGATTGGATCGACCCGCAAACGGGCGAGCCGGCCGAGGGCCAGTCGCCCCCACACCTTGAGGAAGAGTGACGGCATACGGAATCCCGTCAAGAAACTGCTGCGACGAGCCAAAAAGCTGCGCCTCGCGCAGCGTCCTATGCGCTCTCGTTGCCTGGTTTTTTCACGGCAGAAGCGTCGCGCAATTGCCGACGGAGCACCTTACCCAAGTTGGACTTGGGCAATGGCTCGGTGCGAAATTCGATGATCTTGGGCAATTTGTAGTCGGTCAGGTGCTTTCTGCAATGTGCGATCAAAGCTTGCTCCGTCAGTGTCGGATCAGTCCTGACCACGATGATCTTCACGACCTCACCCGACCTTTCGTCCGGCGCACCGATCGCGGCCACCTCACCCACTCCGGGATGCAGTGCCACCACGTCTTCGATCTGGTTTGGAAAGACCTTGAAGCCTGAGACAATGATCATGTCTTTTTTGCGGTCCGTTATCTTGAAGTAACCGCGTTCGTCCATGAATCCCATGTCACCGGTGCGCAGCCAACCGTCGCGAGTAAAGACTTTTCTGGTCTCCTCGGGTCGATTCCAATAGCCCTTCATCACTTGGGGACCTCTGATGCCGATCTCTCCAACCTCGCCGGCAAGGAGTTCATTGCCGTCTTCATCCAGGATGGTCGCCAGCGTTGACGGGAACGGCATCCCGATGGTTCCGGTCCAGTCCTCGATGTCCAGCGGATTCGAGATCACGCCGGGCGATGTTTCAGTCAAACCATAGGATTCGATGATGGGAATGCCGGTGGCCTTCTTCCAACGCTCGGCGACCACCCGCTGCACGGCCATACCGCCGGCCACAGCCATCTTGAGATTGCGCGTATCCACCTCGGAAAATTCAGGCGCATCGAGAAGTGCCCGATAGAGGGTATTGACCCCGATGATGGCAGTGAATCGGTATTTTTTGAGATCGTGAATGAACGCGGGGATGTCCCTGGGATTCGTGATCAGGATACTGTGTGCGCCGATCTTCAAAAAAACCAGACTGGACGTCAGCGCGAACACGTGATACAGAGGCAGGGGGCAGATCAGAGTTTCCTTGCCATCGAGCAAGTCATGCGCGATCCAGGCGCCCACTTGCTGCACGTTGGCCACCATGTTGCCATGCGTCAGGACCGCGCCTTTGGCGACGCCCGTGGTGCCGCCCGTGTACTGTAGAAATGCGACATCGTCATGATTCAGCGGCACGTCTTCCAGTGTTTGGGCGTGCCCGGCGCGCAAGGCAGCGTTGAACTCGGTCGCGTTGGCGATCTGCCACGCCGGCACCATCCTCTTCACGTACTTGACCACGACATTCGTGAGAACCTCCTTGACCAGCCCAAAGAGGTCGCCCACCTCGGTCGTGACGACGATCAAATCCATCTTCGGATTGCGGTCCAGCACCTCTTGCAGGGTATGAGCGAAATTCTCCAACACCACGATCGCCACTGCCCCCGAATCTTTGAGCTGGTGTTCCAACTCGGTCGCGGTGTATTGCGGATTGACATTCACGACCACCAGACCGGCCCGAAGCACGCCAAACAGGGCCACCGGATACTGCAGCAGGTTGGGCATCATGATGGCGACCCGTTCGCCTCGCGCAAGTCCCAGCGACTGCTGCAGGTAAGCAGCGAAGTCTTGGCTCAATCGATCCAATTCAGAGTAGCTGATCGAGGCACCCATATTGCTGTAGGCGGGCAGGTCCGCGAAGCGATCACAGCTGCTTCGCATAACCTCCACGAGCGAGGAAAAAGCATGCACATCGATCTCGCCGGGTATGTTCTTCGGGTAATGACTCAGCCAGACATTTTCCATGGCGACGCTCCCTCATCCGACATTGACAAACACATTGGCGACCATCCTCGGCGCGAAGCGTTACCGCACTCGTGTCAACCCGTTGCGATTCCCCTGACGCCAAAACAGAGTATCTGGTCATCGTCACCCCCGGTATTGCGAAAGATCAACGCATCAAGCAGCGTGTTTTCTAGACTTTGTGAGTGGGTCGCTTTCTGGTGATCTGTATGGACAAACCGGCAGCGGACTTTTTCAATGGAGCGCACACATGAACACTCTCACCAAGATGGCACTGGGCATGATCGGACAGCTCAAGGCCCAACCCGCCGCAGGCACTGCGGCAAGCGCAAGACAGCTGCCGCCAGCGGACACTTCCGGGGGTCTGCCTTTGATGCAGTCGCTGGCACGGCGTCAGTCACAGCGTGAGTTCGATCCTGCGCCGCTGCCCGAACAGACGCTATCCGATCTGCTGTGGGCCGCCGCCGGGATCAACCGCCCTGAACTGGGCGGCCGCACCAGCCCCAGTGCGATGAACGCCCAGGAGGTCGACGTCTTTGTGGCGCTTCCCGAAGGCCTGTACCGCTACCTTCCCGCAACCCACTCGTTGCAACTGGTGAGCGCCACAGACGTACGCAGAGTCACTGGTTACCAGGACTTTGTCGACGACGCACCGATGGATCTGGTGTACGTCGCCGATCATTCGCGCATGAAACTGGTGCCAGCCGCGCAGCGCGAGTCCTACGCGTGCGTGGCCGCTGGCGCGATGGCACAAAACGTTTATCTCTATGCTGCGTGCGCCGGCCTGGGCACGGTGATCCGCGCCTGGATTGACAGGACTGGGCTGGCGCAAGCCAGGGGTTGAATTCCGACCAGCAGGTCTTGCTGGCTCAGACCATCGGCCGACTCAAAGCCCCGTCGTGACCGCGGTGTTTGATCTGTGGCGATGGGGTGCTGTGGCTCTTGACGTCCTGGCCATCGGGCCATGCATACCCGCTGCCGTGCTGGCACGCCAACGCCTGCGGCTGAACCTTCTTGTCGAGGCCGCGACACGGGGGTCGAGCCTGTACCGCGAGCGCTTGCAGGGCATCGCGTCCACCGACGTCCAGCTGATCTCGATCCCGGTAGTTGGCAAGGAAGAGCTGATGCAGCGCTTTGACGAGTGGGTCACCGATCCCGAACTTGATCTGGCGGAGTTGCGCGCCTTCACCGCCGACCCAAAGCGCATCGCCGAACCCTATCTTGGAAAATACATGGTCTGGGAAAGTTCTGGCAGCGCTGGCCAACCCGGCATGTTTGTGCAGGATGCACAGGCCATGGCCACTTACGACGTGCTCGAGGCGCTGCGGCGCTGCACGCCGCAACCGCCTCAACCTGCAGACCGGATCGCGTTCGTTGGTGTCACCAGCGGGCATTTTGCAAGTTATGTGTCGGTGCAACGGCTACGCCAGCTCAACCCCTGGGTGGCGTCGGCAACCAGATGCTTTTCCATCGCGCAGCCGACCAGCGCGTTGGTCGACCAACTCAATGCATTTGCTCCCACCCGCATTGCCACATATCCGACGGTCGCCGCCTTGCTCGCCGAAGAGGCGCTATGCGGCGCCCTGAAGATCGCGCCGCTGGAAGTCCTGACCGGTGGTGAAACACTGACGCCAGGCGTTCGGCAAAGGGTGAAGAAGGCATGGGGTGCGACAGTGCGCAATAGCTACGGGACATCGGAGTTCCTGACCATGGCCTGGGAGTGCCATCAGGGGCATTTGCACGTGAACGCCGACTGGGTCATCCTGGAGCCCGTCGATGAAAGGTACCAGCCGGTTCCACTGGGACAGGCTTCGCATTCCACCCTGTTGACGAACCTGGCCAACACCGTCCAGCCGCTGATCCGCTATGACCTTGGCGATCAGATTACCGTGAGCGCCAAGCTTTGCAACTGTGGGTCACAGTTGCCCGTGATCGAGGTCGCAGGCCGGCGCGACGACACACTGACGATGCGGGCGAAGAACGGAAAAATGGTGAGCTTGCTGCCACTCGCGCTGACGACCCTGCTGGAAGATCGGGCCGCCGTCTTTGATTTTCAGCTGCTTCAGCGCAATCCGCATAGTCTGGAATTACATCTGCCGCAGCGTGGCGCAGAGGGTGCGGCTGCACTGAAGCGCTGTAGCGAGGCGTTGCAGGACTTTGCCCGGATGCAAGGGCTGGACACCCTTCGCATCGTCACCAAGGCGGGTGTGACGCTGGCGCGCGGTCGCAGCGGCAAGGTGCAGCGCGTAGTCGCGTGCCCGCCATGACGCCTCCTGCTGCGGACGAACTCCGGCGGCATCCGTGCGAACAACGGATTCAGCTGCGGGAGAGTGGCGCTTTCTCTCCCAAACCGACACGATACTTTTCCAGCTTCACCTCGTAGTCCTCGGCCTCGCCGTAGTCCAGGAAGCGGTCATAACGGGCGTGGGTAGCAAGCACTTTTCGCGCATGCTTGATGGGACAAAAATACTCCTCCGTTTTGGCCAGGATCTCGCTTACGTAGGCCATCAATCCATTGCCG
>CAILZB010000049.1 GCA_903838565.1 uncultured beta proteobacterium | reverse complement strand
TGACGTGGTCGCGGTAGACCATCTGCATGACGGAGCTCGCCACGGAAATGCCGCGCTGCTTCTCGATCTCCATCCAGTCGCTGGTGGCGTGGCGCGTCGCCTTGCGCGCCTTCACCGAGCCGGCGATCTGGATCGCGCCCGAGAACAGCAGCAGCTTTTCCGTGAGCGTGGTCTTGCCCGCGTCCGGGTGGGAGATGATGGCAAAGGTGCGGCGACGCCGGGTTTCGAAGGAGTAGGTCACGGTGGGGAGCGTTGAAGGGACAAGCTGCGATTATCCCTGTGTCGCCTGAAGCGGCGGCCCGACCCGGGCTGCCGCAAGGTCACAGTGCGCCGATGTCGACAAACGAGTCCGCGCTCGGGAAGTGGCTGCGCAACCACTCCATGTCCAGTTGCAGGGACGCCACGACGTCGTGGGGCAGCGTGTCCAGCACCTGCGCTCCGGCGTAGGGCGTGTCGGCCAGCAGGCCGGCCAGGTGCAGCACCGCGCCCAGGCGTGAAAACGCCTGCTCCGTGAGCGGATCGTAGGAGCGCTGCAAGGCCTGGACGATCTGCATCGGAAAGTTCCAGCGGTGCGCGAGTTCGGCCGTGATCTGACCTTCACTGAATCCCACCAGGCGCCGTTCCCGGTCCCAGCGCGCGCCCGGCAGCTGCGGCAGTTTTTCAATCTCCGGCAGCGACTGCGGCTGCGCCTGCGCGATCAGCAGTTCGCCCAGGCGCAGCATCATGCCGCTGAGCCAGGCCATCTGGCCGTCCATTTGCAGGCTGGTCGCCAGCCAATGCGCGTAACCGGCGCAGGCCATGCTGTTGTTCCAGAACTCCTTGCGGTCCAGTCCCGCAACGACCGGGAATGACTCGTTCAGGCAAGCCCCCAGCGCCAGCGTGCGGACCTGGGCCATGCCCACCATGGCGATGGCGTCGTCCAGCGTGGCAACACCGCGCGGCAGGCCGAATTTCGCGCTGTTGGCCAGGCGCAGCAGCTTGGCGCTCATGGCGGGATCGCGCCCGATGATGTTGCGCACCTGCGCGATCTGCACCTGTTCATCGTTGAGCGTCTGGATCAGGGCCTGCGCCGCCTCGGACATCACCGGAAGCTTGATCGACTGGAAGAAAGCGGCTAAATCAGACAAGGGGTGCTCCTCTGTGGGACTGTGGGAGGCCCGAATTTAACCCACGCCGTCGGTTCGGTCGCCCGCGAATGGCTACACTGCCAGCGCAGAAAGGCCAGTCACCATGAAATCATGCTTTCGAACCCCCACCCGTCATGCGGTGTTGCCCCTGTTGCTCACGTTGCTGCTGGGCGCCTGCGCGAACCTGAGTGCGCCAGCGCCCGCCACGCTGAGCCCGCAGCAGATCGCGCAGCTCGTCGCCAACCCCGACCGCAGCGCGGCTGACCGCAGCAACGACCTGAGGCGCAAGCCCGAGCCGATGCTGGCCTTCATCGGCGTGCGACCCGGTATGGTGGCGCTGGATCTGAGCGCGGGCGGTGGCTACACGACCGAGTTGCTGGCGCGCGCGGTCGGGCCCGAGGGTCGCGCCTACGGACAAAGCGCGCCACCGCGTGCCCCCGATGCTGCGCCGCGCACCGCAGTGAATCCGGAAGGAAATGCTTCTGGGTCGGCAGCGCCGGCCGCCCCACCTGCCGTGCGCCGGACATCGGCCCAGGCGCTGGCCGAGCGGGCCAAGAACCCGCTGCTGTCCAACCTCCTTTCCGTGGTGCAACCCTTTGAAGATCCGGTTCCGGCTGCACTGGCGTCGGGCGGGCTCGACCTCGTGACCCTGATGTTCAACTACCACGATTTAGGTCATATGGGCGTGGATCGCGCACGCATGAATCGTGCGGTTTTCGCCGCGCTCAAGTCCGGTGGCGTGTACGTGATCGCCGACCACGCGGGGCGCGCCGGCACCGGCATTTCGGAGTCGGGAACGCTGCACCGGATCGAGGAAGACTTCCTGCGTCAGGAGGTTCAAGCCGCCGGATTCAAGCTCGCCGCGGCCGCGGATTTCTTGCGCAACCCGCTGGATCCGCGTGACAAGAACACGCCGGAGCCGCTTCAGCCCAAGGACGAATTCGTGCTGAAATTCGTCAAGCCTTAGCCATTTCAGTCGCCTGCTGCCAGGCGGGGTCGGGTTTCCAGCTCCGCGACCATTGCGGGAAATCCTGTGCTGGCATGGGGCGCGCGATGCCATAGCCCTGGGCCAGTTCGCAGCCCAGTTGCAACAGCAGCGTGCCGTGGGCCACGGTCTCGACGCCCTCGGCGATGACCTGACGGCGGAATGCGCTGGCCAGGCTGATGATGCCCTGCAGAATCGACAGGTCATCGGCGTCGTCGAGCATGTCGCGCACAAAGCTTTGATCGATCTTGAGCACCGCGACCGGCAACCGCTTGAGGTAGGTGAGTGACGAGTAACCGGTGCCGAAGTCGTCGATGGCGAAGCGCACGCCCATGGCGCTGCAGGACTCCATCACCTGTGACACCTGTGTGATGTCTTCGAGCGCGCTGGTTTCCAGCACCTCCAGTTCCAGCTCTCCCGGGCCGACCTCGGGGTGAGCGGCCAGAATTTCCTGCAGCCGCGCCACGAAGTCGGGCTGCTGCAGTTGATGGCCGCCAACGTTGACGCTGACCGGGATGTGCAAACCCTGACGCTTCCATGAAGTCATCTGCTCCAACGCCGTGCCCATGACCCACTCGCCGATGTCTATCGCCAGCGCATGCGTCTCGATCACCGGCAGGAACGCGGCCGGCGGCAGCAGGCCCCGCTGTGGATGTTGCCAGCGAATCAGCGCCTCGGCGCCCATGACCGTGCCGGTGCGCATGTTGACCTTGGGCTGGTAGTGCAGCACGAACTCGTCGGCGGCGATGGCTTCGCGTATGCGCTCAAGGCTTTCGTGATGACCGCGGATGCTGCTGTCCTGGTCGGAGTCGAAGACGTGGTAGCGGTTCATTCCGGCCAGCTTGGCCTGGTACATGGCCTGGTCCGCCTGGCGCAGCAATTGATCCGCGTCCACGTCGTCGCGTTGCGGGTAGAAGGTGACGCCCAGGCTGGCCGAGACCTGCAGCGTGAGAACGCCAATTTGAACCGGCAGCGCCGCCGCTGCAAGCAGCCGCCTGAGCATGGGAACGCTTGCGGCGGCGTCGGGTATGTCCAGAAGAACGGCGACAAATTCGTCACCGCCCAGGCGTGCCAGGGTGTCGCCATCGCGCAGCGCCTGCTTCATGTGGGCGGCCACCGCGACCAGCATCTGGTCACCCACATCGTGACCATACTGGTCGTTGATGGCCTTGAAGCGATCGAGGTCGAGAAAGGCCACGGCCAGGCGCTGTTCGCGCCGCTGCTCCTGCGCCATGGCCTGATGCAGGCGGTCGGCGAGCAGGGCGCGGTTGGGCAGGTTGGTCAGGGCGTCGTAGTGCGCGATGTGCTCGAGTTGCTTTTGATGCTCCTTGAGCGGCGTGATGTCCGAGAACAGCGAGACATAGTGGCGCGTGACCCCGTTGGCGTCGCGCACCGCGCTGATGGTCTGCATCTCGGCGTAGATCTCACCGTCCTTGCGCCGATTCCAGAGCTCGCCGCTCCAGTGCCCCTGATCGAGCAGGGCTTGCCACATGGCTGCATAGAAGCTGGCGTCCTGGCGGCCTGAACTCAGTATGCGCGGGTTTTTCCCCATCACTTCTTCGCGGCTGTAGCCGGTGATGCGGCTGAAGGTGTCGTTGACGTCGATGATGCAGGCGTCAGCACCGGTGATCATGATGCCTTCGCGTGCATGGGCGAAGACGCTGGCAGCCAGATGCAACTGGGCTTGCGCCTGCTTGCGCTCGCTGATGTCGCGTATCGAGACGTGAATCGCCGCTTCGCCGCCGAAAGCTATCGACGTTCCCTGAACTTCCACATCGATGGCGCTGCCGTCGAGTTTGAGAAACCGGGATTCCACCATGGGCTTGATGGCGAGGCGGCCGATGATGCTCTTCATGCGCTCGCTCTGCTGTTCCAGAAACTCCGGGTGAATCAACTCGCGCGTGGTCTTGCCCACCAGGTCCTGCGTGTTGCTTGCGCCGAACAGTCTGATCGCGGCCGGGTTGACGTAGAGGATGATTCCAGCGCGATGGATCAGGATCGATTCGGGCGTCCACTCCACCATGGCGCGGTGATGTTCCTCGCTCGCCTTGAGCTTGTCGGCCGCCCCGCTTTTTTCGATGGCGATGCTCGCCAGATGCGCCGCCTGTTCGATCAGCGCAATGTCCGAACTTTCGGGCGTGTGCGGCGTCCGATGGTAAATCGCAAACGTTCCCAGTACCTGGTCGGTGGATGAGCGTATCGGCTGTGACCAGCAGGCGGCCAGATCGGCGCTGGCGGCCAACTCGGCGTAGGGTTTCCAGTAGGGGTGGGACGAGATGTCGGTCGTGATCACGCGCTCGCCGGTGAAGGCCGAGGTTCCACAGGAACCCACACCCATGCCAATTTCAATGCCTTCAAGCGCGCTGCTATAGAAATCGGGCAGGCTGGGTGCGACGCCTCTGCCCAGGTGCTTGCCGTCGGCGTCAAGCAGCAGCACGCTGCACAGCATGTCCGGGTTGAATTGTTCGACGCCCAGCGCGATCGCCTGCAGCACGCTGGCCAGCGCCGCACCCCCTGCCATCAGTTCCAGCGTCTGGTTTCGGTAGCGCTCGTAGGCCTGCGCGCGCTGCAGTTCCGCGTTGCTCGACTCCAGTTCCCGCTTGCGCCGCCCCAGGTCGATCCCGACCCTTCGCAGCTCGTCCATGCGGTGCTGATAGCTGCGCACCAGAAACACCGCCACCGCCGCGGTGAGCGTGTAGACAACGGCCTGGTCGGTAGCATGCATGCCCGAGGAGGAGGGTAGGAGCTGACTGAGAACGCCACCTCTTTCGAGCCAGTACATGGCCAGGGTGGCGCTCAGCGTGAGGCCGGCGATGAACAGAGCGCTGCGAACGCCGATCATCCACGCGACCATCAAGATGATGACCGGGTAGCCCACGACCGCGGGCGCACGCACGCCACCGGTGAAGGCGGCGATGCCGGTCACGCCGACCCACAGTCCGTAGGCCAGTACGGAGGTGGCGGCACGAATCCGCCCGCGCCTAAGCATCAGGCCACCGGTCAGGGCGATCAGCATCAGCAGTGCCGGCCCCCAAATGCGCGATGTCTGCTCCGGCACCGTGATGCGCAGGCCGATCAACGCAGCAACAGAGCCGACCAGCAGCGTGGCAATGACGAACCGCAGGAGTGACGCCGACTCTGGTTCCCAGGCCGTTGCTAACTCGATCGCAGGGTCCCCTCCCGGTGTCGGTTCATGTGCACTTGAAATGGTGGGTCCCCTGGTGGCTTCGCCTCGGTTGCTGGCAAATGATCATAGTGCATGGATATGACGCGGAGCGTTTTCGCAGGGATTACAATCGCCGCATCCGAGGAGCGCTGCAACCCATCATTGGGTGAGGCTCGGACCGTTCAACTGCGCTCACCCACTGTGGCTGTGAGGTGAGTCCGCCCCGCTTGCATGTCAAGCACCTCCTGCACCGTGGTTCATCATCAAACTTTCATGCTTCGGTTGCGTAGCGACCCGAATCATGCAAGTTCGTTCTTAGAAGCTAAATTGATTTGGAGTTCACCATGAGCAAGACACCGACTTCCGCACCCAAGCAAGACCACCATGTGGCCGACCTGTCCCTGGCCCCCTGGGGCCGCAAGGAACTGACCATCGCACAGACCGAAATGCCGGGCCTGATGGCGATCCGCGAGGAATTTTCCAAATCGCAGCCGCTCAAGGGCGCGCGCATCACGGGCTCGCTGCACATGACGATCCAGACCGGCGTGCTGGTCGAAACGCTGCAGGCGCTGGGCGCGCAGGTGCGCTGGGCGTCGTGCAACATCTTCTCCACGCAAGACCACGCCGCCGCGGCGCTGGCGGTGCAGGGAACGCCGGTCTTCGCCTACAAGGGCGAAACCCTGGATGACTACTGGGATTACACGCACCGCATCTTCGAATTCGGCCCCAAGGGCAGCAAAACCGAAGGCCCGAACATGATTCTGGACGACGGTGGCGACGCCACGCTGCTGATGCACCTGGGCACGCTGGCGGAAAAGGACATCAAGGTTCTGGCCAAGCCCGGCACTGAAGAAGAAATCTGCCTGTTCAACGCCATCAAGGCCAAGCTCAAGGTGGATGCCACCTGGTACAGCCGCCGCCTGAAGCACATCATCGGCGTGACCGAAGAAACCACCACCGGCGTGCACCGCCTGAACGAGATGTCGGCCAAGGGCACGCTCAAACTTCGCGCCATCAACGTCAACGACTCCGTCACCAAGAGCAAGTTCGACAACCTCTACGGTTGCCGCGAATCGCTGGTGGACGCGATCAAGCGCGCCACCGACGTGATGATCGCCGGCAAGGTGGCCTGCGTGGCCGGCTACGGCGACGTGGGCAAGGGCTCGGCGCAGGCGCTGCGCGCCCTCTCCGCCCAGGTATGGGTGACCGAGGTCGACCCGATCAACGCGTTGCAGGCCGCGATGGAAGGCTACAAGGTCGTGACCATGGAGTACGCGGCCGACAAGTGCGACATCTTCGTCACCTGCACCGGCAACAAGAACGTCATCACCTACAAGCACATGGCGGCCATGAAGGACCAGGCCATCGTCTGCAACATCGGTCACTTCGACAATGAAATCGACGTGGCATCGCTCTCCAAGTGCCAATGGGAAGAGATCAAGCCGCAGGTGGACCACGTGATCTTCCCGGCCAAGGGCAAGACGCCCTCCAAGCGCATCATCCTGCTGGCCAAGGGCCGCCTGGTGAACCTGGGTTGCGGCACGGGCCACCCCAGCTTCGTGATGTCATCCAGCTTTGCGAACCAGACCATCGCCCAGATCGAACTGTTCACCAAGCCCAAGGAATACAAGGTCGGCAAGGTCTATGTGCTGCCCAAGCACCTGGACGAAAAGGTCGCGCGTCTGCACCTGAACAAGGTCGGTGCCATGCTGAGCGAACTGACCGACGAGCAGGCGGCCTACATCGGCGTCTCGAAGCAGGGTCCGTACAAGCCCGACACCTACCGCTATTGATGCGAGCTGATCAACTCCTCGTGCAGCGCCGCCTGGCCAGCACCCGTGCCCAGGCGCAGCGCATGATTGCGGCCGGGGTGCAGTGGGACCAGGCCGGTGTCTGGAAAACCGTGAGCAAGAACGGCGACGATCTTCCTGAGGATGCGGTGCTGCAGCTGCTGGACGCGGCGCGCGACCGCTATGTGTCGCGCGGCGGTCTCAAGCTCGAAGGCGCCTTGCGCGACTGCGCGCTGGACGTCACGGGATGGGCCTGTCTGGACGTGGGGCAGTCCACCGGCGGCTTCACCGACTGCCTGTTGCAGCACGGTGCGGCGCGGGTGCTGGGCGTGGACGTAGGCCAAGGCCAATTGCATCCGAGTCTGCGCGACGACGAGCGCGTGCTCGGCCTGGAGAAGATCAATGCGCGTTCGCTCACTGCGGACGAACTGCTCCAGCAGATCGAAGAGACCACGGACGAGCCCGAGGTCTTCACCGTCGATGTGGAGGCCGGCTTCGATCTGATCGTGGGCGACCTGTCGTTCATCTCGCAGACCCTGGTGCTGCCGGCGCTGGTGCCGCTGCTCAAACCCGAGGGCGCTTTGCTGATGCTGGTGAAGCCCCAGTTCGAACTGCAGCCGGGCCAGGTCGGCAAGGGCGGCATCGTGCGCGACGCCACGCTCTACGCCTTCGTCGAACAGCGCATCCGCGACTGCCTGGCCGAGCAGGGCCTGCAGGTGCTGCACTGGCTGGAGTCGCCGATCCAGGGCGGCGACGGCAACAGGGAATTCTTCTTTCATGCCATACGAGCTTCAACATGAGTGCACCATCCACACTGCCTGTCAGCATTGAATTCTTTCCGCCCAAGACGCCTGAAGGCTCGGACAAGCTGCGCGCCGTGCGCCAGCAGCTGTACGCGCTCCAACCCCAGTTCTGCTCGGTCACATTCGGCGCGGGCGGCTCCACCCAGGCCGGCACCTTTGCCACCGTGGGCGAGATCCTGGCCGAGGGCGTGAGCGCGGCGTCGCACATCTCCTGCGTGGGCGCGACCCGCGACGCGGTGCGCGAGCAATTGCAAACGCTCAAGTCCATGGGCGTGCAGCGCCTGGTGGCGCTGCGCGGCGACCTGCCCAGCGGCTTCGGCCTGGGCGGGGACTTCCATTACGCCAGCGACCTGGTGGCCTTCATCCGCGCCGAAACGGGCGAGCACTTCCACCTTGAGGTGGCCTGCTACCCCGAGGTGCACCCGCAGGCGAAGTCGCCCCAGTCCGATCTGGATGCCTTTGCCGTCAAGGTGAAGGCCGGCGCCAACTCGGCCATCACGCAGTATTTCTATAACCCGGATGCGTACTTCCGCTTTGTCGACGACGCGCATGCCATGGGTCTGCATGTGCCGGTCGTGCCGGGCATCATGCCCATCGTCAGCTCGACCCAGTTGATGCGTTTCTCCGATGCCTGCGGCACCGAGATCCCGCGCTGGATCCGGCTGCGCCTGCAAGCCTTCGGCGACGACTCCGCCTCGATCAAGGACTTCGGCATGGACGTGGTGAGCAACCTGTGCGAGCAGCTGCGCGCCGGCGGCGCCCCGGCCCTGCATTTCTACACGATGAACCAGTCAGGAGCCACTCTGGAGCTTTGCAAGCGGCTGGGGTTGTAGCTCGCGTGTTGATCCCGCGACGCGGGTCGATCCCCGCACGCGGGGCCCCTCGCCCAGCGCTCTGCAGTCTCACGATGAACCAGTCAGCCGCCACTCTGGAGCTGTGCAAGCGGCTGGGGTTGTAGCTCGCGTGTTGATCCCGCGACGCGCGGCTATCCCCGCAGGCGGGGCCCCGCCTGCGGCGCTTATTTGCCCAGCGTCCTGAACACTTCGCGCGCTGCGCTGACGGTGGCGCTGATGTCGTCGGCGCTGTGCGCCGCACTCACGAAGCCGGCTTCGTACAGCGCGGGCGCCAGATAGACGCCGCGGTCCAGCAGGCCGTGGAACAACTGGTTGAAGCGCGGGCTGCTGGTCTTCATCACCTGGCCATAGTTCTGCGGCAACTTGTCCAGCAGGAAGAAGCCGAACATGCCGCCTTCGCTGTCGCCGCAGAATTCAACGCCTTCGGCTTTGGCGGCGCTGCTCAGGCCCGCGACAAGTGACTGGGTCTTGCTGGCGAGCGCGTCAAAGAAACCGGGCTTGCTGATTTCCTTGAGCGTGGCCAGGCCGCAGGCGGTGGCGACCGGGTTGCCCGACAGCGTGCCGGCCTGATAGACCGAGCCCAGCGGCGCCAGGTGTTCCATGATGGCGCGCGACGCGCCGAAAGCCGCCAGCGGCATGCCTCCGCCGATGACCTTGCCCAGCACCGTGATGTCGGGCGCGAAGCCGGGGATGGACTTGGCGTAGACGCTTTGTGCGCTGCCCAGGGCGGTGCGAAAACCCGTCATGACCTCGTCCAGCACCAGCAGCGCGCCGTGCTGTGTGCACAGTTCGCGGCAGCGCCGCATGAACGGAACGCTGGCGCGCACGAAGTTCATGTTGCCGGCGATCGGTTCGATCATCACGCAGGCCAGTTCCTTGCCGTGCAGCGCGAAGCATTGCTCCAGCTGTTCGATGTTGTTGTACTCCAACACAAGGGTGTGCTGCACCACTTCGGGCGGAACGCCGGCGCTGGTGGGATTGCCAAAAGTGGCCAGTCCCGAGCCGGCTTTCACCAGCAGCGCGTCGGAGTGTCCGTGGTAGCAACCTTCGAGCTTGATGAACTTGGTTCGGCCCGTGGCGCCGCGCGCCAGGCGGATCGCGGTCATGGTGGCCTCGGTGCCCGAGCTGACCAGCCGCAGCATCTCCATCGAGGGCACGATGCGCAGGATTTCTTCGGCCAGTTCGACTTCGCGCTCGGTCGGCGCGCCGTAGGAGAAGCCTTCGAGCACGGCCTTTTGCACCGCCTCGACCACCGCCGGGTGGCCGTGTCCCAGGATCATCGGGCCCCAGGAGCCGATGTAATCGATGTAGCGTTGGCCGTTGGCGTCCCAGAAATATGCGCCTTGGGCGCGCTGCACGAAGCGCGGCGTTCCGCCCACGGCCTTGAAGGCGCGCACGGGCGAATTCACGCCGCCGGGGATGACTTTCTTGGCGCGTTCGAAAAGGCTTTGGTTCAGATCAGTGTTTGGTGACATGGGGGAGTACTTCGGTTAAGGCTTTGGAAAAATCATCGGACTGCAATGCATTGTCGCCCGGCGCGAGGGGTTCCGGCTGGGCCCAGAACAGACGGTCGGGCAGCATATGGCCCATGCCGGGCCGAAAGCCGCCCAACAGGCAGCGGTCCAGATAGCTCAGCGCCTCGCTGGTCGCGCTGCCCAGGTCGGAGCCACTGGCGAGCAGCGCGGCCAGCGCCGCCGACAGGGTGTCGCCGGCGCCGACAAAGACCGCCTCGATGCGTTCGAATTTTTCGCTCGCCAGCACTTCATTGGGCGAGGCCAGCACGTTGTCGATCCACTGATCCGGCAAGGGGATGCCGGTGACCAGCGTGTAGGGTGCGCCCAGGGCCTCGGCGGCGCGGGCGATGTCGCGTGCCTGCGGATTGGTCTGCGCGCTCCAGTCGGGCAACAGCCAGCGCCACAGCGTGCTGTAGTGCCCCACCAGAATGGTCGTTTGCGGCAGCAGCAGTTCGGCAAAGGCGTCCAGGTAACTGTCGATGCGCGCGTCGTCCCACCACGACAGGCTGGGCATGTAGGCGACCACCGGAACATCCTCGTAATCGGACGCCAGCTCGGCGATGGCGCTCAGGTTCTCGGGGCTGCCGACAAAACCCACCTTGATCACGTGCACCGGAATGTCTTCCAGCACCGCGCGCGCCTGCGCCGTGACCGATTCCTCGCTCATGCCGAAGTGTTCGAAGATCTCCCCGGTGTCGCGCGCGTAACTTCCTGTAACGATGGGCAGCGCGTGCGCACCCACGGAAGCGATCGCCAGAGCGTCGGCGCACAGACCCGCGGCGCCGCTGGGGTCGCTGGCGTTGAACGTCATCACACAGGCGGGCTGCAACTCGCTCTCGTCGCCCGTTTCGGGTACAAGCGGATCCTGCGTGGCGGGTCGGGAGTAGGGGTTTGTCATTAGCCAGATTTCGGCGCGGGGCGGTTCAGGCGCTGAAACAGCGCATGCGGCCTATATACAATGGCTGCATTCTATTCGACTCCATTTATATACTGTGACTGCTAGCGCCACCTGGATGTGCCTGATTTGCGGCTGGATTTATGACGAGTCGGTGGGGGCGCCCGAGCACGGCATCGCCCCGGGCACGCGCTGGAGCGATGTCCCGATGAATTGGACTTGTCCTGAATGCGGCGCGCGCAAGGAGGATTTCGAACTGGTTCAGCTCTGACTTTCATGCTTCGGCGGCGAACCGCCCCGAGTCATGACAGTTCGTTCTTTCACGTTGACGTGCAAGTTGGCGCCCGGCTTGCGACCTGGCCGGACATACAAGAAGGAGAATTGCCACGTGAGTACAAGCCCCTCAGGCATCAAGGTTCTGGTCGTCGATGACAGCAACACGATACGGCGCAGCGCGGAGATCTTTCTCAAACAGGGCGGACACGAGGTGTTGCTGGCCGAGGATGGGTTTGATGCCCTGGCCAAAGTCAATGACTTCCAGCCGCATCTGATTTTCTGCGACATCCTGATGCCCCGTCTTGACGGTTATCAGACCTGCGCCATCATCAAGCGCAGCCCGAAATTTTCATCGGTTCCGGTGATCATGCTGTCTTCGAAGGACGGCGTTTTCGACAAGGCACGCGGGCGCATGGTGGGGTCGCAGGATTACCTTACCAAACCATTCACCAAAGACCAGTTGCTGCAAACGGTTCAGCAATTTGGCACCCATGCACAAGGAGCGGTGTGATGACTATTCAGAACGTGCTGGTCGTCGATGATTCCAAGACCGAATTGATGTACCTGAGTGGCCTGCTCAAGAAAAGCGGCCTGTCGGTCAGAACCGCCGAGAACGCCGAAGAAGCCTTTCGTCGGCTGGAGGAGGCAAAACCTGATCTCATTTTGATGGATGTGGTGATGCCCGGGCAGAATGGTTTCCAGCTGACCCGTGCGATCACGCGCAACCCGCTTTACTCGGACATCCCGATCATCATGTGCACCAGCAAGAACCAGGAAACGGACCGCGTGTGGGGCATGCGCCAGGGTGCGCGCGACTACATCGCCAAGCCGGTCGATCCGAATGAACTGCGGACCAAAATCAACGCTCTGAACGGACCCGTTTAAACCTCATGGCAAACCGCGAAGCACTTCGGGAACTCCAGAGCCGCCTGGCCAGCAGGTTGCAGGCGGCGCGTACCGAAGGGGTGCGTCTGTCCTGGCTTGCGATCGAGGCCGGTGCCAGGAAATACCTACTTCCGCTGCACCAGTCCGGCGAGATCTTTTCCTGGGAAAGCGTGCAGGGCGTGCCCTACACCCAGGCCTGGTTTCTCGGCGTCTCGAACCTTCGTGGCGGACTCTTTGGCGTGGTGGAACTGTCGCGCTTCATCGCGAGATCGCAGAACGCGCACAGCGTGCCGGCCACCGACCCGGCGCGGCCCGAGAGTTACCTGATTGCCTTGAACTCGGCGCTGGACGTGAACTGCGCGCTGTTGGTGGACCGTCTGGAGGGCTTGCGTAGCGTGGATTCGTTTGCCTCGACGGCTCTCCCCTTGGACGGCGACCCCGCCTATTTTGGCAATGTGTATACCGATGCGGGCGGTGAGCGTTGGCAGGAAATCAACTTGCAGTCCCTGTCCCAACAACCCGATTTTTTGAGCATCAGTGCTTGAGTTTTTTAAAGAAGGCTGAATCATGTCTGTCGTTGACCAATTCAAGAAAATGTTTAAGAAGAACGCCGATCGGCCTGCTGCGCCCTCCGATGCGGAGGAGGGCGGTGAAGCCCTGGGGCAGTTTTTTGGGGATTCGGTCCAGGGGTCGGACGAAGGCACCGTGTTCGAGCCGATCGCGCAGGAGCCTGTGGCTGAAGCCGCGCCCGAGACCGAGTTCCCGGCCCCGCAGGCCGAAGTGACCAAGGTGGCGGACGACGGTCTGTTGACGCTTCCCGTGCTGGGCGCGCGCACGCTGGGTCAGCAGCAGAGAATTTTGGGCGCAGGATTGGCGCTGGGATTGACCATCCTGCTGGTGATCGTGCTGGTGGCGCGCTATCAGACCGACGAAGTGGCGCAGCAGATGGCGGCCACGGGGGATTCACTGATGCAGTCGCAGCGGCTGGCCAAATCGGTGTCGCAGGCACTGGTGGGAAGCGCCCAAGCGTTTCCCGACGTGGCCGAAAGCGCGGGCGCATTGGCCAAGACCGTGCGTGCCCTGAAGACGGGCGACGAGCGCATCGGTGCCTTGCGTGGCGATGGGCAGGCTGATCTGGAAAAGATCATGCCGCTGGTGGATCGCGCAGAAAAGAGCGCAGGCGTCGTGATGCAGCAGCAAAAGATCCTGACCCAGGTGGGTGCGGCGCTGCGCAGCATCAACCGTCAATCCTCGGACTTGCTGGAAATTGCCGAAACCGTCTCCTCGCTCAAGCTGCAACAAAACGCGCCCGCGTCGGAGATTTCCGCCGCCGGGCAGCTGGTGATGTTGACGCAGCGCATCGGCAAATCGGCGAACGAGTTCCTGACCATGGAAGGTGTCAGCCCCGAGGCGGTGTTTTTGCTGGGCAAGGATCTGAACTCCTTCAAGGAAATCGCTCAGGGGCTGCTCAACGGCAGCCCGGAATTGCGCCTGAGCCGATCCGCTGACGCGCAAACCCGCGAGCGGCTGGACGCGCTGCTCAAGCTCTACGAGCAGACGCGGGTTCAGGCCGGCGCGATTCTGGGCAATCTGCAAGGGCTGGTGTCCTCGCGCGAAGCGCAAACCGCGATCGTCGCCGACAGCGAGCCGCTGCGCGCGCAACTGCAGGCGCTGCAGGCGCGGCTGGCGGCGCAAACGGGCCTGGGCGTGGTGACGATTCTGGCGCTGCTGTTGTCGGCTGCGCTGGCCCTGGTGTGCGCTGCCGGTCTGGCCGCGGTGCAACTCCAGGACAGCCGCAAGCGTCAGGCACTGGCCGAGCAGCAGCGGCTGCTGGCGGAGCAGCAGGAAGACGGGACCAAACGCGTGAATGACGCCAATCAGGCCGCGATTCTGCGCTTGATGAACGAGTTGCAGATGGTCGCTGAAGGCGACCTGACGCAGGAGGCGACAGTGACCGAGGACATCACCGGCGCCATCGCCGACTCGGTCAACTACACCGTCGAGGAGCTGCGCTCGCTCGTGGGCAACGTGCAGAACACGGCCACGCGCGTGGCGCAAACGACCGCACAGGTGGACAGCACCTCGACCGAACTGCTGGCAGCGTCGACCGAACAGCTGCGTGAAATTCGCGAAACCGGCCGCTCCGTGCTGGACATGGCGTCGCGCATCAACGAGGTCTCGACCCAGGCGCAAGAGTCCGCTGCGGTGGCGCGCCAGTCGCTGGTGGCGGCCGACACCGGCCTGCAGGCGGTGCAAAACGCGATTGGCGGCATGAACGCGATCCGCGACCAGATCCAGGAAACCTCCAAGCGCATCAAGCGCCTGGGCGAATCGTCTCAGGAGATCGGTGAAATCACCGAACTCATTTCCGACATCACCGAGCAGACCAACGTGCTCGCCTTGAACGCCGCGATCCAGGCGGCTTCCGCCGGCGAAGCAGGTCGGGGCTTCTCGGTCGTGGCCGAAGAGGTGCAGCGCCTGGCGGAGCGTTCCGCGGACGCGACGCGGCAGATTTCCGCGCTGGTGAAAGCGATTCAGACCGATACCCAGGACGCGGTCGGCGCCATGGAGCGTTCGACCCAGGGCGTGGTCGAGGGCGCCAAGCTGTCGGACAACGCGGGTGCGGCGCTGTCGGAAATTGACCGCGTGTCGCGCCGCCTGTCGGAACTGATTGAACAGATCTCGACATCGGCCTCGCGCGAGGCGGAACTGGCCAACGTGGTGGCGGACAACATCCAGCACATCTTTGCCGTGACCGAGCAGACCGGAGAGGGCACGCGCTCCACGGCGCAGCAGGTGCGGGAACTGTCCCGCATGGCAGAGGAATTGCGGCAATCGGTATCGCGGTTCAAGATCTCCTGAGTTGATCCGCCCACCCACTGACATTCGCGCTAACTTTCATGCAACGGCAGCGAAGCGCACCGAGTCATGAAAGTTGGTTCTTTCACGTTAACGGATCACGCCATGCAATCCAACGAAACCGTCGTCGATATTGATCCGACCGCCGCCGATCTGGGTCCCTTGGCCTGGGTGCTGGACGAGTTGCGCAAATCCCTGGACGGTGCGGTCAAGGCGCTGCGCCGCTTTGTGCGCGACGCTGACCTGGCCCTCGGGTCGGACCTGGCGGCGCTGGACACCAGCCATTTGCGCATCGCGCGCCAGCAACTGCATCAGGCTGAAGGTGCGCTCGAGATGGTGGGCTTGAGTGCGCCCGCGACGGTGCTGCGCGCCATGGAAGCGGTGGCGCAGAAGTTCGTGCAGCGGCCCGAACTGTGCACGCAGGAGCAGGCGGCCAAGGTCGAGCGCGCCAGTTTTGCCCTGATCGAATATCTGGAGGCGGTGCTGCGCTCCAAGCCGGCCTCCGCGGTGGCGCTGTTCCCGCAGTATCAGGATCTGCAGGAGATGGTGGGCGTCGCGCGCATCCATCCTGCGGACCTGTGGCCTGTTCCCTGGCGCTGGTTGGATATCGAGCTGGACAACCCGGCGACCCCGCTGGCCTACGATGACGCCACGCGCCAGCGCTTTGATCAGTCCATTTTGAAGGTCATCAAGACCGGCGACCCGGCCGCGGCCAAGAGACTGCAGCTGCTGTGCCTGGGGCTGGCGGCAGCGCAAGGCGAGCGCCAGCCGCGGTCTTTCTGGGCCGTTTGCGCCGCCTACTTCGAGGCGCTGGCCGGTGGCTGGTGCCCCAACGACGTGTTCGTCAAGCGCACAACGTCGGCGGTGCTGACGCAGTACATCGCCTTGGCGCGCTCGGACCTGACGCAGGCCGAACGCTTGGCGCACGAGCTGCTTTTCTTCTGCGCCCAGGCCAGTGCCTGCGTGAGCGGTCCGGCGCCCGTTTTGTCGGCGGTGTTGCGGGCCTTTGATTTGAAGGCCGAGGCCAAGCCCATCGACTACCAGTCGCGGGTGTTCGGCCGTTTTGACCCGGCGGTGCTGATTCAGGCGCGCAAGCGCATCGGTATCGCCAAGGAGATGTGGGCCGCACTGTCAGGCGGAGACACGCAAAAACTCAAGGCGGCGGCGGACCAGTTCAGCTTGATCAGCGACTCGCTGATCAAGCTCAATCCAGCAAGTCACTCGCTGGCGCAAGCGCTGACGCGTGTCATGGAGGCCACGGTGCGCTCGGGTCAGGCGCCCACGCCGCAGGTGGCGATGGAGGTGGCGACATCGGTGCTCTACCTTGAGGCCGCCTACGATGAGATTGATCCTGAAGACACGCAGTTGACGGCCCGCTCCGAACGTCTGGCCCAGCGGCTGGACAACGCGCACCAGGGTGCCGAGCCCGAGCCTTTGGAACCCTGGATGGAAGACCTTTACCGCAAGGTCAGCGAGCGCCAGACCATGGGCAGCGTCGTGAGCGAGCTGGGCGTCACCATGGGCTTGCTGGAAAAGGCGATGGATCAGTTCTTCCGCCATCCCGCGGACAAGACGAGCCTGCAGCAGGTTCCTGGGCAATTGGCGCAGATGCGCGGCGTGCTGTCGCTGCTGGGGCTGGATCAGGCGTCACAGGCGGTGCTGCAGATGCGCGACAGCGTCGAGCAGATCCTGGTGGACGAGGTCGATGAAGACCAGGCCAGGGCGACCGGAACCTTTGAACGCCTGGGGAACAGCCTGGGCGCGCTGGGCTTCATGGTCGACATGCTGAACTACCAGCCTGCGCTGGCGAAGAAGCTGTTTGTCTTCGACCAGGAAAAGAAGGAATTCAGATCGGTGATGGGGCGGTCCCCCGTCGCCGCCGCGGCGCCTGTGCCAGCACCCGCTGCCCCCGAACCCCGGGTCGCCGCGCCCGAGCACGAAGCATTTCCGCCGCTGTCAGGCGACCTGGTGGCCGAATTGCCGACCGAGGCGACCCTGCCGTCCCCAAGCCCGGTGGAGCCGCCTGCTGCGCAAGCCGCCGCGTATGTGGAAGACGACGCCGAACTGCGGGAGATCTTCATCGAGGAGGCCAGGGAGGTGCTGGCCGATGGCTTGGCCACGCTGGACGCGCTGGCGCTTGAGCCCGACGACCTGGCCCTGCAGGCCACGTTGCGCCGCTCTTTCCACACCCTCAAGGGCAGCTCCCGCATGGTCGGGTTGAACGAGTACGGCGAGGCCGCCTGGTCGCTGGAGCAACTGCTCAACAGCTGGATTGCAGAGCAGCAGCCGGTCACCGACGAGCTTCGCGCCGTGTCATCCGATGCCCTGCTCGGGCTGCAGTCCTGGCTGAAGGATATCGCGGCCGGCACCGATGCGCCCTGGAGCGCCGAACCCTTTCGCGCGATGGCCGACGCCTTGCGCATGGAGAACCGCCGCCTGCCGCTGCGGTTGGCAGGGTCCGTGGAAGCGGTCGCGCCAGCCGCTGCCGCCGATCAGCTTGCGTTGCCTGAGCTGGATCAGGCCCCGGAGTCGGTTCAGGCCCCCGAAATCGATCTCGTGGCGGCAGAACTGCACCCGAGTGCGCCGCAGCCGCAAGAGCAGGCGGCAGCGCCGACCGAAGCCGGTCTGGACCTCATTGACATCGACTTTGACTCGCTGCTGGAGCTCGAAGCCGGCGCAGAGCCGACCCTGACCGAACCCGGCACGGAGTTGCAGACCCAGCCCTCGGTTTTTTCCGTACCCGAGCTGGACTTCCCGGCAACGGCTGAAGCGCCAGCGTTTGACCTGGCCGCGGTCGATATCGATTTCGACGACCTGGTGTTCACGCTGGACGACGCCCAAGCCGGCACCGTGCCGCAGCCGCAGGAGGAAGCGGCGCAGACGGCGGCGCACAGCGAAGTTCCCGATGTGCAACCCGAAAGCGAACCGGAGGAAGAAGTCAAGGTCATCGGATCGCTGCGCATCGGCATTCCGCTGTACAACGTCTACCTGAATGAGGCCGACGAGTGGTCCCGCCGCCTGGTGACGGAACTGAGCGAATGGTCGCTGGAACTGCATCAACCTTTGGCCGATTCGACGGTGGCGCTGGCACACTCGCTGGCGGGAAGTTCGGCCACGGTCGGCTTCATGCAACTGTCGCTGCTGGCGCGCGAACTCGAGCAGGCGCTGGAGCACGTGCAGCTGATGGGCGTTCGCGCCCAGGACGCCAACCACAGGGAGACCTTTACCGCCGCAGCGCAGGAGGTCCGGCGTTTGCTGCATCAGTTCGCTGCCGGATTCATCAAGGACGCGGACCCGCGCGTGCTGCAGGCGCTCAAGGACATCTGCAGCGTCGAGGTGGTGGATTTTTCGTTGAGCGGCGACAGCAACCGGCTCGATCAACTGGCCGAAGAGGACGCTGCCGCACTGACGGTGCCCGAGCCTGAAGCCTTCGCGCCCGCCCCGGCCGAATTTGAGGAGGCCGATTTTGAGCCGCAACCGACGACCGGATTTGCCACCGGCTTTGCCGACTTCGACTCGGTGGCAAGCAGCGCGCTGCTGACGCCGATTGTTCCCGCCTTCGATACGCACGCACAGGAAATCGACGTCGAGGACGCGATCGACACGGACCTGTTTCCAATCTTCGAAGAAGAGGCTCTGGGTCTGCTGCCCGGTCTGGCGGGGGCGTTGCGCCAATGGTCGGCGCGACCCACGAACACCGGCGCCAGGGCCGAGGTGCTGCGTTCACTGCACACGCTCAAGGGCAGTGCGCGGCTGGCGGGCGCGATGCAGCTTGGCGAAATGGCCCACAGAATCGAGTCCTCGGTCGAGTCTCTGGGGTCGGAGGGCTTGCAGTCGCGCCAGATCGAGCCCCTGCTGTCGCGCTTTGACGATCTGCAGTCGCACTTTGACGGTCTGCGCCGTGCGGACGAAGCGGTCGCCAGCGTTGCCGTCTTGCCAGAGCCCGTTGCCAGCCCGGCGGAGGGCGCCGCGCCAGTGTCCGTGCCTGCGACGCTGCCCGTGCTCAAGCCGATCGCCGTGGCCGCCACGCTGGCCGCGACCCCGGCGCGATTGGTGTCGCAGCAGTCGGTACGCGTGCGCCCGCAGTTGCTCGATCGACTGGTGAACCAGGCGGGTGAAGTCGTCATGACGCGCTCACGCCTGGAGGCGGGGTTGAGTGACTTGGGCGGATCGCTGGGCGATCTGACCGGCAATCTGGACCGTCTGCGCCAGCAGTTGCGCGACATCGAGTTGCAGGCTGAGACGCAGATGCAGTCGCGCCTGGCGCAGTCCAGGGATTCGGCCCAGGGTTTCGATCCACTCGAGTTCGACCGTTTCACGCGGGTGCAGGAACTCACCCGCATGATGGCCGAGTCGGTGAACGACGTGGCCACGGTGCAGCGCAGCTTGCAGCGCGCGGTGGACGCCACCGAAGACAACCTGGTGGCGCAGGCGCGCCAGACGCGCGAACTGCAGCGCGATCTGCTGCGCACGCGCATGGTTGAGTTCGAAAGCATCGCCGAGCGTCTGTACGGCGTGGTGCGCCAGGCGAGCAAGGACGCGGGAAAGCAGGTGCGACTCGACATCGTCGGCGGCTCCATTGAAATCGACCGCGCGGTGCTCGATCGCATGACGCCCGCATTCGAGCATTTGCTGCGCAATTGCGTGGGCCACGGCATCGAAGACGCCGCCACCCGAGTGGCCGCGGGCAAGGATGCGACCGGCAGCATCAGCATCCGCCTGAATCAGGAAGGCAACGATGTCGCGGTCGAGTTTGTCGACGACGGCGCCGGCCTGGATCTCCAAGGCATTCGGGATAAGGCGCAGAGCATGGGACTGGTCGCGGCTGATCAGGAACTGAGCGACGCGCAGGTCGCGAATCTGATATTCACACCGGGAATCACCACGGCCACCCAAGTGACCGAGTTGGCCGGACGCGGTATTGGCATGGACGTGGTGCGCGCCGAGGTGAGCGCGCTGGGCGGACGCATCGAAACCTCCTCCGAAACCGGTCGGGGAACGCGATTCCAGCTGATCCTGCCATTGACCACGGCCGTGACCCAGGTCGTGATCCTGCGCGCAGGCAAGCTCACCGTGGGCGTGCCGGCGAATCTTGTCGAGATGGTGCGGCGCGTCAAGTTGACGCAGCTGAGCAGCGCTTACGAAACCGGTGTTTTCGACGACGGCACGGGTGCGATCCCCTTCTACTGGTCGGGCGCGCTGCTGCAGGCGGCGCCCAGCAGTCAGGAGATGGACGCCAAGACCCTGTCGGTGGTGGTGTTCCGCAGCGCGGGTCAGCGCGTGGCGCTGCATGTGGACGAGGTCCTGGGGCATCAGGAAGTGGTGGTGAAGAACCTGGGCGTGCAGCTGGCGCGGCTGCCGGGGCTGGCGGCCATGACGGTGCTGGCGTCGGGGGCGGTGGTGCTCATTTACAACCCGGTGGCGCTGGCGACAGTGTACGGTGACGAGGCGCACACCCTGGTGGCGAAGGAGTCGCAGCGGGTCAAGACTGCAGGCCTGACGGTGCAGGCTGCAGGGCCGAGTGCCACCGACACGCTTGCGCACCAGCGCACGCCGCTGGTGCTGGTGGTCGATGATTCGATCACCGTGCGCCGGGTCACGCAGCGCCTGCTGCTGCGCGAGGGTTATCGCGTCGCCTCGGCGGTGGATGGCTTGCAGGCGCTGGAGCGGCTGCAGGAAGAGCTTCCCACCGTGGTGCTGACGGACATTGAAATGCCGCGCATGGACGGGTTCGATCTGACGCGCAATATCCGCGGCGACGAGCGCATGCGTCACCTGCCGATCGTCATGATCACTTCGCGCATCGCCGACAAGCACCGTCAGCACGCGATGGAACTGGGTGTGAACCACTACCTCGGCAAGCCCTACCCGGAAGAAGAGCTGCTGAATCTGGTGCGGCACTACTGCAGCATCGACGCCGAGTTGCAAGCCGTGTGAAGCGGGGCTGACATGGCTGCTTGTAAAATCAGCCCATGTCAGCCGATTCCGCCTCCATCAATCTGACGCATCACTTCCTGATCGCCATGCCGGGGCTGGAGGACGAGGTCTTCTCCCGCAGCGTTGTCTATCTGTGCGAGCACAGCGAGCGCGGCGCCCTGGGGCTGGTGATCAACAAGCCCAGCGACATCAACCTGCAGAGCCTGTTTGACAAGGTGGACTTGCCGCTGGGTCGCTCGGACCTGATGAACAGCCCGGTGTTTCAGGGTGGCCCGGTTCAGACCGAGCGGGGTTTTGTGCTGCACGAGGCGACTTTTGCGCGCGGCGAAGCGGCCGCGGAGTCCGCCTATCTCTCCACGCTGGCCATTCCCGGCGGCCTGGAAATGACCACCTCCAGGGACGTGCTCGAGGCCATGTCCAGCGGCGCGGGTCCGCGCCGGGTGCTGGTGTCGCTGGGCTACGCCGCCTGGGGTCGCGGTCAGCTCGAGTCGGAGCTGGCCGAGAACAGCTGGCTCACGGTAGACGCCGACACGGCGGTGATCTTCGATACCCCGGTGGATCAGCGCTACGACCGGGCGCTGGAGCTGCTGGGCGTGCACGCCTGGACCCTGTCGTCGGTGGCGGGGCACGCATGACGGTGTTGGCCATGGCGAGCGTGCCCGCTGAACTGCAGACTTTCCTGGCTTTTGATTTTGGCCTCAAACGCACCGGTGTTGCGGTGGGCAACCGGCTCACGCAGACGGCGACACCGCAGGCCACCTTGCGCGCCGAGGGTGACGCGAAGTTCCCGTTGATCGAGGCGCGCATCCGCGAATGGCAGCCCGACGCGCTGGTGATCGGCGTGCCCTTTCATCCCGACGGCGCCTCCCATGAAAACACCGAGCGCGCGCTGCGCTTTGCGCGCCAGCTGCGCGGACGCTTCAAGCTGCCGGTGTTTGAAGTGGACGAGCGCTACAGCACCACCGAGGCGCTGGAATCCGGCGCGAAAGACGCCGACGCCGCAGCCGCCTGCATTATTCTGGAACAGTTCCTGAGAACTTGCGGGACGGACCATGGCGACGCGAAGCGCGCATGCTCGGTCCCCAACATTTCGTCGGATGTTGGAAGTTCAACTTGCGGGACAGACCCAAACCCGGCTCTGTCCCCAACGGATTTAGAGAAGGACATTTGATGAGCACATTGACCCTTGACGCCGAAGCGCTGTATCGCGAACTGCTGCGCGGCGTGCGCCAACTTTGCGCGGCGCAGACCCGACTCGTGGGCATCACCTCCGGTGGCGCCTGGCTGGCGCAGCGACTGCATGCCGACATGCAACTGGACGCGGCGCCGGGCGTGATTTCGTCCAGCATGCACCGCGACGATTTTGCCCAGCGCGGCCTGGCGATGGGCGCGCAGACCGTGCTGCCGTTTGACGTGAATGGTGCGGACATCCTGATCCTGGACGATGTGCTATACACCGGGCGCACGATCCGCGCCGTCATCAACGAGCTGTTCGACTACGGCCGCCCGGCCTGCGTGAAGCTGGCGGTGCTGGTGGACCGAGGCGGGCGCGAGCTGCCGATACAGGCCGATTTCGCCGCCGCGCGCGTGAGCTTGCCGCCGGAACAGTCGCTGTCTCTGGCGCGCTCCGACACGGGCGTGTTCAGCTTTCAGGTCAAGGAGCGTGCCCCATGCTGAGAACCCGCAACCCGCAACTGAACCAGCACGGTGAGCTGGTGCACCTGCTCTCGATCGAAGGTCTGCCCAAAAGCATACTGACGCAGATCCTGGACACGGCGACCAATTTCGTCAGCGTGAGCGACCGCGAGGTGAAGAAGGTGCCGCTGCTGCGCGGCAAAAGCGTGTTCAACCTGTTCTTCGAAAACTCCACGCGCACCCGCACCACCTTCGAGATCGCCGCCACGCGCCTGAGCGCCGACGTCATCAACCTGGACATCGCGCGCTCGTCGGCGGCCAAGGGAGAGTCGCTGCTGGACACGATCGCGAACCTGAGCGCCATGGCAGCCGACATCTTCGTCGTGCGCCACAGCGAGTCGGGCGCGCCCTATCTGATTGCGCAGCACGTGGCGCCGCACGTGCACGTGATCAACGCCGGTGACGGTCGCCACGCGCACCCGACGCAGGGCCTGCTCGACATGTTCACCATCCGGCACTACAAGAAGGATTTCAGCAACCTCACGGTGGCGATCGTGGGCGACGTGCTGCACTCGCGCGTGGCGCGCTCCGACATCCATGCGCTCACGACGCTGGGCTGCGCCGAGGTGCGCGTGGTCGGTCCCAAGACCCTGGTGCCGGCCGACATGGCGCCCATGGGCGTGCGCGTGTGCCACACGCTGGAGGAGGGCATCAAGGGCGCCGACGTGGTGATCATGCTGCGCCTGCAAAACGAGCGCATGAGTGGCGCTTTATTGCCCTCGTCGCAGGAGTTCTTCAAGAGTTTTGGTCTCACGCCCGAGAAGCTGGCCTGGGCCAAGCCGGACGCGATCGTGATGCATCCGGGGCCCATCAACCGCGGCGTGGAAATCGATTCCGCGGTGGTGGACGGCGGCCAGAGCGTGATCCTGCCGCAGGTCACTTTCGGCATTGCGGTGCGCATGGCGGTGATGGGGATTGTCGCGGGGAACGAAGCATGAAGATACTGATACGTGGCGCCAGGGTGATGGATCCGGCTTCCGGCTTGGACGCGGTGGCCGATGTGGCCGTGGCCGCGGGCCGCATCATCGCGATCCAGAAGATTCCGGGCGACTTTGCACCCAACAAGCTGATCGAAGGCCAGGGCTGCATCCTGATGCCGGGCCTGGTGGACTTGGCCGTGCGTCTGGGTGAACCCGGGCACGAACACGAAGGCATGCTGGAGAGCGAGATGGCCGCGGCCGTGGCCGGCGGCATCAGCAGCGTGGTGTGCCCGCCCGACACCGATCCGGTGCTGGACGAAGCCGGCCTGGTGGAGATGCTGAAATACCGCGCCGAGAAATTGCATCAGGCGCGCGTGTTTCCGCTCGGTGCGCTGACGCGCGGCCTGCAGGGCGAGGTGCTGACCGAGATGGTGCAGCTCACCGAGGCCGGCTGTGTCGGTTTCAGCCAGGCCGAGGTGGCGCTGGAGAACACCCAGGTCTTGCAGCGCGCGCTGCAGTACGCCAGCACCTTCGGCTACAGCGTGTGGCTGCGCCCACAGGAATTGCACCTGGGCAAGGGCGTCGCTGCCAGCGGCGCGCTGGCCACGCGCATGGGCTTGAGCGGCATCCCGGTGGCGGCGGAAACCATCGCGCTGCATACGATCTTCGAATTGATGCGCTCCACCGGCGCGCGCGTGCACCTGTGCCGCCTGAGCAGCGGCGCCGGCGTGGAACTGCTGCGCCAGGCCAAGCGCGACGGTCTGCCCGTCACCTGTGACGTGAGCATCAACTCGCTGCATCTGACGGAAATGGATATGGGCTATTTCGACAGTTGCGCGCGCCTGAACCCGCCGCTGCGCCAGCAGCGCGACCGTGAAGCGCTGCGCGCCGCGCTGGCCGACGGCACCGTCGACGCGCTGGTGTCGGACCACACGCCAGTGGCCGAAGACGCCAAGATGCTGCCCTTTGCCGAAGCCGAACCTGGCGCCACCGGCATGGAACTGCTGCTGAGCCTGGCGCTGAAATGGAGTCGCGATGACGGCGTTAGCCTGCAGCGCGCGCTTGCGGTGCTGAGCAGCGAACCGGCCCGCGTGCTCGGTTCCGCGCTGGGTACGCTGCAGGCCAGCGTCGGCAAGATCGCGCTCGGCGGCGTGGCCGACCTGTGCCTGTTCGACCCCGAAGCCGCCTGGACCGTGAGCCCCAAATTGCTGCGCAGCCAGAGCAAGCACACGCCGTTTGCCGGCTATGAAATTCCGGGACGGGTGCGCTGCACGCTGGTGGGCGGGCAGGTCGCGTTCGAGGCTTGAGGGTCGCTGCGCGAGTGCGTGTCCTACAGGCCAGCCGCTGCACGCAGCGCTTGGGCTTTGTGGTTTCGGCATGGCCCGATGGGCCTTAACTTTGCTTCGCAAAGTGAGCCTGCGGGTACTTTGGCCACGGCACCGGTCCTTCGGACCTTAACGCGGCTGCGCCAAGTTAGCCTGCGCCGCAAAGCCGGCTGAACCGCTACGCGGTTGCTGTCCCTACAGGCCAGCCGCTGCACGCAGCGCAGCCGCCTTATCGGTACTTTGGCTACGGCACCGGGCGTTCCGCCCTTAACTTCGCCGGGGCGAAGTTAGCCTGCGCCGAAGAACGAACAAGCTCGCTTCGCTCGGGGCCTTACAGGCCCGCTGCTGCGCGTAGCGCAGCAGCCTTGTCCGTTCTTTCCCAGGTGAACTCGGGTTCTTCGCGGCCGAAGTGGCCGTAGGAGGCGGTCTTTTCGTAGATCGGACGCAGCAGATCGAGCATCTGCACGATGCCCTTGGGGCGCAGGTCGAAGTGTTCGGCCACCAGCGCCGAGAGCTTCTCGTCGGAGATCACGCCCGTGCCTTCGGTGTAGACCGTGATGTTCATGGGCTTGGCCACGCCGATGGCGTAGGCGACCTGGACCTGGCATTGCCGCGCCAGACCGGCCGCGACGATGTTCTTCGCCACGTAGCGTGCGGCGTAGGCGGCGGAGCGGTCGACCTTGCTCGGGTCCTTGCCCGAAAACGCGCCGCCGCCGTGCGGGCAGGCGCCGCCGTACGTGTCGACGATGATCTTGCGCCCGGTCAGCCCGCAGTCGCCCTGGGGCCCGCCGATGACGAAACGGCCGGTGGGGTTGATCAGGTACTTGGTGTCTTCGGTGAGCCATTCCTTGGGCAGCACCGGCTTGATGATCTCCTCGCGTACCGCTTCGTAGAAGGCCTCGGTCATCTTGTGGCCCAGGCTCATCTCGGGCGCGTGCTGGCTGGACAGCACCACGGTGTCGATGCTGTGCGGCTTGCCGTCCACATAGCGCATCGTGACCTGGCTCTTGGCGTCGGGACGCAGGAAGGGCAGGCGACCGTCCTTGCGCAACTGCGCCTGACGCTCCACCAGGCGGTGCGCGTAGTAGATCGGCGCGGGCATGAGTTCGGGCGTCTCGTCGCAGGCGTAGCCGAACATCAGGCCCTGGTCGCCAGCGCCGGTGTTGAGGTGGTCGTCCGAGGCGTGGTCCACACCCTGGGCGATGTCGTTGCTCTGCTTGTCGTAGGCGACGAGCACGGCGCAGCCCTTGTAGTCGATGCCGTACTCGGTGTTGTCGTAGCCAATGCGCTTCAAGGTGTTGCGCGCGATCTGGATGTAGTCCACGTTGGCCTGGGTCGTGATCTCGCCCGCGAGCACCACCAGACCGGTGTTGCACAGGGTTTCGGCCGCCACGCGCGAGCGCGGGTCCTGCTCGAAAATTGCGTCGAGGATCGCGTCGGAAATCTGGTCGGCGACCTTGTCGGGGTGGCCTTCGGAGACGGATTCGGAAGTGAATAGAAAATCGTTCGCCATGTGGGAGCTCCTGGTAATTGACGGTGGGCGCGTTGCCGACCGATGACCGGTTCCTGGGCGAACGCTTTAGCAGAATTGTTTAATGTGCTGTGGCTCAGCACGTGTCGCCCTGCAAGTTGCTCTAGTTAACTCAGCGACCCGCGTATTTTACTTCAGGCGAAGGGCCGGCGGGGTGGACTAAACTTGGCTGCCCATGATCCGGTTGTTCAAGCTTCTTTCCTTCTTCCCCTTGTGGCTGTTGCACGGCCTGGGTTGGGCCTTGGGCTGGCTTGTCTTTGCCGCTTCCGCAACTTACCGCAAGCGCTTCCTGGCGAACGCCGCTTTGGCGGGTTATTCCTTCGCCCAGGTGCGCGCTGCTGTGGGGCAGGCCGGCTGCATGAGCGCCGAATTGCCGCGGCTGTGGTTTGGCGCGCCCGTGGCGGTGCGCTGGGAGGGCGAGGGCTGCCTGGAGCGTGCTTTGCAGAATGGCCGCGGCATCGTTTTTCTGACGCCGCATCTGGGCTGCTTCGAGGTCACGGCCCAGGCTGTGGCACAGCGTTACGGCCAGCAGATGGGCCCGCTGACGGTGCTGTACCGCCCGGCGCGCAAGGCACTGATGCAGAAGTTGACGCAGGGTGCGCGCGCGCGCCCGGGGCTCAATTCCGTGCCCACCAACTTGAGCGGCGTGCGCCTGATGATCAAGGCGCTGCGCCAAGGCCACGCCATAGGCTTGCTGCCCGACCAGGTCCCGCCCCAAGGCATGGGGCTTTGGGTGCCGTTTTTCGGGCGTGATGCCTACACCATGACGCTGGGGGCGCGCCTGGCGCAGCAGACGGGTGCCAGCGTGCTCTTGGTCTGGGGTGAACGCCTCTCCTGGGGGCGCGGCTACACCCTGCATTTTCGGGAGTTGAGCACGCCGCTGTCCGTTCAACTGGACGCGGCCGTGCTGCAGATCAACCAGGAGATGGAGCGTCTCATCCGCGAATGCCCGCGACAATATTTGTGGGGCTACGCGCGCTACAAACAACCGCGCGGAGAGGCTTGATGCTGGTTCGATTGGGGATTGTTCTGATGCGCTTGCTGGCGCCCTGGCCGCTGCCCGCGCTGCGCGCCCTGGGCTGGCTGCTGGGGTTGCTGCTGTATGCGGTGGTCGTTCCGCGCCGTCGCGTGGCGATGAAGAACCTGGAGTTGTGCTTCCCTGAGATGTCGCTCGGGCAGCGCAGAGCGCTCACGCGCAGGATCTTCATCCGCTTCGTGCAGGCCTGGCTGGACCGGGCCTGGATCTGGCAGGGGAGCGCCGCCACGCTGGAGCGGCGCGTGCGGCTGAGGGGCGAGGTGCAGGCGCTGCAGGGCAAGGATCCGACGGTGATCTTTGCGCCGCATTTTGTCGGTCTGGACGCGGGCGCGGCCGCCATTGCGCACGGCATTGCGCGCCGCTTCACTTCAATCTACACCAATCAACCCAACAAGATCCTGAACGAATGGGTATTGAAAGGCCGGCTGCGCTTTGGTCAGGTCAAGCTCTTCGACCGCTCGGCGGGCGTGAAAACCATCGTGGCCGGACTGCGTGCCGGCGATCCGCTGTACCTGTTGCCGGACATGAATTACGGATTGGAAGACTCCATCTTTGTTCCCTTCTATGGTCAGCCCGCGGCCACCATTCCCTCGCTGTCACGCTTCGCCAGGCTGGGTCGCGCCAAGGTGGTGCCTGCCATCACGCGCATGACGCCCAGCGGTTACGACGTGGAGGTGCTACCTGCCTGGACGGATTTTCCGACCGACGATATCGTGGCTGACACGGCGCTGATGAACCAGCACTTGCAGTCGTATATCGACACCATGCCCGATCAGTATTTCTGGCTGCACAAGCGCTTCAAGAGCCGGCCCACGGGAGAGCCGGGGGTCTACTGAGAAATTGCGGGACAGACCAAGAACTACGCGTAGCGAGTTTTGCGCTGTCCTCAACTGGCTAGGCTGAGAGGAATTCGCCCAGCAAGCGCATCACCAATGCAGGCTGCTCGTGCACGATCCAGTGGCTGGCGTCGGCCACGGTCTTGAGCGTGAGCCGCGGGACATAGGCCTCGAGCCCGGCTATGAGTTCAGGCGGCAAAGCGATGTCGTTCAGGCCCCAGATCACCAGCGTCGGCAGGTCAACGGTGAGCATGGACAGCGGCAAATCGATGCCCGCTGCCGCGGCGTCATCGGCTCGCGCCGGCCTCAGGGGCGAGGCCCGGTAATAGTTGCAGCCACCGCGCAGGCCATGGCGCCAGAGTTCACGGTACTGCTGTTTGACCGCGTCGCTGAGCCAGGCGTGGGGACCGTCGGCAGCACCCATGGCGGTGAAGAACTCCCACAGGCGCCGGTAGTCGTCCTGTGCCAGCAGGTCTTCGGCGTCGGGGCGGATCAGGAAATTCATGTAGGCGCTGGCGGCGCGCTGTTTGGCACTGGTCTTGAGCTCGCGCAGGAACGTCCCCGGATGAGGCGAGTTGATGATCGCCAGCTTGTGCGCCAACTGCGGTAACTGGTTCGCCAAGTTCCAGGCCACGGCGCCGCCCCAGTCGTGCGCCACCAGGCACTCCAGCACGCCGCCTTCGGTCTGGATCAGCGCGGCGATGTCCTGCAGCAGGTATTTTGCGCGGTAGGCTTTGGCGTCTTCGGGTGCGCTGGAGCGCTCGAAGCCGCGCAGATGGGGCGCGACGCAGCGGTAAGCGCCGTTCTCTGGCAGTGCGAAGTGTTTCATCACACCGTCCCAGATGAACGCGCCTTCCGGAAATCCGTGCAGGAACATCAGCACCGGTCGGCCGCGTTCGCCGGTGGCGCGACAACTCAGCGTGATGCCGTGCGGCAAGGCTTGAAGGAACGTCTCCATGCCGGTGGTGCCGAATCAGTCCGGCGCCACGACCGGCTCAACCTCTGGCGCTGGCGTCTTCTTGGCCGGCGGGTGCGCCCATTGCCACAGCAATTGCGCCACTTCGTCCACGCCCTGTTTCTTGAGCGCCGAGAACAGCTTGACGCTGCCTCCGCCGGCTTGCAGTTCCATGATGGACAAGGCTTTGGCAGCCTCGGTCTTGTTGAGCTTGTCGGCCTTGGTCAGCACCACCAGGAATTTCAGTCCCTCTTCCACCCGGGGTCGCACCACGTCCAGCAGGATTTCGTCGAGTTCGGTCAGGCCGTGGCGCGGGTCGCACATCAGCACGATGCCGACCAGGTTTTCGCGCGTCACGAGATAGTTGGCCATGACCTGTTGCCAGCGCAGCTTGTCACTCTTGGGGACGGCCGCGTAGCCGTAACCCGGCAGGTCGGCCAGCACCGCGTCGGTGACACCTTGCTTGCCGAGCGAAAACAGGTTGATGCTCTGCGTGCGCCCCGGCGTCTTGGAGGCAAAGGCGAGGCGTTTTTGCTGCGTGAGGGTGTTGATGCAGGTGGACTTGCCCGCGTTGGAGCGGCCGACGAAGGCGATTTCCGGGACCTGGAGTTCGGGCAGGAAATGCAACTGAGGCGCGGTCGTGAGAAATTTGGCGGTGTGCATCCACCCCATGGCGATCACGGCTTCGCTTGCGTTGGCAGATTTTGGGGTGGCGGGGCCAGAAGCAGCGCGCGGTGGGGTGTGGGTCATGCGGTGGGGGCGTTCATTCGGAGCCCCATTGTAGAATCATGCGGTTTTGTGCAAACCAACAGATGTCAAAAAATATGAAGTCGCTTGTCTCATTGTTCGTGCTCGCCTGTGTCGCGATCACCTCGGTTTCCCCGGCCATCGCCCAGGAAAAGCCAGCCGCGCCCGCTGCCGTCAAGGCGGAACCCCAGAAATCGGCGCCCGCTGATCTGGCCAAGGGTGAGGCCACTTTCAACGGGGTCTGCCTGGCCTGCCACGGCCCCGACGCCAACTCCGTGATACCGGTGAATCCGACGCTGGCGCAGCAGCACCCCGAGTACCTGATCAAGCAATTGACCGAGTTCAAGTCGGGTGTGCGTGCCAACCCCATCATGATGGGCATGGCGTCGACTCTGGCGACGGACGCCGACGTGAAGAACGTCGCCTATTGGCTGGCGTCCAAGAGCGCCAAGCCCGGAACAGCCAAGGACAAGGATCTGGCCGCCTTGGGTGAGCGCATCTTCCGCGGCGGCGTCGTCGACCGCCAGATTCCGGCCTGCGCCGGCTGCCACAGTCCCAACGGTGCCGGCATTCCGGCCCAGTACCCGCGCCTGAAGGGCCAGATGACGGACTACACCGCTGCCCAACTCACGGCGTTCCGTGACGGCGTGCGCAAGAACAGCGTGCAGATGAGCCAGGTGGCGGCCAAGTTGAACGATCGCGAGATCAAGGGACTGGCTGATTACATCGCCGGCTTGCGCTGATTCGCGAGCACGCCTGGCCGCGGGGCCAGTGACAAAACCCATTCAACAAGGCGGGGCATTTTCGGATGCCCCGCCTTTTTTGTAAGTTCCGCCAAACTGAGCCGACTGACATTGAACTTTCAAGGACTTCTGCCATGCTCATCCAGACCCGGCGCGACGGTTTCAACCACCTGCATTCCGCTGACATCACGCCACAGAACGTTTACGCGAACCGCCGCACGCTGTTAAAGACGCTGGCGACCGGCGTGGCAGGCGCGACGCTGGCGTCCTGGGCCGCTCGTGAGGCGCTGGCGCAGACGGCGCGGGCGGGCAAATTGGCGCCGCTGGCTGCGGCCCGCTCGCTGCTGCCGGGAGCCATCACGATGGAAAAGCCCACGGCCTACGCCGACGCCAGCAGCTACAACAACTTCTATGAATTCGGCACCGACAAGGCCGATCCGGCGCACAACGCGCATACGCTGAAGACATCGCCCTGGACGGTCGAGGTTGAGGGTCTGGTGAAGAAGCCGGCGCGCTACGCGTTGGAAGATCTGCTGCGCCTCGCGCCGATGGAAGAGCGCATCTACCGGCTGCGCTGCGTCGAGGGCTGGTCGATGGTGATTCCCTGGATCGGCTATTCCCTGAGCGCCCTGATCAAACGCGTGGAGCCGCTGGGCAACGCGAAGTACGTCGAGTTCGTCACCCAGGCTGACCCCAAGACCATGCCTTTCGTCGGATCGCACGTGCTGGACTGGCCCTACGTAGAAGGGCTGCGCATGGACGAGGCCATGCACCCGCTGGCGCTGCTGAGCTTTGGCATGTATGGCGAGGTGCTGCCAAATCAGAACGGTGCGCCTGTGCGTCTGGTGGTTCCCTGGAAGTACGGCTTCAAGAGCGCCAAGACCCTGGTGAAGATCCGCTTCACCGAGCGCCAGCCCTTGACCGCCTGGAATCACGCTGCGGCGAGCGAATACGGTTTCTATTCGAACGTGAACCCCGAGGTCGATCACCCGCGCTGGAGTCAGGCGAGCGAGCGCCGCATCGGCGAAGACGGCCTGTTTGCGAAGAAGCGCAAGACCCTGATGTTCAATGGTTACGAGGGGCAGGTGGGGCAGTTGTATGCGGGCATGGATCTGAAGAAGCTGTTTTGATGCAACCGGTTCGCGCACTGCTGCTGCACCGCTTCGCCAAGCCTTTGCTCTGGGCGCTGTGCCTGGCGCCCCTGGCCTGGCTGGCGAGCCGCACCGCGCTAGATCAACTGGGCGCCAATCCGGCCGAGGCACTGATCCGCGCCAGCGGCGACTGGACCCTGCGCAGCCTGTGCCTGGTGCTGGCGCTGACGCCGCTGAGGGTCGTGACGCGTACGCCGGCGCTGGCGCGCTTTCGCCGCATGCTGGGCCTGTTCGTCTTTTTCTACGCCCTGCTGCATGCGCTGGCTTACAGCGGTTTCGACATGGGTTTTGACGTCGGCGACATCGCGCGCGACATCGCCAAGCGCCCCTTCATTCTGGTGGGCTTCAGCGCGCTGCTGGCTTTAAGCTTGCTGGCGCTGACTTCATTCAATCGCGCGATTCAATGGCTGGGTGCGCGCCGTTGGCGGCTGCTGCACAAACTGGTGTATGGCATTGCCGCGCTGGCGCTGCTGCACTTCTTCTGGATGCGTGCGGGCAAGAACAACTTCGCCGAAGTGTTTGTCTACGCTGCCATCATCGCGGCTCTGCTGGGTTGGCGCGTCTGGAATGCTCGGCGTTCACCTGTCGGCGGCAAACGCGGCCTGGCTGCACCGTGATCAGGTGCTGGTGCTGATGCGCTGCTTGGGCAACTGGTAGTCACGCTCGTCGAAGAGGTCGATGCCACAGGACAACTCCTCGATCCAGTCGAAGAAGTCGTTGATGGCACGCCGCCCGGAAATGGGCGCGCCGTGCTGTGGCACCAGCATCTCGATGTCCATGCGTCGCACCATCTTGACCCACAGGCGCAGGATCTTGTTGGACGCCATGTAGCGGCGGTGAAATCCTTCCATCAGCGGGATATGGGGCGCCAGATCCGTGATCGGCGTCTGCGCCTGCTTGCCCGACATCATGGAGACGCCCAGGTCGCCCGTGAACAGGATGCGGCTGACCGGGTCGTAAAAATGGAAGTTGCCTTCTGCGTGCATGAAATGCGCCGGCACCAGCCACAACTCGCTCTCGCCCAAGGGCAGTCGTCCGCCCGCGTCCGGCACGCCGATGACCCGGCCCGTGGTCTTTCCGACCTTGGTGAAGTGCGGCGCAAAGCGCTCCCAGATGCGCGAGATCACCAGCTTGGCGGGTGTGGATGTGAGCCATCGGTCCAGCGCGGCGATGATGTCCGGGTCGGCGTGCGAGGCGCACAGATAGGACAGCTTTTGTGGCGGGAAAAACTTCGACATCGTCAGCAGCAGTTCATTGAACGCCAGGTTGCCACCCGGGTCGATGATGGCCCCGGTGCCGTGGTCCACGATCAAGAACTGGTTCGACTGGACGGCCTGCGCGTCCTCTTCCACCAGGTCGGTAAACATCAGGCAGACATGCTGCGCATCGCGGTAAAGTTCAATCGACATAAGTTTTCCCGGCGAGTTCGTGGCCTTGAGTCAGACTGCAGTCCAACCCGAAACGGATGCTAACAGGAGGAATCGGGTCAGGCCTGATCGGGCAGGCGTTCCAGCGCAAAGCAGTCCTGCGCGCTTTCCCGCGCGCGGATGACGTAGGAGCGGTCCTGGTCCACCAGCACTTCTGCGGCGCGGCCCCGGGTGTTGTAGTTGCTGGCCATGCTCATGCAGTACGCGCCGGCGGACAGCACCGCGAGGAGGTCCCCCTGCTGTAGCGCCAGCTCACGGTCGTGGCCGATCCAGTCGCCGCTTTCGCACACCGGTCCGACCACTTCCCACGTCGTCACCTGCTCCGCCTTGTCCTTCTGCGACAGCGCAACGATCTGGTGGAAGGCCTGGTACATGGCCGGGCGCGGCAGGTCGTTCATGGCCGCGTCCACGATACAGAAGTTCTTCGTCTCGCCCGGCTTCAGGTACAGCACCTGCGTCAGGCAGACCCCGGCGTTGCCCACGAGCGACCTGCCCGGCTCGATCATCAGCTGGCGTCCACCAAAGCCACGGGCATCGAGCTTGGCCAGCAGCCGCTGCCAAAGGGCATCGGCCGCCGGTGGGGTGTCGCCGTTGTAGTCGATGCCCAAGCCGCCGCCAAAATCCAGATGCTGCAGCGGAATGCCTGCGGCCTCGATTTCCTGCACCAGATCGAGCATGCGGTCGACCGCATCCAGATAGGGCAGTTCCTGCGTGATCTGCGAGCCGATGTGGCAGTCGATCCCGACCACCTGCAAGCCCTTGAGTCCGGCGGCGCGCTGGTAGGTGGCGACGGTGCGCTCGTGCGCGACGCCGAACTTGCTGCCCTTGAGTCCGGTGGAGATGTAGGGATGCGTCTGCGGGTCCACGTTGGGGTTGACGCGAACGCTCACGGGCGCGCGCACTCCCATGTCGAGCGCGACCTGGTTCAGCACCTCCAGCTCGGCTTCGCTTTCGACGTTGAAGCAGGCGATGCCTGCGGACAGCGCCTGCTTCATCTCCGACCGGGTCTTGCCTACGCCGGAAAAGATCACTTTCTTCACGTCGCCCCCGGCGGCGAGCACGCGCTGCAGTTCACCGCCGGAGACGATGTCAAAGCCGCACCCTGCCTGGGCAAACACCTGCAGCACCGCCAGCGTCGAGTTGGCCTTCATGGCGTAGCAGATCAGCGCCTTGCGGCCCTGAAATCCGCGCTGGTAAGCGGCGAGCGCGGCCAGCATCGCGGCCTTGGAATAGACGAAAAGCGGCGTGCCGTGGGCCTGCGCCAGATCGGCCAGACGAACCTGCTCCAGGCTGAGTTCGCGCTCGCGATAGGCCAGGTGCGGCTGTCCGGGGAGAGAGGTTGGGGTCATGGGGCGGGCGAGTTGGTGGGTGCGGCGTGCGCACCCGGTGGCGTGGACGATGGGCGCTGCGGCGCGGCGGAGGCGGCGGGTTCGGGTGCGTTCTGGCTGGGAAGATACAGCGGGCCCTTTTGCCCGCAAGCGGCCAATGCCGCCCCCAGCGCGCCAAGGGCAATCATCCTGACTAAAATTTGTGGCATATGGAACATCCACAAATTGTAATGACCGATGCGCAGTTTCTCGACCGGGCCGAGTTGGTGCTCAAAACCGTGGAAGCGGCCTGCGACCGATGCAACGATGAGAGCGACGCGGATATCGACAATCAGCGCAGCGGTGGCATGGTCACGCTGACCTTTGCGAACGCGAGCCAGATCGTCGTGAATCTGCAAAAGCCGCTGCACGAAATCTGGCTCGCGGCGCGCAGCGGTGGCTACCACTTCCGCTTCGACGGCGAAGGCTGGCAAGACACCAAAGGACAGGGAGAGTTTTTTGCGACGCTGCAGCGCTGCGCGAGCGAGCAGGCGGCCACCCTGCTGCCCTTCACGCGCTCCGTCAGTTTTTGAACAGGTCGAGGATCTTCTTCTTTTCGTCCGTCGCGGGAAGTGCATCCGGGCGCGCGCCCGTCCCCGCTCCAGGCGTTCCCTTGTCGCCCAGCCCCAGGCTGACGACGCCGGCGCTGCGCACGTACTCGTCGTAGAACCACTCTCCGCCGGAATAGACCACGCCTTCGGGCGCAACGAGTTCGGCCACGGGAACGCCCTTGAGCGCGGTTTCCATGAAGCTGATCCACACCGGCAGACTCAGTCCCCCGCCGGTTTCTCCGGATCCGAGCTTGCGCGGCGTGTCGTAGCCGATCCAGGTGGCGCCCACGATCGTCGGCTGAAAGCCCACGAACCACGCGTCCATCGAGTCGTTGGTGGTGCCGGTCTTGCCGTACAGGTCAGGGCGCTTGAGCGTGGCCTGGGCGCGTGCCGCGGTGCCGATGCTGGTGACGCTGCTCAGCAGACTGCTCATCATGAAGGCGTTGCGCGGCTCGATCGCGCGCACCGACTCGTCCAGCGCAGCGGGCTTGGTTTCGATCAGCAGCTTGCCCCTTTGTTCTGTGATGCGTGCAATCAGCCAGGGGTTCACGCGGTAGCCGCCGTTGGCAAAAACAGCGTAGGCGCTGGCCATCTGGATTGGCGTGACCGAACCGGCGCCCAGCGCCATGGTGAGGTAGGCGGGATGTTTATCCGCTTCGAAGCCGAAGCGCGTGATCCAGTCCTGAGCGTAGGGCGCGCCGATGGCGTTGAGCACGCGGATGGAGATCATGTTCTTGGACTTGGCCAGACCCGTGCGCAGCGTGATGGGACCGTCATATTTTCCGTCGTAGTTCTTCGGCTCCCAGGGTTGACCGCCGGTCACGCCAGCGTCAAAGAACAACTCGGCGTCGTTGACGACGGTCGCAGGGGTGAAACCTTTCTCCAAGGCGGCGGAATAGATGAAAGGCTTGAAGCTCGATCCGGGCTGGCGCCAGGCCTGGGTCACGTGGTTGAACTTGTTCTTGTCGAAATCAAATCCGCCGACCATGGCCTTGATCGCGCCATCGCGCGGGTCCAGCGCGACAAAGGCTCCTTCCACTTCGGGCAGTTGGGTGATTTCCCAGCTGCCTTTGGCTGTCTGCATCACGCGGATGACCGCGCCGCGGCGGATCTTGATGTTGGGCGCGGCCTTGTCCGACAGACCGGACTGGGCCGGCCTGAGTCCTTCGCCCACAATCTCCAGGGTCTCGCCGCTTTGGCGCACCGCCACGATCTTCTTGGGCGTGGCCTCCAGCACCACGGCGGCCAGCACGTCGCCATTGTCGGGGTGGTCGCCAAGCGCCTCATCCACCGCGTCGTCGACCTCGGTCGGGTCCTGGGGCAGGGTCACGAACTGCTCGGGTCCGCGGTAGATCTGCTTGCGCTCGAAGTCCATGATGCCGCGGCGCAACGCCCGGTAGGCGGCCTCCTGGTCGACCGCATTGAGCGTGGTGTAGACGTTCAGGCCGCGCGTGTAGGTCTCCTCGCCATATTGCGCAAACATCAGCTGGCGCACGGTTTCTGCCACGTACTCGGCATGCACATGGCCGTCGTCTGCATCGCTCTTGAGCTTGAGGGCTTCGGCCTTCGCGGCCAAGGCCTGCTTTGCCGTGATGAAGCCGTTGTCTTCCATGCGATCGATGATGTGCAACTGCCGCGCCCGTGCCCGTTTGGGGTTGCTGATGGGGTTGAACGCGGAGGGCGCCTGCGGCAGGCCCGCCAGCATCGCCGCTTCGGCGATCGTGACGTCCTTGAGGGGCTTGCCAAAATACGCCTCCGACGCAGCGGCAAAGCCGTATGCGCGATTGCCCAGAAAGATCTGGTTCATGTAGATTTCCAGAATCTGGTCCTTGCTCAGCATGTGTTCGAGCTTGAAGGTGAGCAGAATTTCGTAAATCTTTCGGGCAAAGGTCTTTTCCTTGGACAGATACACGTTGCGCGCCACCTGCATCGTGATGGTGGAGGCTCCCTGGCTTTTGATGCGCCCCAGATTGGCCAGAGCGGCGCGCAACATGCCCTTGTAGTCCACCCCGCCATGGGAATAGAAGCGGGAGTCTTCAATCGCGAGCACGGCGTCCTTCATCACTTGGGGGATATCCTGGATGCGGGTGAGGTGGCGGCGCTCCTCGCCGAACTCGGCGATGAGTTCGCCTTCGGTCGTGAAGACACGCAGTGGCAGTTTGGGCCGGTAGTCCGACAATTCGGAAATATCGGGCAGATTCGGGTAGGCGACCGCCAGCGCCATTCCGATCAGGATCAGCAGCGAAGCCAGGCCCGCCGCCACCACGCCTGTGGCCCACAAAAGCGCGCGAACCGGCCAGGCCAACGCCTTGCCTTTCCTGTCCTTGTTGTTGTTGCTGGAGGCTGTGGGTTGGGGCTCAGGATGCATGTGATATGGTATTCGGTATCGGTCGCATTATAGAAATTGCCGGCAATGGCATCTCGGCTGCGCGGGTGGTCAGGCAACCCGGCTTTTGGCGGCAGGGTTCAGGGCGCCATCATTAGAAACCCGCAGCGTAGGCTTTTGGCAACGTCTAAATTGCTGCCAAATGTTAAAAACCTTTACTGAACAAAGAGCTTACTGCTACTATTAAAGTAGATTCTTAAGTTTGAGCAGCCGTCTTCAGGCAAATTTTAGGGGACTTTTTTGATCTCTTTGGGGTCGTTTTTCAATCGCCAACCTGCGTCCGTGATTGGTCTGGATGTCAGTTCGTCCAGTGCAAAAATGGTGGAATTAGGGCGAAACAATGCCGGTGTCTGGGTGCTCGAACGCTGTGCGATCGAGTTGCTCGAGCGCGGCTGGGTGACGGATGGCAACATCGAAAAGTTTGACGAAGTCGCCGAAGCGATTCGCCGGCTCGTCAAGAAAAGCGGATCGCGCACCAAGAATGTCGCGCTGGCATTGCCGCCGTCGGCCGTGATCACCAAGAGAATCATTCTTCCGGGCGGCCTGACCGAGGCCGAATTGGAGACCCAGGTCGAGTCCGAGGCGAATCAATATATTCCGTTTTCACTCGAGGAAGTCAGCCTCGATTTCTATGTGGTGGGTCCCAGTCCCAAATCCGAAGGCGATGTCGAAGTGTTGATCGCTGCGTCGCGCAAGGAGAAGGTGCAGGACCGTCAGGGCCTGGCCGAGGCTGCAGGCCTGAAGGCGGTGGTGGTGGATGTGGATTCCTACGCATCCCGGCTGGCCGTCGGCCGACTGATTGAAATGTTGCCCAACAACGGGCTCGATACGCTGGTGGCGCTGTTCGAAATTGGCGCTTTCACCACCAGCCTGCAGGTGCTGCGCAACGACGAGGTGCTGTACGAGCGCGATCAGGCCTTCGGCGGCGCCCAGCTGACGCAGCTGATCGTGCGCCAGTACGGTTTTTCTTCGGAAGAGGCTGAGGTGAAGAAGCGCAGCGGCGACCTGCCCGACGATTACGAGGTCAGTGTGCTGCGTCCCTTTGTCGAAAACATGGCGCAGGAAGCCAGTCGCGCCCTGCAGTTCTTCTTCAACACCACCCCGCACAGCAAGGTCGGGCATATTCTTCTCGCCGGCGGCGCAGCTGCCTTGCCGGGATTGGTGGATACCGTCGCACAACAGGCTGCCTGCCCGTGCAGCGTGGTAAATCCCTTTGAAGGCATGGAGATCGGAAGCGGCGTCAGGACCAAGCGGCTGATCAACGAAGCCCCTTCGTATCTGACGGCCTGCGGCTTGGCGATGCGGAGGTTTTCGCTGTGATTCTGATCAATCTGCTGCCACACCGGGAAGCTGCGCGTCATCGCCGGCGCGAGGCGTTCAATCTGTTGATGGGCGTTGCGGCGCTGCTCGGGGGCTTGCTCGCCGGGACGATATTCTTGTGGTACCAGGCGAAACTCTCGGACGAGCAAGACAAGATCACCATACTGGAAACCGAGAACAAGAAGCTCGATGTCCAGATCAAGGACATCGCGGGCTTGCGCGCCGAGATCACCGCGCTGCGTGCACGCCAGCAGGCGGTTGAAGACCTGCAATCCGATCGAAATCTGCCGGTCCACATGCTCAACGAGCTGGTCAAGCAGTTGCCGGACGGGGTTTACATCAAGTCCATGAAGCAGGAAAACCAGAGCGTGACGCTGCAGGGCATCGCGCAGTCGAACGAACGCATTTCCGAATTGCTGCGCAATCTGGCCAACAACACGCCCTGGTTGTCGCGCCCTGACCTGGTCGAAATCGTGGCCGACAACGTGACGATAGGTCCCAGGGACCAGCGCCGGGTTGCCAAGTTCAATATTCGGGTTCGTCTGATGCGGACCTCCGAAGCCGAGAAAGCCTTGTTGTCGCCAGCCGGTGCCAGCGCTGCCAAGGGCGTGGCGTCCAGCGCCGTGGCTGCATCAGCCCCTGTGAAACTGTAGCCACACCGCCATGGACACCATCATGCCAACGAGGATTGAATTTGCTGCCGTGCGCGAGCGCGTGCAAAGTCAGTTCCGCAATCTCAACCCCAAAGACCCGTCGACCTGGCCCGCGATCCCGCGTTACGCGCTGTTTGTCGTCGTTGCCGCGCTGGTGGTGGTCGTCCTGTGGTTTGCGTGGTTGAACAGTTACGACGCCGATCTGGAATCCGCTCGCGCCAAGGAGCAGGTGCTGCGCGACGATTACTCCAAGAAACTCACCCAGGCCGTCAATCTGGATGCCTTGAAGAAGCAGCGCGAGCAGGTGCAGCAGTTCGTGACGCAACTGGAAAAGCAGCTCCCCAGCAAGGCCGAAATGGACGCACTGCTGTCCGACATCAATCAGTCGGGCCTGGGGCGCAGTCTTCAGTTCGAGCTTTTTCGACCGGGACAGGTGGTGGTGAAGGACTATTACGCCGAGCTGCCGATCGCCCTGAAGGTCACGGGCCGCTATCACGACATCGGAGCCTTTGCCTCGGACATCGCCAATCTTTCGCGCATCGTGACCTTGAACAATCTGTCGGTGTCGCCGGTGAAAGACGGCGGTCTGCTCTCGATGGAAGCGACGGCCAAGACCTTCAGGTATCTTGACGCCAACGAAATCGCCGCACAGCGTAAAGTTCCGGCGAAACCGGGCGCCGCTGGCGCTGCGACAGCAGGCGGGGCTGCGAAATGAGCCGCCTGTCTACGCTCCTGGCTTCGTCGGGCCTGCTGTTTGTGGCCCTCATTCTGGGGGGCTGCGGAGCGTCAAGCCAGGACGAACTGCGTCAGTGGATGGGCGAACAGAGAAACCAGACCAAGGCCGTGATCGACCCCATTTCAGAGCCCAAGAAATTCGTCCCTCAGTTGTATACCGAGGGTAGCGCAATCGACCCTTTCAGCATCCAGCGCCTGGTCCAGTCGGTCAAGCGCGACCTGAGTCGCGTGGCCGACAATGCGGCCCTGCTGGCGCCAGAACTGGCCCGTCGCAAGGAAGCGCTGGAGTCATTTCCGCTGGATGCCATGTCCATGGTGGGAAGCCTGACCAAGGAAGGGAAGCCGGTGGCTTTGCTGCAGGTCGAAAAACTCCTGTATCAGGTACGCGAGGGCGACCATCTGGGTCAAAACTACGGACGCATCACGAAGATCGACGAAACCGAACTGGCGTTGCGCGAAATCGTCCAGGACGCCTCCGGCGAGTGGGTCGAAAGGCCCGTCAAATTGCAGCTTCTAGAGAGCTCAAAGAAATGAATATGACAAACTTTTCCCTGCTGAAAATGTTGCCCCGCCTGGCCTTGATGATGGTGGCCGTGGTCCTGTCGTTGGGGGCGCAGGCGCAAAACGTGATCGAGTCGGTCAGCGGCACCCTGCAGGGCGGAGCCGAGGTGATCCGGATCGAACTCTCGCAGCCGTTGTCGGGCACGCCGACCGGATTCTCCATCCAGTCGCCTGCGCGCATCGCGCTGGACTTCCCGGGCTACAGCAACGGCATGGGTCGGTCGGTGGTCGAGATCAATCAGGGCAACCTCCGGTCGGTGAACGTGGCGCAGGCCGGCGACCGGTCGCGCGTGGTGCTGAACTTGAAGGTGGCGACGACGTACAAGACGCAGCAGCAGGGCAAGACGCTGCTGGTCTTTCTGGATCCCGTCGTCATGGCTGCGCCAGCGGCGCCGGTCTTCGCCGAGAACCGCAACCGCGACGTGCTGCCGCTGAAGGATCTTGACTTCAGGCGCGGCGCAGACAACACCGGCAGAATTGTCGTGGCCTTGGCCAACAACCAGGTCGGTGTGGACATTCGTCAGCAGGGTCAGACCCTGGTGGTGGAGTTCATGAAGTCCAGCCTGCCCGAGGGTTTGCGTCGACGCCTGGATGTATCGGACTTTGGCACCCCGGTGCAAACCGTCACGACCTTTCAGGCCGGTGACCGTGTGCGCATGGTGATCGAGCCCAAAGGCGCGTGGGAGCACAGTGCCTACCAGAGCGACACGCAGTTTGTGGTGGAAGTCCGGCCGCAGAAAGTGGATGCGAAGAAGTTGACTCAAGGCCCGAATTTCAGCGGTGAGAAACTGTCGCTGAACTTCCAGAACATCGAAGTCCGCTCGTTGTTGCAGGTGATTGCCGACTTCACCAACTTCAACATCATCACCTCCGACTCGGTGACCGGATCGGTGACCTTGCGGCTCAAGGATGTGCCATGGGACCAGGCCTTCCAGATCATCATGGACGCCAAGAGTCTGGGCATGAAGAAGACCGGCAATGTGTTGCTGATCGCGCCCAAAGACGAACTCGACGCCAAGACCAAGAAGGATCTGGAAGCCGCCGCGGCGATCGAGAATCTGGAGCCGCTGAGGACGCAGACATTTCAGCTGAATTACGCGAAGGCGGCTGACGTGGCGACACAGATCACTGCCGTGGCGTCGGGCGGAGCCTCTGGCGGCGGATCGAGCAGTTCCACGGCCGCGCGCAGCATGTTGAGTGCCCGCGGCAGCGCCACCGCCGCGACGCGGACCAACCAGCTGTTCGTGACCGATATTCCCAGCAAACTGGAAGAGGTCAGGCAGTTGATTGCCAAGCTCGATATCGCCGTCAGGCAGGTGCTGATTGAGGCGCGCATGGTCGAGGCATCGGACACCTTTGGTCAGTCGCTGGGCATCCGACTCGGTGCAGCCGATCTGCGCGCGCAAAACGGCGGCACCGGTGGTTATCAGATCGGCGGCGGGAACAACAGTATCGCCTTCGGCACCAACTACGGTAACGCCGTCGCCACCACGGGTGCTGGCGGCAAGGTCGACACCAGCAGCCAGTTCGTGAATCTGCCCGCCATCGGTCAGAACGGCTTCAGCCCGGCGAGCCTGGCGGTATCCATCTTCAGCGCCACCGCCAACCGCTTCCTGAACCTCGAACTGTCGGCGCTGGAAGCCGATGGCAAGGGCAAGATCGTGTCCAGTCCGCGCGTGGTCACGGCCGACCAGACCAAGGCGCTGATCGAACAGGGAACCGAATTGCCCTACCAGGTGGCGACCTCCAGTGGTGCCACGTCGATCGCATTTCAGAAGGCCAATTTGAAGCTTGAGGTGACACCGCAGATCACGCCCGAGGGCGGCATCGTGCTGGACGTGGACGTGACCAACGACAGCCTGGGTGTACTGACATCGGCTGGCTACGCCATCAACACCAAGCACATCAAGACCCAGGTGCTGGTGGAAAACGGCGGCACGGTCGTGATCGGCGGAATCTTCACGCTGAACGAAAACGACTCGGTAACCCAGGTGCCGGTGCTGGGTGACATCCCCTACCTCGGCAATCTGTTCAAGACCAAATCCAAGGCAAGCACCAAGAACGAGATGCTGGTGTTCATCACACCCAAGATGATTTCGGAACGAGCCACCGTGCGTTGAGCCAGACGTCATTCAAAGAACAGTGGGAATTGATATGCAGTACTTGAAAATCATGGCGTGCGCCGCTTTGTCCCTGGCACTGGTCGCCTGCGGCGGCGGTGGCGGAAACCCTGGCACACCGACCGGCGGAACGGGAGGCACGGGAGGCACGGGCGGCACGACGGCGCCTACCGTGGCCAGCTTCACGATTTCTCTGGATAAATCGGCCTTGACCAATTCAGGTAGCGACAAGGTGACGGTGACGGTGCAAACGGTCGATGTCAACAATAACCCGGTCGCGGCCGCCAAGGTCACGGGCGCCGTGGATTCGGGCGTCTTCACGCCCACGGGCACCATCACCGACGCCAGCGGCAAATTTGTCGGAGCCGTGAGCATTGGCGCCGACAAGACCAATCGCAACATCACGCTGTCGATCACCGTCAACGCCATCACGCAGAAGATGACGATTCCTGTGACCGGTGGCCAGATCACCCTCACGCCCGTTCCCGCAACGCCGGCGCCGGGGCAAACGGTGACGCTCAATCTGCAGGTGCAGGATGTTCTGGGCAAGGGTATCGCGAACGTTCCCGTGACGCTTTCGGGCACAGCGGGCTTTGCCGGCATCACCAATACCGATGGCAATGGCAACCTCACCTTGAGCGGTGCGGCGCCCGCCTCCGCCGGAAGCTACACTGTCGCCGCAGCGGGTTCAGGGCTCACGGCGACGACCACGATCCAGGTGGTTGCCGCAGGTGGAAACACGATTCCTCCGGCGGTGAGCCTGGGTACGGCGCAGTCCCTGACTGCGAACCCCACATCCATCGGCACCAATGCGACCGGCGTGACGACGAATCGCGCAACGCTGAGCGCGAAGTTCCTTGCGGCTGGCAACGCCGGGATTCAGAACATGCGCGTTCGGTTTGAGATCGTACCGCCCTCGTTGGGTTCAGGTGAGTACATCTCCACCGGAACTGCGACTGTGTACAGCGATGCCAACGGTCTGGCGACTGCCGACTACGTGGCGGGCACACGAACCAGTCCGACCAACGGCGTGACGGTGCGCGCCTGCTACGCGACGACGGACGCCGCTCTGGTCGACGCGGTGACGGGAGCGCTGCTCTGCCCCAACAGCGTGAGCGCGACGCTGACCGTGAACGGCCAACCGCTGTCCATCGCCATCGTGAACCAGAACACGATGACCAAGGACAGTTCCGGCCTGTTTTACCAGGAGCAATTCGGCATTCAGGTGGCGGACGCATCTGGAGTCGCGGTGCCAGGCGCGGTGGTGACCGCCAGCGTGGACATCACGCATTACGGCAAGGGAAAGTGGAGCAATCACTACCCGGTGCAAACACCCGACATCAGTTTTGTGTACGCGCCCAAACTGGTGACACCTCCGGCTTTGGCCCCCTATTCATGGCAGATCTGTGCCACCAAGGACGCCAGCGGCAATATTTTGGCAAGCTGCTTTTCGGACAGTTGGTTGCCCAGCACCGATCCAAATTACAGCATCAATTACGCCAGCGACATCTACCCCGACGGCTTCAACAATGTCTGGTGCGTGAATGAGGACAGCAACCGCAACGGAACGCTGGAGGCGGGAGAAGACATCAATGGCAACGGCGTGCTGGATCCGAGCAAATCGGAGATTGTCTTGTCGTACATCAACGGCAACACCACCGATGCCACGGGGCGACTCGTCGTCCAGGCGTCTTACGGACAGAACATGGGTGGTTGGCTGGCCTACACCATCAAGGCGACCACCAAGGTGGTAGGTTCCGAGGGAACCAAGTCGCGCAGCTTCGTCACCAGTGTCCTGCAGGCCGACGTTCCGAACGGCGCTTTCCTGACTCCGCCCTACGGCACCGGCCGCTGCATTGATCCGCACTGAGCTGGCTGCGCGGTGACCGCAGCGCTTGACGTGCCACCTCAGGCGCCCATGCGCTTGGCGCTGATCGGCCTTCCCGGCTCCGGCAAGAGCACGGTCGGGCGCCAGCTCTCGCGGCGGCTGCAGATCCCCTTTGTCGACAGCGACCAGGTGCTGGAGCAGCGCCTGGGCTGCAGCATCCGCGACTTTTTTGCGAGCGAGGGCGAGAGCCGCTTTCGCGACCTGGAAGAGCAGGTGATCGACGAGCTCACGCTCATGCACGAGGGTGTTCTTGCGACCGGTGGCGGCGTGGTGCTGCGCTCACCGAACCGGGAGCATCTGCACCAGCGCAGCCATGTGATCTATTTGCGCTCGACGCCGGAGGAGATCTATCGGCGCTTGCGCCACGATCAGAACCGGCCACTGCTGCAGGTCGAGGATCCGATGCAGCGCCTGCGCGAACTGCACACGACGCGCGACCCCCTGTATCTGGAAACAGCGCACTTCGTGATCGATACCGGGCGCCCGTCGCTGGCCACGCTGGTGAATACGATCGTGATGCAGCTCGAATTGGCGGGGCTCGCCTAGCCTTCAGGCGCCGCCCGGAAACAGCCAGAGCAGCGATACGGTCATCGCTACATAGCGCAGAAATTTTCCGATCAGCATGTAGCTCACGCAGGGCCAGAACGGAAATTTGAGCCAGCCGGCCACGGCGCACAGCGGGTCGCCGACGATGGGCAACCAGCTCAACAGACAGGCTTTGGGTCCCAGACGCTCGAGCCAGTCCAGCGCCTTGAGGTGGGTGTTGGAATGCCGGTATTTGTCCACCACCTTGTGTGATTCAAGGCCCATGGCCCAGGTCACGGCGCCGCCCAAGGTGTTGCCCGCCGTCGCCACCAACAGCGCCGGCCAGAACAGATCAGGATTCAACTTAAGCAGGCCGAACAATGCCGGCTCGGACCCCAGCGGGAGCAGCGTGGCGGAAATGAAGCACACCACAAACAGCGTGCTCAGCCCATATTGCGGCAGCGCCAGCAAGGTGAGAAATGGGTTGATCCAGGCTTCCATGTGAGTGTCAAGTATAGGCACGTGGCATCGCTGAAAAAGAATCCGCGAGATTTCAATTGCTGAAATTTTGGGCAGCTAGAATAAGACTCCCCTGCGCCCGAGCCGCGAACCAGCGCGCCCCGGCTCGTTGGGGCAACGATCCTTTTCCCAACGCCACCTTTTTCCGCATGCACATCGGCCATCTCCCCTTGGCGAACAACCTGTTCGTGGCACCCATGGCGGGCGTGACCGACAGGCCGTTTCGCCAGCTGTGCAAGCGCCTGGGTGCGGGCTATGCGGTGAGCGAGATGGTCACTTCACGCCCGGACCTTTGGCGCACGGACAAGACCCTGCGGCGCGCCAATCACGACGGCGAGCCGGGGCCGATCGCGGTGCAGATCGCCGGCACCGACGCCGCTTTGATGGCGCACGCAGCGCGGCACAACATCGACGGCGGCGCGCAGATCATCGACATCAACATGGGCTGCCCGGCCAAGAAGGTCTGCAACAAATGGGCGGGCTCGGCGCTGATGCAGGACGAGCCTCTGGCGCTGGCGATCGTGGAAGCGGTGGTCGCTGCCTGCGCACCGCACAAGGTGCCGGTGAGCGTGAAGATGCGCAGTGGCTGGAGCCAGTCCAACAAGAACGCCGTGACCCTGGCGCGCCGATTCGAGGCTGCCGGCGTGCAGATGCTCACGGTCCATGGCCGCACGCGCGAGCAGGGCTACGGCGGCGTCGCGGAGTACGACACCATCGCTGCGGTGAAAGCGTCGGTGGCCATCCCGGTGGTGGCGAATGGTGACGTCACGACGCCGCAACAGGCGCGCGACGTGTTGCTCCTCACCGGCGCCGACGCGGTGATGCTGGGACGCGCGGCCCAGGGTCGGCCCTGGATCTTTCGGGAGGTGGCGCACTTTCTGGCCACCGGTGAGATGCTGGCGCCGCCGCTGGTGGCCGAAGTCAAACGCTTGTTGCTGGACCATCTGCTGGATCACCATGCCTTTTACGGCGACTTCCTGGGCGTGCGCACGGCGCGCAAACACATCGGCTGGTACGTGAAGACGCTACCCGACGCCACCGGCTTTCGCCAGCGGCTGAACCTGCTGGACGACTGCGCGCAACAGTGGAGCGCCGTGTCGGACTACTTTGACGAGCTGTCGGCGCGCATGGATCGCATGCCGGCGCCTGAAGCTTTACACCAGAACAAGAACAACCCATTGGAGACCGTGACATGAGCAAGAACCACATCGAAGAATGTGTTCGCGCCAGCCTTGAAAGCTATTTCAAGGACTTGCGTGGTACCGAGCCGGGCGGCATGTACAACATGATGATTCGTGTCATGGAACGCCCGCTGCTGGAAGTCGTGATGAAGCAGGCCGATGACAACCAGTCGCGCGCCGCCGAATGGCTGGGCCTGAACCGCAACACCTTGCGCAAGAAACTGGTTGAACACAAACTTTTGAAATGAACCCCTCCATGAACGCACTCATCTCCGTCTCCGACAAAACTGGCATCCTTGAATTTGCCCGCGCCCTGCATGCCCTGGGCATGAAGCTCATTTCCACCGGCGGCACGGCCAAGCTGTTGGCCGACAACGGCCTGCCCGTGACCGAAGTGGCGCAGCTCACGGGGTTTCCCGAGATGCTGGACGGCCGCGTCAAGACACTGCATCCCAAGGTCCACGGCGGACTGCTGGCACGGCGCGATTCTGCGGAACACATGGCCGCACTCAAGGCCCACGGCATCGATACCATCGACCTGCTGGTGGTGAACCTCTATCCCTTTGAAGCCACGGTGGCCAAGGCCGGCTGCACGCTCGAAGACGCGATCGAGAACATCGACATCGGTGGCCCCGCCATGGTGCGCAGCGCGGCCAAGAACTGGAAGGATGTCGGCGTTCTGACCGATGCGTCGCAATACGAACAGGTGCTGGCCGAGCTCAAGGCCGACGGCAAGATCAGCGACGCCACCAAATTCGCGCTCGCCGTGGCCGCCTTCAACCGCATCAGCAACTACGACGGCGCCATCTCCGACTACCTCTCCAGCGTGCAGGCCGACGGCAGCCGCGCCTTGTTCCCGGGCCAGACCAACCTCCAATTCACCAAGTTGCAGGACCTGCGCTACGGCGAGAACCCGCACCAGCAGGCGGCCTTCTACCGCGACTTGCATCCGGCGGCGGGTTCACTTGTCACGGCAAAACAATTGCAGGGCAAGGAGCTGAGCTACAACAACATCGCCGACGCCGACGCCGCCTGGGAATGCGTGAAGAGCTTCGACGCCAAGGCTGCGGCCTGCGTCATCGTCAAGCACGCCAACCCCTGCGGCGTGGCCGTGGGCGCGAATGCGCTGGAGGCCTACAGCAAGGCCTTGCAGACCGACCCCACGTCCGCCTTCGGCGGCATCATCGCGCTGAACTGCACGCTCGACGTTGCCACGGCGCAGCTGATCGCCAAGCAGTTCGTCGAAGTGCTGATGGCCCCGGCGTTCACGCCCGAGGCGCTGGCGGTGTTCAAGTCCAAGGTGAACGTGCGCATTCTGCAGATCGAACTCCCTGCCGACGGCAGCCGCGGCGGCAATGCCATCGACATCAAGCGCGTGAGCTCGGGCCTGCTGATGCAGACCGCAGACAGCCATGAACTCGCGCTGGCCGATCTGAAAGTCGTGACCAAGGTCCAGCCCACGGCGCAGCAGTTGCAGGACCTGTTGTTTGCGTGGAAGGTGGCGAAGTACGTCAAGTCCAACGCCATCGTCTTTTGCGCCAATGGCATGACCATGGGCGTGGGCGCAGGTCAGATGAGCCGCCTCGATTCGGCGCGCATCGCCAGCATCAAGGCGCAGCACGCCCACCTTTCGCTGCAGGGAACGGTCGTCGCCAGCGACGCCTTCTTCCCGTTCCGCGATGGTCTGGACGTGGTGGTCGACGCGGGTGCCACCTGCGTCATCCAGCCCGGCGGCAGCATGCGCGATCAGGAAGTGATCGATGCCGCGAACGAGCGTGGCGTGGCGATGGTGTTCAGCGGAGTCAGGCACTTCCGTCATTGATTCAGGGCGCTGGTGACCTGTCGGGTTCACGCCCTTCGGTCTAACCCGACCTACTTCAGGTTGGAGAGGGCGTAGGTCGGGTTAGCGCAGCGTAACCCGACATCCTCAAACGGATTCACGGCGGCAGGCTGGCTACGTCGTCGGAATCCCCCGCCAGTTCCACCAGGCCCGCGGACAGGGACTTGGTCGGTTTCACTCCCAGGTCCTTCAACATCTGGGCCTGACGGATGACGTTGCCCTTGTTCGTGCTGAGTTTGGAGAAGGCGTCGCTGTAGGCGTCCTGCGCCTGGCGCAGTCGCTCACCGACTTTCTCCAGATCTGACACGAAGGCGCAGAGCCGGTCGTACAGCTCGGCGCCGCGCTTGGCGATCTCCTGCGCGTTGCGGCTTTGCGCTTCCTGATGCCACAGATGCGCCACGGTGCGCACCACGAACAGCAGCGTGGACGGGCTCACCAGCAGCACGTTCTTGTTCCAGGCGTCCATGAACAACTGGTTGTCCTGCGACACGCTGAGCATGAAGGCCGGCTCGATCGGCACGAACATCAGCACGAAGTCCAGCGACTTCAGCCCATACAGGGCCTGGTAATTTCTCTCCGAAAGTCCGCGGATGTGCGAGCGCACCGAGTCCGTGTGGCGCTTGAGAGCCGCGGCGCGCAGCACCTCGTCATCGGCGCTGGCGTACTCCTCATAGGCCACGAGCGACACCTTGGCGTCCACCACCAGATGCCGGTCCTGCGGCAGATGGATCACCACGTCGGGCTGTGCGCGCGAGCCGTCTTCACGCGAATGGCTTTCCTGCACGTCGTACTCCACGCCCTTGCGCAAGCCCGAGGCCTCCAGCACCCGCTCCAGGATCAGCTCACCCCAGTTGCCCTGGGACTTGGCCGAGCCCTTGAGCGCCAGCGTCAGGTTCTTGGCGTCGTCGCTCAGCGTCTTGTTGAGCTGCATCAGGTGGCTCACCTGTTGCCCGAGCGCGCTGCGCTCCTTGCCCTCGGTGTCATAGAACAGCTCGACCTTGCCCTGGAATTCCTGCAGCCGCGTCTTCAAGGGATCGAGCAGCAGCCCCAGGCTGGTCTGGTTCTGCTCCGCAAAGCGCTTGCTCTTCTCCTCCAGGATGTCGCTGGCCAGGCTCTTGAACTGGTTCGACAAGGCCTCTTTCGCGTCCAGCAGCAGGGCGAGCTTTTCTTGCGACTGGCTGCGCTCGGCCTCCAGGCGCGTGCTCAGCTCGGTGACCTCGGACTGCAGCCGCGTGTTGGACTGCTCCGACTGGCGCAATGAGTCCCTTGACTGCTGCAGTTCGAGCGCCATTCTCTGCCGGTCTTCTTCGATCCCGCGCACGCGCTCCTGCGCCGTCGCCACCTCCACGTTGGCCAGAACGCCAGCCCGCTCGGTTGCGGCCTGCAATGCCACTGCGGCGTTGCGCCGACCCAGCCAGAGCCCCAGGCCGGCACCCAGCGCCAGCGCGAGCAGCAGCAGTGCGGGCCAGGCCGCGCTCCAGGCGCTGGTGCCATCGATTCCTGTACTTGTCATGTTCATTCCTGTGATCTGGCCGCATTATCCGGCGCGCCAACTTTCAGGCATCGGCGGCGAAGCGCCCCGGGTCATGAAAGTTCGTTCTTTCACGTTGTCGGGTGCAGAATACGCAGCACCATGCTCTACAAATTCAAATCCAAAATCACCGGCGACGTGATCATGCTCGAAGCCAACGGTCGGCACGTGCTGCAGCTCATCGGCAAGGACGCCGCGAACTCGGCGCCGGGCATCATCCTGCCCGAACAGATGCCCGCGGCGATCGCCGCGCTGGAGCGCGCCATTTCCCAGGAGGAGGCCGCGCGCGCGGCGGCACTGGAGGCTGCGCTCGCCGAAAGCCGGGATCTTCCTCCCAGCGACACGATCTCGCTGCGCCAGCGCGCGCTGCCGTTCCTCGACATGCTGCGCCGCTGCGAGCAGGCCGGCAAGGAAATCGTCTGGGTCGCCGATGCGGTCGAGTTATTTTTCCTGCAAATCCAGGGTTCGGGGCGGGTGCGGCTGGAAAACGGCGACATGATCCGTCTCGGCTATGCCGATCAGAACGG
>CAILZB010000048.1 GCA_903838565.1 uncultured beta proteobacterium | reverse complement strand
GCGCGGTGCAGCGCCATGGTGCGCGCGAAAAGTTCTTCCGCGCCGTCGGCCGAGAGCAGCCATTCCAGATCGCCACCGGCCACGAAATCGGGCTTGGCTGAGGTCATCAGGATGCCCTTGACGGCGCTGTCGGTTGCGGCCTTTTCGATGGCGGCAAACAGCGCTGCACAGCTCCCGCCATTGATGACGTTCTGGCTGCGGCCAGGCATGTCCCAAGTGAGGGTGGCGATGCCTAGATCGTCGAGTTGGTAGTCAATCATGATTAGTTCCTCTCGATGATGGTGGCGATGCCCATGCCCGCTCCGACGCACAGCGTGGCCAGACCGGTGGCCAGGTTGCGCCGCTCCATCTCGTCCAGCAGCGTGCCCAGGATCATGGCGCCGGTGGCGCCCAGCGGGTGGCCCATGGCGATGGCGCCGCCGTTGACGTTGATCCTGTCGTGCGGCACGGCCATCACCTCCATGAAGCGCAGCACCACTGCGGCGAAGGCTTCGTTCAACTCGAACAGGTCGATGTCCGAGGCCTTCATGCCGGCGCGCTTCAAGGCTTTCTCGGCGGCGTAGCTGGGACCGGTGAGCATGATGGATGGCTCGGAGCCGATGGTGGCAAAGGCGCGGATGCGCGCCCTGGGTTTGAGGCCCAGGCGAACACCGATGGCGGCGTTGCCGATGAGCACGGCCGCTGCACCGTCGACGATGCCCGAACTGTTGCCGGCGTGGTGCACATGGTTCACGCGCTCCAGCTCCGGGTAGCGCTGGCGTATCACCGCGTCGAAGCCGTACTTCTCGCCCATCTCGGTGAACGAGGGTTTCAGGGCGCCCAGCGTGGCCAGCGTGGTCTGCGGGCGGATGGTCTCGTCCCGGGCCAGCACGACCATGCCGTTGATGTCACGCACCGGCACGATGGACCTGTGAAAGTAGCCCGCATGCGCGGCCTGCTGGGCCCGGCGGTGGCTCTCCACCGCGTAGGCGTCGAGGTCCTGGCGCGAGTAGCCCGATTGCGTGGCGATGACATCGGCCGAGATGCCTTGCGGCACGAAGTAGGTCGGTATCGCGCTGGCCGGATCGACCGCCCAGGCGCCGCCGTCGGAGCCCATGGGAACACGCGACATCGCTTCGACGCCGCCGCCAATCGACAGTTCCGCCTGCCCCGCCATCACCTGCGCAGCGGCCATGTTGCAGGCCTCCAGGCCGGAGGCGCAAAAGCGGTTCACCTGCACGCCCGAGACGCTCTGGTCGTAGCCTGCGGCGAGCACGGCGATGCGCGCGATGCACGCGCCCTGCTCGCCCACGGGCGTGACGCAGCCCAGCACCACATCGTCCACCAGTGCGGTGTCGAGCTGGTTGCGCTCGCGCAGCGCGCGCAGCGTGGTTGCCGCCAGCTCCAGCGGCGTCGTGCCGTGCAGGCTGCCGTCCTTCTTGCCCTTGCCGCGCGGCGTGCGCACGGCGTCATAGATGAATGCTTCCATGGTCTGTTCCTTTTGTCTTAAAGATGGCGGCTGATCAGCTCTTTCATGATCTCGTTCGTGCCGCCGTAGATGCGCTGCACGCGGGCGTCTGCCCAGGCGCGGGCGATCGGGTATTCGTGCATGTAGCCGTAGCCGCCGAAGAGCTGCACGCACTGGTCCAGCGCCTTGAACTGCATCTCGCTGGCCCAGTACTTGGCCATGGACGCAGTCGCCGCGTCGAGCTTGTCTTCAAGCTTGAGCGCGATGCAGCGGTCAATGAAAACCTGCCCCACCTCAATCTCGGTCTTGATCTCGGCCAGCTTGTGGGCCACGGTCTGGAAGTCGGCGATAGCCTTGCCAAAGGCACGGCGCTCACGCGTGTATTCCAGCGTCCACTCCAGCGCCGCCTGCGCTGCCGCCACGGCCGTGAGCGCGATCTGCAGCCGCTCCCAGGGCAGCTCCTGCATCAGATAGGCGAAGCCCCGGCCTTCGTCACCGATCAGGTTCTTCACCGGCACGCGCACGTTGTCGAAGAACAGCTCGGATGTGTCCTGCGCGCTCATGCCCATCTTGTGCAGGCGTTTGCCCTTGGTGAACCCGGCCATGCTGGTGTCAACCGCGAGCAGGCTCATGCCCTTGGAGCCGGCGGCCGGATCGGTCTTGGCCACGACGATCACCATGTCGCAATTCCAGCCGTTGGTGATGAAAGTCTTGGAGCCGTTGAGCACATAGCAGTCGCCGTCGCGCACGGCGCTGGTCTTGACGCCCTGCAGGTCCGAGCCGGTGCCGGGCTCGGTCATGGCGATGGCGGTGATGCATTCGCCGCTGGCCATGGCAGGCAGGTACTTGGACTTCAGGTAGTCGCTGCCGTGGTGCAGCAGATAGGGCGCGACGATTTCCGAGTGCAGGCCAAAGCCCGGACCGGTGGCGCCGATGCGGAACTGCTCCTCCATCAGTACCACGCTGAAACGTATGTCTGCGCCGGCGCCGCCGTATTCCTCCGGCATGCTGGTGCACAGGAAACCAGCCGCGCCGGCCTGGGCCCAGAGCGAGCGGTCCACATAGCCCTGCTCTTCCCAGCGCGCGTGGTTTGGGGCGACTTCCTTCTCCATGAAGCGGCGTGCGGACTCGCGCAGCATGTCTTGTTCTTCGTTGAAAAGGGTGCGTGAAATCATGAGGCTGTCCTTGCGGCAGAGGGTTGGAATGGACTTAATAGGTCATTTGACCCATTCCTATAGAATATCGGTCAACCGACCTATTGTCAATCCGCGCTATCCCCCAACACATGCATGACAAAATCCGCCCTTGCATGAACGTCAACACCGCCAACCACCTGCGCAGCAAGGGCTCGGAGACCACGGGCAAGGGCCACGAACGTGCCCACGCCATCCTGCAGGCGACGCGCAGCATCTTCGCCAGCGACGGCTACGCAGGGCTGTCGATGCGCACCGTCGCGGCGCGCGTTGGCGTCAATCTCTCCACGGTGCAGCACTACTACCCGAGCAAGGACGCGCTGCTGGAAGCGCTGCTGCTGCAGACCCTGCAGGAGTATCAGAAGGCGGTGGACCAGCAGCTCAGTGACGGCGTGGGAGCCTCGCCGCTGAAGCAGTTCGAAGCCATCATCGATTACTTTCTGGACGACCTTGGCACGCCCGAGACCACCGGCATGCTGTGCGAACTGTGGGCGCTGGCCAACCGCAACGCCTTCGCCGCCAAGATTCTGGACAATATGCTGACGCGCTCGCGCAAGGTCTTTCGCAACCTGATCCGCGGCCTGGCACCTTCTTTGTCGCCATCGCAGGGAGAACTGCGCGGCGCGCTGCTGGTGGCGCAATTGCAGGGACTGGTGCTCTACCTTGCCAGCTCCAGACCCCGACACGCCGAGCTGGCCGGGCTCAAGCAGGCGGCGCGCGCAGCCATGGTGCGGCTCGCGACGGCGCCTTAATATGTTGGCGTATTTTGTCCCTTTGTTGTCCTGAGGCGCTCTGGTTTCTTGGTTTCCTGTGACCTAAGATGCGGAATCTCCTGCCTCAGGAAAACACAAAATGTCCCATCAAACACATACCGCGTCGGCGCTCATCATCATTGACGTACAGCAGTCCTTCGCACAGATGCCGTTCTGGACGCTGGGCGATGTGCCCGCGTTCCAGAGCTCACTGCTACGGCTGGAGGCGGGTTGCCGCGCACGCGGCGTGCCGGTGGTGCACATCTTTCACGTGGGCAAAGGCGGCCCGTTCACACAGGAGTCCGGCTTCGTCAAGCCCTTGCCTTGGCTTGCCGGAGCACCGGATGTGCGCTTTCAGAAGCACACCCACAACGCCTTCACCGACACCGGTCTGGACCTGTGGCTGCGCCGGCGCAGCATCGGCAAACTCATCATCACCGGCATTCGCACCGAGCAATGCTGCGAGACCACGGCCCGTGTCGGCTCGGACATCGGCTACGCCGTGGACTACGTGACCGAAGCCACGCTGACCTTTCCCATGACCCACTCAGGCAGCGGTCGCACCTATTCGAGCGAGGAGATCAAGGCCCACACCGAGCTGGTGCTGGCCGACCGCTTTGCCCGCATCGTCGATGTGGACGCCTGCCTGGCCGGTTTGCTCCCTTCAGCATGACAAGCGCCGCCATCCGTCCGCGCGACCTTGTGCTGGCACTGCTGGTGATCGTGGCAGACGTTCCGCCGTTTCTTCTGGGGGCACTTCGCTTCACGCTGGCGGCGTTTCCTGCCGTGCTGTTCTTTCGCCCGCCCAAAGTGCCGCTGCGCCTGTATCTGGCCTACGGAATGACGATCTCGGTGGGCCAGTTTGCTTTCCTGTTCTCGGCTATTCATGTGGGCATGCCGACGGGACTGGCTTCGCTGGTGGCGCAGTCGCAGGCGTTCTTCACGATGTTCTTCGCCGCCATCTGGCTCAAGGAGCACTGGCGTGCAAATCAGCTCGCCGGCCTGGTGCTCGCCGCTTCGGGCCTGGCGCTGATTGGCAGTGCGCATGGCCTCTCCATGCCCCTGACGGGCTTTTTGCTGACGCTCGCCGGGGCGGCGATGTGGGCTTGCGGCAACATCGTGACCCGCGCGGTGGGCCGTTATGCACCCATGAATCAGTTGGCCTTTGTGGTGTGGGCCAGCGCCGTGCCACCGCTGCCGTTTCTGGCGCTGTCCTACCTGTTTGAGGGACCCGCCGTCATGACCTCGGCGCTGAGCCATTTGAGCCTGCAGTCGTTTGCCGCCGTGGCCTACCTCGCCTGGGCGGCGACGTTGCTGGGCTACGGGATCTGGACCTACCTGATGTCGCGTTACCCCGCGAACCGCGTTGCGCCCTTCAGCATGCTGGTGCCGCTGGTGGGATTGACCACGGGATGGCTGGTTTTTGGCGAGTCGCTGCAGCCGATTCACTTCGCGGGTGGCGGCCTGCTCATGGCCGGCCTGCTCGTCAATCTGTTTGGCGCCCCCCTGTTCGCACGACTGCCATGGAAGACCTGACTCTAACTTTCATGCTTCGGCTGCGAAGCGCACCGAGTCATGAAAGCTAATTCTTTCACGTTAAACGTCTGGATGGTGCTCACGCCCAACGTGCTGATGCTCGACTACGCGGGCCCGGCCGAAGCGCTGCGCATGGCACGCGACATGGGAGCGAAGATGATGCTGCACACCTGCGCACCACAGCCGTCTGTCACGACCTCGCTGGGTCCCCGGCTCACCGGCCTGGAACCTCTGCCCAAGACGCTGCCACCCAACAGTCTGGTGCTGGTGGTGGGCAACAGCGACGAGGCGAAAGACTACGCCACACCGGCGGCGCAGCAAGTGGTGCGCTGGCTTCAGACCGCTCCGCGGGCTGATACGCGGCTTGCCAGTATTTGCTCGGGTGCCTTGTTGTTGGCGCAAGCGGGCTGGCTGGCGGGCCGCCGCTGCACCACACACCACAGCCTGATCGCGGCCCTCCAGACGGCTGAGCCCGCAGCCCAGGTGCAAGCTGATCGCATCTTCGTGGATGACGCCAGCGTGCTCACCAGCGCCGGCATCACCACCGGCATCGACCTGGCGCTGTATATCGTCGAGCGGCACGCCGGCCCCGATTTGGCGGCACGCGTGGCGCGCCGCCTGGTGATGTACCAGCGCCGCAGTCCGCAGGACCCTCAGGTCTCGCCCTGGATGGCGTACCGCAACCACATGCACCCGGCGGTGCACCGCGCGCAAGACGCCATCGCCCGCGACCCGGCTCGGCTGTGGACGCTGGCGGCACTGGCCAAAGTGGCGCACGTGAGTCCGCGGCATCTGAGCCGGCTGTTTGCCGAACACGCCGGCATCGGCGTGGTGGCGTATCAGCAGCAACTGCGCATTGCCCGCGCCAAGGAACTGCTGGCATCCACCCCCAACCTGTCGATGGAGCGGGTCGCAGACCGGTGCGGTTTCGGTTCGCCGCGCGATTTTCGGCGGGTGTGGCAGCGGTTTGAAGGAGGCTCTCCGGGCGACGGGCGCAAGGCGAGGCGAGGGACAGAAGACGCGGCCAGCTGAGCCTCATGGCTCGAGCGCACACGTTGCCCTGAGCTGTGACAATCGCACTTCATGAAACTCGCCATCGTCTCCGACATTCACGGCAACCTTGCAGCGCTTGAGGCGGTTGCGGCCGACATTCGGCGCCAGGGCGCGGATCAGACGGTGAACCTCGGCGACAGTCTTTCCGGCCCGCTGCTGCCGCTGGAGACAGCGCAGTTTCTGATGGCGCAAGGCTGGCTCAGTCTGGCGGGCAACCACGAACGCCAGATCCTCACGCAGGGCCCGCACAGGCGTGGCGCTTCCGACGACTACGCGCATTCCCGATTGACACCCAAGGAGTTCGATTGGCTGCGCACTCTTTCGCACTGCGTGCGCTTGTCGCCAGTCGTGCTTCTGTGCCACGGCACGCCCGACAGCGACCTTGAGTATCTGCTCGACAGCGTCAGTCACGGCAGGGTGTACGCGGCAAGCGCTGAAGAGATCCAGGCGCGCATCGGTGCCGAGTCGGCGTCATTGATTGCCTGCGGTCACTCCCACATTGCGCGCTCGCTGCGCAGCTTGGCCGGGCAATGTCTCGTCAATCCCGGTAGCGTCGGGCTGCCCGCCTACACCGACGTCTATCCGGGCCCACATGCGGTCGAGACCGGATCGCCCGATGCCCGTTACGCGATCGTCGAATCGTCAGGCGAGGACTGGATCGTTTCCCTCCGGTCGGTGCCGTATGACTTCAAGTCCATGGCGCACCTCGCACGGGCACGTGGCCGCCCGGAATGGGAGCATGCGCTGCTGACGGGCTATGTGCCATGAAGGAATCCTCCGCCGCAATCGTCATCCGACCCGCCGTCGCAGCCGACGCCGAGTGTCTGGCCGTTTTGGCGATTCAGGTTTGGCTCCACACTTACGCGACTGACGGCATCCGCAATGCCATTGCTCGCCACGTTATTTCGGAATTCACGGCGGCGAAGTTTTCCCGCATGTTGGATGATCCAGGATTGCTGTTGCTGGTTGCCGAATCAAATCAAAACCTCGTGGGCTACGCCTTGCTCAGATTCGATGCCATTTGCCCCACTGCAACGCATGCCAATGTTGAGCTTGCAACGCTGTATATCCAGGAACATTTTGTCAAACGCGGCCTCGGGACTGCGCTGCTGTCAGAGTGTCAGCGCCGCGCAGACAGCCATCTGGAGGCCGATCGGATCTGGCTCACCGTGAACTCCAAGAATGAAGGTGCCCTGGCTTTCTACAGGAAGCTCAATTTTGAGCACAAGGGCTTCGCGTTGTTCGAATTTGGCGGTGAACAGCACGGCAACCATGTCTTCGTTTCCCCACACTGTTCGGCTCCAATCGCATCAAATGGATCCTACCCACCTGTCCAGTGAAGCAGCGATTTGAACGAGGACGGAAACACCTCGGGGGTTTGATGTCAGCACGCTAACCGGGCGGATGGTTTCGCCGCCAGAGGTCCGCTGCGTATCGCCTAGGCACGGTGACGCAGCCACGGCGTGAAGCCCGTTGACGATGTCGACAATGGGCGCGGCCAAATCAGCCCAGGTCAGTCTTCGAAGGCGGCTCGGGCCACACCTGCTGCGCCACCCGCACCATGTTGCCACCCAACACCTGCGCCACCTCGTCGGCTCGCATGCCGGTGGACTGCAGGGCGGCGTCGAGTTTCTCCCAGGTGTCGATCGGCGTGTAGCGGATGTCCGAAATACCTCTCGCATAACCGGCCGACTCTGGCCACCAGTGGCTGCGATCGAAGTCACCCGGCGGCCGATCATCGAGCCCTTCCTGGGAGAAACCAATGTCCAGGCCGATGCCCACATGCGCTACGCCCACCAGGTCCGCCACGTAGACGGCATGGTGCGCCACGTCCCGCGCGCTCGGTTTTGAATTGCCCAGAAACCGCGAGACGCCCGACACGCACACCACCCCGCCCGTGGCCGCGCAGGCGCGGATCTGCTCGTCGCTGATATTGCGGCCATGTTCCACCAGCGCCAGCGGATTCGCGTGGCTGAAGATCACCGGCTTCGCCGATGCCTGCATGATCTCCAGGCTGCATCGGCGCCCGGTATGCGAACAGTCCATCAGCAGACCCGCATCGTTGACGGCATGCACCATGCGCCGGCCCAGCGGCGTCAGACCGCGCTCCGCGTCATGGCAGCCATCGGCCACGCTGTTGTTGCGGTTGTAGGCGAAGTGGATTTGCCGCACGCCCAGGCTGGCATACAGCGCCACCATGTCGGGCTGCTCCAGCAGGGGCATGGCGCCTTCCAGATCGAAGCCGATGGCAATCCGGCCCGCAGCGCGCGCGGTTTCGATATCGCCCACGCTGCTGACCAGCGCATATTTCTGCGGATGCGCAGCAATGGTGGCGCGGTAGCCCGCGATCACCGCGAGGATCTGCGACACCGGGTTCATGTCCATGCCGACATTGATCGACACATAGTCCAAACCGGCGGCGCGCAACTGGTCAATCGGCGCAAAACTGGCCTGCGGATGCAGGGGCAGGCACATGTGGGCGTCCCAGCGGATCATGTTGACTCCTTGATTTCGATGATGGACAGGCTTGCGAGTGTGAGTGGTTCGCCTGCGGAGTGTCGCTCATGCTTCGCCGCAGTTGACCGTGGGAGGCTGCAGCGCGAGGACGGTGGGCCAATTTGAGGTACGCTTGGGACACCATGAAGACGTTTCTTTCCGCCATCCTTCTTTGCCTTTTCGCTCTGGCTTCGGCATCCGCAAAAACGCCTGGTGAAATTGAGGTCGGCGGCACGCTGCGCGAGGCGACGATGCAAGGGCTCAACGGCCCGGCGCGCAAGCTGTCAGACTTCCGTGGCAAGGCCCTGATCATCAACGTCTGGGCCAGCTGGTGCGGCCCCTGCCAGCAGGAGATGGGGTCGTTGGAGCGCCTCGCTTGGCGCGAAGAGTTCGGCAAGATGACGGTGATCGGCATTTCCACCGACGACTATCCCGACGCGGCCAAGGCCTTCCTGCGCAAGACCAACGCCACCTTCAACCACTACATCGACAGCCGCCTGCTGCTGGAAAACATGCTCGGCGCCGATCGCCTGCCGCTGACCCTGCTGGTCGACGCGAAGGGCCGCGTTCTGCAAAAAGTCTACGGCGCCAGAGAATGGGACAGCGCCGAGTCGCTGGACCTGATCCGCAAGTCGTTCCAGATGTCCAAGGGCAAGCCCTGAGCATCGGCGCGCCATCCTACCCAACCTATACAGACATGCAAGACGACATCGAACAACGGCTGACCGCGCTAGAGATCAAGGCCAGCTTCACCGAAGACCTGGTCGATCAACTGGATCAGGTGATCCTGCGTCAGCAGCAGCAAATCGACAGCCTGCTGCGCGAGATCGGTCACCTGCGCCAGCCGGCTCCGGGCGTGGGCCAGCCGCAGGACCTGCGCGACGAGTTGCCGCCGCACTATTGAGGCCAGTTCGTCTTGCCCACGGCGCCGCAAGCAGCACCTCGAATCAGATGGGGCGCATCGGCATGGAACCCCGGCCCAAGCGCACCGGCCCAGTTCCAGAAGTCGGCAAGAGAGTGAACGCCACCCTTCGCCGGAATCGCGTGAACCTCAACGAAAAGTCCAAGGTTGACTTCGATCAGGCGGGAACCCAGCCATCCTTTGACGCGTGAAATAGCCAAATACCGCTCCGCGATGCCGCCAACTCATGTAAGCTGAAAAATTGTCATTTTCTATGTGGCGAAAATTGGAGCCAAATGAAACAGGTCTATTCAGACGGGGAATTGGGAACGGTGGTTGAGCAGGCAACGTTCTACATGTGCGCGTGTCCAGCGCAGGTGGCCGACACAGTGCGGAAACTGCGACACCTCTACGCTTACCAGAAGAACTGTATGGCGCGAGGCAGCAACGAGATCAATGTGGAAGTTCACAACCGGATTGCGCAGGCGACCGTGGAAGCACACGATGTTATGGAGTCGTGCATGCAGGATATCTTGCGAATTGAAGGATGGAACCCGGTAACCCTGGAAATGCCTGAGGGGCTTAGGGCGCTGCGTGACCGAGAAGCCATGGAATAGGTGTGCTCAGCCTGCAGCGATTCGCAGGCGAGCGAATTTCGGTTTAACCTGAAGTTCCTGACCGTTTTCCCGTAAAAACGCCCCAGTTTTTACGGATTCCCCCAATGAAGGCCGCTTATAACCGGTCTTTTTTTAGATTTCATATGTAGTCACTAAAT
>CAILZB010000047.1 GCA_903838565.1 uncultured beta proteobacterium | reverse complement strand
CTTGGCCGCCAGCACCGTGGTGATGGCCGCCGTCAGCGTGGTCTTGCCATGGTCGACGTGGCCAATCGTGCCAACGTTGACGTGGGGCTTGGTGCGCGAAAACTTTTCTTTTCCCATTTCAGACTCCGAAAAAGTATGTAACTCAATCCATTAACCTACTGAACGCGCAACACCTGGGCTCAAAGCCCAGGGCGCGCACCCGAAACTGGTGCCCATTGCGGGAATCGGACCCGCGACCTCCCCCTTACCAAGGGGGTGCTCTGCCACTGAGCCAAATGGGCAAAAAAACCTGCAGTCAATCACACGAAAACCGTTGTGGAGCGGGAGACGGGAATCGAACCCGCGTCATTAGCTTGGAAGGCTAGGGTTCTACCATTGAACTACTCCCGCATCAGATTCGCCTACAAACCCGACGCTGGCATCCAAAACTCATCTGTTTGAAAGCTCTTCAACTCTTGTTTTCGTTGGTGGAGAGGGCTGGATTCGAACCAGCGTACTCGTAAGAGGGCAGATTTACAGTCTGCTGCCATTAACCACTCGGCCACCTCTCCTTCGACGAACCCGGAATTATGCCACTAAAAGTCGGTCCGCCGCAACTTTCGCAGGTTTCGTGCACAAGTCACCATGCAATCGCACCGCGCCCCCATTGCTGCAGCAGGCGGTTGGCCTGGCCAAAGTGGCCGCAGCCGATGAACGGCGCCGGCCCACGTGTCGCCGACAGCGGCGAGGGATGGTTCGCCAGCAGAACGCGTCCGCCGGCCTGGCTGCGCGCCAGCAAGCCCAGTTTCTTCCGCGCATGTGCACCCCACAGCAGGAACACCACCTGGTCGTGCTGCCGTTCCACCGTGCGCACGATGTCGTCCGTCAGCGCTTCCCAGCCCTGACCGGAATGGCTTCCAGGACGTCCATCTTCCACGCTCAGGCAGGTGTTGAGCAGCAGCACCCCCTGCTGTGCCCAGCGCAGCAGGGATCCGCTGGACGGCGGCGCCAGCCCCAGATCGCGCTGCAATTCCTTGAAGATATTGCGCAACGACGGCGGAACCCGCAGCCCGGGCGCCACCGAAAACGCCAGCCCTTGCGCCTGCCCGGGGCCGTGGTAGGGGTCCTGGCCAAGGATCACCACCTTGACTCCTGACAGCGGCGTCAACTCCAGTGCCAACAGGGGGTGCACGGGATAGAGGGTGGCGCCGGCGGCGATGCGCTGCCTGACGAATTCCGCCAGTTGCACTCCGTCGGGCTGGCGCAAAAACGAGTCCACCAGGCCGCGCCATTCCTGGGCCACCGGCCAAGCGTCGGGGCGCCAAATCTTCAGGGAAGACGTATCAAGCACCGAACAGCTCAGCCAGCGCCTCGCCCGGATCGGCGGCGCGCATGAAGGCCTCGCCCACCAGGAAGGCGTTCACATGTGCCGCGCGCATGCGCTGCACATCGGCGCGGGTGCGCACGCCGCTTTCGGTCACCAGCAGCCGATCAGCGGGCACATCAGCCAACAGGCCCAGCGTCGTCTCCAGATTGACCTCGAACGTGCGCAGATTTCGGTTGTTGATGCCGATCAAAGGCGTCTTGAGTTTCAAGGCGCGCATCAACTCTTCGCGGTCGTGCACTTCCACCAGCACCGCCATGTCCAAGGCGCGGGCCTGGGCCTCGAAGTCGGCCATCTGGGCATCGTCCAGGCAGGCTGCGATCAGCAGGATGGCGTCGGCACCCATCACGCGCGACTCGTAGATCTGGTACGCGTCGACGATGAAGTCCTTGCGCAACACCGGCAAGTCGCAGGAAGCGCGGGCCTGCTTGAGGCAGTCCACGTCACCCTGGAAGAATTGTTTGTCAGTGAGCACCGACAAACACGCAGCGCCATTTTCCGCATAGCTTTGTGCAATGTCGGCAGGAATGAAGTCGGCGCGCAACACGCCTTTGGACGGGCTGGCCTTCTTGATTTCCGCGATCACCGCGGCTTCTCCGGCCGCGATTTTGGCGCGCATGGCGCCGACAAAGTCGCGCGTCAGAACGCGGGATAAAGCGTCTGCACGCACCATCTCCAGAGGTTTGCGTTTTTGCGCCGAAGCGATTTCGTCGCGCTTGACGGCGACGATTTTTTCGAGAATGTCAGACATGGTTTGGCGCCCTGGAATTTGCCGGAAAGACGCCAATGGTAAAGCCAGCGATACTCGCAGACCCGATTCCTGAAATATTTATGGCCCTCATCACCCTGTTAAACGCGCAACTCGCCTTTGGCCATGTCGCACTCCTGGATCACACCGACTTCGCCCTGGAAACCACCGAGCGCGTCGGATTGATCGGTCGCAACGGCGCCGGCAAGTCGTCCATGCTGAAGATCATCGGGGGCATGGAGAAGCCCGACGACGGTGTGCTGCAGACCCAGCAAGGGCTGCGTATCGCCTTCGTCGCGCAGGAACCGGTGCTGGATCTGGAGGCGAGCGTCTTTGCCGCCGCCAGCGCCGGCCTGGCGCGCACCATGGCCGTGCGCGAAGAATATTTTGAAGCGGCCGAAGGCGCCGATCTGGATGCCTTGCAGTCGGAGATCGAGCACCTGGACGCGTGGAACTGGGAGCAGCGGGTGGAAGAAACCCTGCACCGGCTTCATCTGGACAAGGACGCCATCGTCGGCACCTTGTCGGGCGGCACGCGCAAGCGCGTGGCACTGGCCCAGGCCCTGGTGGCCAAGCCCGACGTGTTGCTGCTGGACGAGCCCACCAATCACCTGGATCTGGATTCGATCGAATGGCTGGAAGACCTGCTGGTGGACTTCAAGGGCAGCATCGTGACCATCACCCACGACCGCAGCTTCCTGAACCGCGTCGCCACCCGCATCGTCGAGCTCGACCGCGGCAAGCTGCGCTCCTATCCCGGCAACTTCGAGCGCTACGTGATCCAGAAGGATGAGCAGATGGCGCAGGAAGCCGTCATCAGCGCCAAGGCCGACAAGCTGCTGGCGCAGGAGGAAATCTGGATTCGCAAAGGGGTGGAGGCGCGCCGCACGCGCAGCCAGAGCCGCATCAGCAAGTTGCAGTCATTGCGCAGCGAGCACGCAGCGCGGCGCGAAGCGCAGGGCAGCGTGAACCTGGACGTGGCCACCGGACAGCGCAGCGGCAAGATCGTGGCCGAGCTCACCGACGTGAGCAAGGCCTTTGGGGACAAGGTCATCGTCAAGGGCTTCTCCGCCACGATCCTGCGCGGCGACAAGATCGGTCTGCTGGGACCCAACGGTGCGGGCAAGACCACGCTGCTCAAACTCATTCTGGGTGAGCTGCAGGCCGACAGCGGCAAACTGCGCCAGGGCGCGAATCTGCAGGTGGCGTATTTTGATCAGATGCGCAACGCGCTCGATCTGGACGCGACGCTGGAAGATTTCATCAGCCCGGGCAGCGAATGGATCGAGATCGGCAACCAGCGCAAGCACGTCAAGAGCTATCTGGGCGACTTCCTGTTCAGCCCGGCGCGCGCCCGCTCCCCGGTGCGCTCGCTCTCGGGCGGAGAGCGCAACCGGTTGCTGCTGGCACGCCTGTTCGCGCGCCCGGCGAACGTGCTGGTGCTGGACGAACCCACCAACGACCTGGATATCGACACGCTGGAGCTGCTGGAAGACCTGCTGCAGGACTACGACGGTACGGTGTTCCTGGTGAGCCACGACCGGACCTTCCTGGACAACGTCGTCACCAGCACGATCGCGTATGAAGGCGAGGGCCTGTGGCGCGAATACGAAGGCGGCGTACAGGATTGGCTGATCCAGTCGCACCGCGCACGGGAGATGCAGCAGGCAGCAGCGCAGTCCAGTGCTGCGCCTGCCGCGTCGAACGAGAAAACGCGCGCGTCGGTTGAGCCTCAGAAGCTGGAGGCGCCGCGCGCCAAGCTTTCGTTCAAGGAGAAGCGCGAACTCGAGTCCCTGCCGCAGTTGATCGAGTCACTGGAAGCCGAGCAGGCCAAGGCCCGTGCCGAACTCGCCGACGGCAGCCTGTACACGCGCGACGGCGCACGTGCCGCCCTGCTGCAGGGGCGCGATGGCGCGATCGACGCCGAGCTGATGACGGCGTTGGAGCGTTGGGAAGTGCTGTCGGCGCGGGGTTGATGTTGGCGCCACCGGTGGTGCCTGCCAGCCCCGGCTAGATCCGACTGTGCATGCGATCCGTCGCGCTATTGAGTCGGGCAATCAATGCCGGCGCGATCTGCTGTAGCGGCAGCACCTCGTCCGCTGCACCGTGCGCAATGGCTTCGCGCGGCATGCCGAACACGATGCAACTGGCTTCGTCCTGCACATAGTTGTAGCTGCCCTTGTCCTTCATCTCGCGCATCGCCTTGGCGCCGTCAGCGCCCATGCCGGTGAGCATGATGCCAAAGGCGTTGCGCCCGGCAAACTGAGCCACCGAATTGAACAACACTTCGACCGAGGGCTTGTGCCGGTTCACCGGTTCGGCGTCGTCGACCACGGCCACATAGTTGGCGCCGCTGCGGCTGATGTGAAACTGTTTTCCGCCGGGCGCGATATAGGCGTGACCCGGAAGGATGCGCTCTCCGTCCTGCGCTTCCTTGACCGCGATGTGGCACAACGAGTCCAGTCGCGCCGCAAAGCTCTTGGTGAAACCCGGCGGCATATGTTGCGTGATGACGATGCCCGGGGAATCCGCCGGCAGCTTCATCAGCACTTCCTTGACCGCTTCGGTGCCGCCGGTGGACGCGCCGATGGCGATCAGCTTTTCGGTCGAAATTCGCCCAAACGCGACCGGCACCTGGCGCTGCTCCGTGCCGCCGGCAGTCTTGACCCCCGGCGCGGCCGCAGGCGGCGCACGCCGCACATGCGCGACCGCGGCAACGCGGATCTTGTCGACGATTTCGTGCGCCAGTTCACCCAAGCCGCCGGCGACACCGATGCGCGGCTTGGCGACGAAGTCCACCGCGCCCAGTTCCAGCGCGCGCAGCGTCACTTCAGCGCCCTGCGCGGTCAGGGTGGAGATCATCACCACCGGCATCGGGCGCAGGCGCATCAGGCGACCCAGGAATTCGATCCCGTCCATCTTGGGCATTTCGACATCCAGCGTGATCACGTCCGGATTCATTTCGCGGATCATTTCACGCGCGATCAGCGGGTCGTTGGCCGTGCCTATGCACTCCATGTCGCTTTGACGGTTGATGATTTCGGCCAGCAGGCTGCGCACCAGCGCAGAATCGTCGACCACGATGACACGGGTTTTTTTCATGCAGTTCTTGCCTAAAACAAATCGACGGAACCGCCCGACGTCGCCTTGGCGACGCTGGCCGCATTGCCGCGGCGCTCTTCCACGGCGAGCCTTTCCGGATGCGCGTGCGCCAGCCGCTTGACCATGGCCTTGCCTGATTTCGGGAAGTAGCAGACCTTGCGCGGATAGATGTCCATCACGTCCTGCGACACCACCGGAATGCGCTCCGTTTGCAGGTAGTCCAGCACGAATTTCGTATTGCGCTCGCCCACGTTCATCGAGGTGAACGAAGCCATCACCTGGCCGCCGCCAAACACCTTGGCCTGCATCGACTCGCGCCGCGCGCCGCGCTTCATCATTTCGTTGATCAGCAGTTCCATCGCGTAGGAGCCGTAGCGCCCGCCACCATCGCCGTCGCCGTCGGGCAGCATGAAGTGGTTCATGCCGCCGACCTGGGCGCGCATGTCCCAGATGCAGGCCGCGATGCAGGACCCCAGCACAGTGACGATCAGCAGATCCTCCTCGGACACGAAGTACTCGCCCGGCAAGACCTTGACCGCATCGAACTGGAAATTCGGGTCGTAATAAAAGAACGACGCTTCGCCCGGCTTGCGCTGCTGGGCCTTGAGTTCGGCGATGCGCGACACGGGACTAACAGCGCTCATAGACGGTCTTTCCGCGCAGCACAAACAGGTCCTTGGAGTCGCCGAAATTCTCCGAGTGCCCGACAAACAGCATGCCGCCGGGCTTCATCACGCGGTGGATCTTTTCCAGCACCTTGCGCTGTGTCGGCGCGTCAAAATAAATCATCACATTGCGGCAAAAAACGATGTCAAAGGGTTCCCGAAAGGGCCAGTTGTCCAGGATCAGGTTCACGCTGCCGAACTCCACCATGCGCGGCAGTTCGGGCTTGACGCGCAGGAAGCCTTCGTTGCTGCCCTTGCCGCGCAGGAAGAAGCGCTGCGTGCGTTCCGGACCCAGTCCCTTGGTGCTCTCCAGGCGATAAACCCCCTGGGCCGCCGTCGCCAGCACCTTGGAGTCGATGTCGCTGGCGTAAAGCTTGAACGCCGCGCTCGCACCCAGCGCCTCCAGCGCGGTGATGACGATGGAGTACGGCTCCTCGCCGGTGGAAGCGGCGCTGCACCAGGCGCGCCACGGCGTCGTCGCCGATCGCGACTTCAGCAGATCCGCCAGGATCTCGAAATGGTGCTGTTCACGGAAGAACGAGGTCAGGTTGGTCGTGAGCGCATTGATGAACTCCTGCCATTCCGGTCCGTCGTGCTGCTCCAGCCAGCTCAGGTATTCGCGAAAGCTCGTGTGGCCCGTGTCGCGCAGGCGCCTCGAGAGGCGGCTGTACACCATGGCGTGTTTGCCATCGTGCAGATGAATTCCCGCGCGCTGGTAGATCAGCGCTTGAACGCGTTCAAAATCGGCGTTGGTCCAGGCGAATTCGCGAACGCTGGAAGCTTCCATGTCAGGCGTACACGCTCAATCGGCGTCGCCAGACAAAGCCATATCCGAACCGGCCATCAGCTTGCCGATATCCAGCAGGATCAGCATCCGGTCGCCGACCGAGCCCAGGCCGACGATGCAATCCGCGTCCAGACCGCTGTCCACTTCGGGTGCGGGTTTGATGCTGCCGGCGGGCAGTTCCATCACGTCGCTGACCGAGTCCACCACGATGCCGACAATGCGCGTTCCCAGGTTCAGAATGATCACCACGGTGAAGCTGCTGTAATCGGCGTTGGCGCAGTTGAACTTGATGCGCATGTCCACGATCGGCACGATGGTGCCGCGCAGGTTCACCACGCCCTTGAGAAAGGACGGCGCGTTCGCGATCCGCGTCGGCACCTCGTAGCCGCGAATCTCCTGCACCTTCAGGATATCGATCCCGTATTCTTCCTGGTCCAGCCGGAATGTCAGGTATTCCCGCACACCGGAGGCGGCGTTGGGGTTGTCTTTTCTTTCCATCACTTCCATTGCAATTTCTCCCGAATAGTTTGTCCGACGTTCAATGCCTTGTGCGCCGGATCAGGCCACCCGTATCCAGAATGAGCGCCACCTTGCCATCTCCCAGAATGGTCGCGCCCGACACATTCGGAACCTTGCGGTAGTTCGATTCCAGGTTCTTCACCACCACCTGCTGCTGGCCCAGCAACTCGTCCACCAGCAACGCCGCCCGGCTGCCTTCGGCCTCGACCACGACCATGATGCTGTTGGCTTTTTCCTGGTCCAGTCGCGGCACCTGGAACACCTTGTCCAGCTCGATCACCGGCATGTACTCTTCGCGCACCTTCACCAGTTGCGAGCCCTGGCCGACCGTGCTCACCGCTTCGGCCTTGACCAGGAACGACTCCACCACCGACGACAGCGGCAGGATGTAGACCTCGCTGCCCACGCCCACCGACATGCCGTCCATGATGGCCAGTGTCAGCGGCAGCCGCACCGACACCTTCATGCCGTAGCCTTCGGCGGAATCAATTTCGACCGTGCCGTTGAGCGAGGTGATGTTGCGAATCACCACATCCAGCCCCACGCCGCGCCCCGAGACGTCGGTGACGACATCGGCCGTGGAAAATCCCGGGGCGAAAATCAGTTGCCAGACCTCCGCGTCGGACATTTGATCCGACACGTCCAGGCCGCGTTCGCGCGCCTTGCTCAGGATCTTTTCGCGCGACAAGCCGCGCCCGTCGTCGCGCACCTCGATCACGATCGATCCGCCCTGGTGCGAGGCCGACAAGGTAATCGTGCCGTGCGCGGTCTTGCCCTTGGCGAGCCGCACTTCGGGCATTTCAATGCCGTGGTCGCAGCTGTTGCGCACCAGGTGCGTCAACGGGTCGGTGATCTTCTCGACCAAGCCCTTGTCCAGCTCCGTGGCTTCGCCCTGCATCACCATTTCGACCTTCTTGCCCAGTTTGCTGGCCAGATCGCGCAGCATGCGCGGAAAGCGGCTGAACACGATGGACATCGGGATCATGCGGATCGACATCACCGACTCCTGCAGGTCGCGGGTGTTGCGGTCCAGATCGGCCAGGCCCGCCATCAGCTGCTGATTCAGCGCCGGGTCCAGGCTGCGGCTGTTTTGCGCCAGCATGGCCTGGGTGATGACGAGTTCGCCCACGAGGTTGATCAACTGGTCGACCTTGCTCACCGCCACGCGGATGGTGGCGGCTTCCAGTTGCGCCTTGTTGCCGACCTTGGGGCTGGCCCTGGATTCGACCACCTCGGCCAGCGGCGCCGCTGTCTCGGTAGGCGCGCCGGGCGAACCATGGAAGAAACCAAAACCCGCGTCCGCGCCATCGGCGCCCGCCAGCGTGGCCGCAGCGGGGGCACTGACTTCGACCGCGACATCGTCCACGCAGCGGATCGTGACCTGTTCCTTGGCCACGTGGAAGATGAAGAGATCGAGCAGGTCGGCGTCCGATGAACTGGTCTCCACCGCAAACACGCGCACATTGGGGTGCTTGCTCTCCAGCACGCTGATGCTTCCCAGGCCGGGAATGTCGCGAAACAGCTCCTTCAGGGCGTCGGCCTGATCCAGTTGCTCCAGCGGACCAATCTCGATCTCCAGTGAACGCGTGCTCTTGGCTGGCTTGGCCGCGACCGATGCCGCGACCGGTGCCGCCTGAGCCTTGGGTGCTGCGGCCGGCGTGCGCCCGGCAGCCAACTCGCTGATGCGGCGCACCAGCTCGGCCGTGGGCAGGACGCTGCCGCTGCCATGCTGATGTCGGGCCAGCAGGCTGCGCGACGCATCGGCGGATTCGAGCAGGGCATCCACCATCGGTGTCGTGGGCTGCAGCTCATGGCGGCGCAGCTTGTCCAGCAGCGACTCCATGTTGTGCGTGAGTTCCGCCACGTCGGCGAAACCGAAGGTTGCAGCACCTCCCTTGATCGAGTGCGCGCAGCGGAAAATCCCGTTGAGCTCCTCGTCGTCCACCACCGACAGGTCCAGATCGAGCAGCATCTGTTCCATCTGGTCGAGGTTCTCCCCCGCCTCTTCGAAAAAGATCTGATAGAACTGGGTCAGATCGAAATCGGCTTCGCCCCCCGATTTTTCCTGATTTGTCTCGCTCATGCTGCTACTCCTTACAAAACCAATGAACCCGCCGGCGTGTGCCGAACCCACTTTCACGCTAACTTTCATGCCTGATGCGCGAGGCGCCCCAGCACCATGAAAGTTCGTTCTTTCACATTAACGGATGACTTTTTGAATCACTTCGAGCAATCGGGTCGGATCAAAGGGTTTGACCAACCACCCGGTCGCACCTGCAGCGCGTCCGGCCTGCTTCATCAGATCGCCCGACTCGGTCGTCAGGATCAATATCGGTATCGATTGAAAACGCGGGTCGCCGCGCAGCTTGCGCGTCAACCCCAGGCCGTCCAGGCGCGGCATGTTCTGGTCGGTCAGCACCAGGTCAAATTTCGCGCCCACGGCCTTCTCGAACGCGTCTTCGCCGTCCACCGCCTCCACCACGTGATAGCCCGCGCCCGTCAGCGTAAAGGAAACCATCTTGCGCATGGACGCAGAATCATCAACTGCGAGGATCGAATGCATGAAAAGCTCCAACTAAGAGATACTTGAAAATCATTGCCTGTCCTAAAACAGCTCGATGGACCCGGCGTCCATCTCGCTTTGCGTCACAGGGTTGGGGCGATCGGGAATCTGGTTGCCAAACTCGTCGCCCGGGGACTGTTCGTTCTCGTGCGCACGTGAAAAGAAGCGGCGATCGTGTCCCGGGTCGCCAAAAGGCGCCGCGTCTTCGTCCTCCTCGTGGCCCATGGCCTCCGACGCCAGGCGAAACGCGCAACCCTGAACCACCTTGGTGGTGTGCACGATCAGCTGCGAGGCCATGTCCTGAAACTGCAGTTCGGTCACGGCGGCCTGCAGCGCGCCACGCGCCAGCTCCAGCGCTCCCATGTCGCCACCGGCCATCGCGCTCAGGCTGCGATTGGCGACGGTAAAGCGGTCCAGCAAATTGTCCCCTGCATGATTGAGCAAGCCTTCCAGGCGCTGCAAATCGTGCATCACGACCAGCAGAGAATCCTGCAGCTCGGCCACCGCCATGACGGGCAGTTGCACCGAGGGCACGGACGGCTGCATCAAGGGTGGCTGCATTGCTTCTCCATCGGTTCGATCAGGACGGGTGGCATTTGGTCTCGGAACGCTTTCTAGGCAAACGGGCTCAGGCACGCATACAAGGGAGGTGTCACGACCCGAAGCATACCAGCCAGCCGCCAGTCAAAACGCGCTTGGCCGGGCCGCAACCGGTCAATTGCGCGGGGATGACCCGCCAGTACCGCGCTTTGCCGCTCACCCGCGCGTGAGCACTTATCATCGGGGGCAACCATGTTGATAACTTCCTATACCCGCCCGATCCGGCTGCTGCATCTGGAATCTTCCGAACAGGATCACGAACTGGTCAAGTTTGCGCTGCGCCGCAGCGGCGGCACTTTCGACGTGGTTCGGGCGCAAACGCTGCGGGAATTTTGCGACCAGATCGACACCGTGAATTACGACGTGATCCTGTCGGACTACCGTTTTGCCGACTTCACCGCCATCGACGCCTGGAGCGAGGTGCTGGAGCTGGAGCGCCGCCCCCCCTTCATCCTGCTGTCCAACGCCATCGGCGAGACCGCTGCCGTGGATGCGCTCAAGCACGGCATCAACGACTATGTGCTGAAGGACAATCTGAGCAATCTGGTCCACGTGATCGGGCGCGCCATCGAAGTGCGCGATACCCGGTTGGCCAAGGCCCGCGCGGACGCCGAACTGGCGGCTTCGCAAAAACGCATGGCCGAGCTCACCGCGCACCTGCAGTTGAGCATCGAGCGCGAGCGGGCCTCGATCGCCCGCGAAGTCCACGACGACATCGGCGGCGCGCTGGCGGCGATGAAGTTTGATCTGGCCTGGCTGGGGCGCCACGCGAGCGACCCTGCCGCCCAGATGCACATCACGGCGGCCACCGAGATGCTGCAGCATGCGCTGGGCGCGAGCCAGCGCATCATGCGCGACCTGCGTCCTGCGATTCTGGATCAGGGGCTGGTGGCGGCGATCCAATGGATGGCCACGGGCTTTGAGAAGCGCACGGGCATCAAGACCACGCTGCGCGCGGCCGAGGAAACCGTGAATGCCTCCAAGGAGGTGCAGCTCGTCGCCTACCGCACGGCGCAGGAGGCCTTGACCAACATCTCCAAGTACGCGCAATGCTCCAGCGTCAACATCGATGTCTCCGACCACGAGAGCGTCTTGACCGTGGAAATTTCCGACAATGGACGCGGCATCTCCAAGGAAGACCTGGAAAAACCCAGCGCCTTCGGCATCAAGGGTCTGCGCGAGCGTGCCAAGACCGTGGGCGGCTGGATCGACATCAGTCACAACGAGGGCGCCGGCACCTCGGTGATCGTGTCCATACCGCTGCTGGACTCGACCTCCCCCGCCCCATTTTGAAAGCTGCACCATGATCCACGTTGTGATTTGCGACGACCACGCCTTTGTCCGACGCGGGATTCGCGACACCCTGTCCGAAGCGGTGGACATCCAGGTGACGGCCGAGGCCGGGAGCTATTCCGAAGTGCGTGCGGTGCTGCGCACCGCCGCCTGCGACGTGTTGGTGCTGGACCTGAACATGCCGGGCCGGGGCGGGCTGGAAGTGCTGGAAAGCCTGACCGACGCCAAGTCACCGATCAAGGTGCTGGTGGTGTCGATGTTCGCCGAAGACCAGTACGCCATCCGCTGCCTGCGCGCCGGGGCCCATGGCTACCTGAACAAGGCGGGAGACCCCGCGCAACTCACCGTCGCCGTGCGCGCGCTGGCGCAGGGGCGCAAGTACGTTTCGCCCGAGGTTGCGCAGATGCTGGTGGAGAGCCTCTCCAATCCGATGCAGGAACTGCCGCACACCACGCTGTCGGAGCGCGAGCTGCAGACCGTGCTGAAGATCGCCTCGGGCAAGAAGCTCTCCGAGATCGCCGAGGAAATGACGCTCAGCCCCAAGACCGTGAGCGTGTACCGCGCCCGCGCGCTGGAAAAGCTCAAGCTCTCCACAAACGCGGACATCACCATGTACGCGATCCGCAACAACCTGGTGTAGCCGCCGGGCAGGCGCCTTCAGTGCGCCGCGAACAGGTCGATGGTGCGCGCAAACAGCGCGGCAAAGGGGTGGTCCAGCAGCGGCAGTGTGACGGCGATGCCCAGCATGCCCACGGTCAGCGTCACCGGAAAGCCGATGGCGTAGATGTTCATCTGGGGCGCGACCCGTGAAATGATGCCCAGCGTCAGGTTGATCAGCAGCAGCACGGCGATCATCGGCAGCGCGATCCACAAGGCGCTGGAGAACAGGTCGGTGCCAATGTCGAACAGCCGCACCTTGCCCAGCATGGCCATCAGGCTGGCGCCCACCGGAAACGCGTCGAAACTGCGGATCACGGCCATCAGCACCAGCAGGTGGCCATTCATCACGATGAACAGCAGCACCGTCATGTGCCCGAAGAAGAGCGACACCGCGCTCGACTGCGTGTTGCTCGTGGGATCAAAGAAGGTCGCGAAATTCAGGCCCATCTGCAGGCCGATCAACTCGCCGGCGAGTTCCATCGAGGAAAACACCACGCGCACGGCAAAGCCCATGGCCAGACCGATGCCGATCTGTTGCACCAGCGTCTCCAGCGCCAGCGGTCCGGTGAAGCTGACCTGTGGTTGCCCGCTCAGGCTGGCCTGCGCGCACAGCGCCACCAGCAACGCCAGGCCGACCTTGGAGCGCATCGGAAACACACGGCTGGAGAAGACCGGCGCTGCGGTGAACACCGCCAGCACCCGAAAGAAGGGCCACAGCACCGGCGAAAGCCAAGCGCTGAGTTGCGCCTCGGTCAGGGTGATCACGGCGCGCCAACCTTCACGTTAAAGCATCAGGGACGGAATCGATTCGATCGTGCGGCGGATGTAGTCCACCAGCACACTCAGCATCCAGGGGCCGGAAATGGCAAACACCGCCACGGCTGCGATCAGCTTGGGGACGAAGGACAGCGTCGCCTCGTTGATTTGCGTCACCGCCTGGAACAGGCTCACCAGCAGGCCCACCACCAGCACCACGCCCAGCACCGGCGCTGACACCATGAGCATCATCATCAGGGCCTCCTGGCCCATGGTCAGGACCATTTGCGCGTTCATTGCACGAAACTCGCCGCGAGCGAACCGATCAATAAATTCCAGCCATCGGCCAGCACGAACAGCATCAGCTTGAAGGGCAGGGCCACCAGCACCGGCGACAGCATCATCATGCCCAGCGACATCAGCACGCTGGCCACCACCATGTCGATCACCAGAAACGGGATGAAGATCATGAAGCCGATCTGGAACGCCGACTTGAGCTCGCTCGTGACAAAGGCCGGGATGATGACGCGCATCGGCGCCGTCAGCGGCGTCACCGCGGCGTCGAGCTTGGCCAGCTTGGCAAAGAGCGCGAAGTCGGACTGCCGCGTCTGTTTGGTCATGAACTCGCGCATCGGCGTTTCCGCCTTGCCCAGCGCGTCTTCAAAGGCCATGGCGTTGGTGCTGTAGGGCACATAGGCGTCGCGGTAAACACGGTCCAGCGTCGGACCCATGACGAAGAAGGTCAGGAACAGCGAGAGCCCGACCACCACCTGATTCGGTGGCGCCGACTGCGTTCCCAGGGCCTGGCGCAGCAGCGAGAGCACGATCACGATGCGCGTGAAGCCCGTCATCATCAGCAGGATGGCCGGCAGGAAGGACAGCGCCGTGAAGAACAGCAGGGTCTGGATCGGCACCGAAAAACTCATGCCGGAGCCGCCGGTTCCCACGAGCAGTGGCAACTGTCCGGCCGTCTGCGCCCAGCCTGGCGCGGACGCCAGCAGCAGCGTTGCAGCGCCAAGCCAGCGCGTGCGGCCCAGCCACTTAGACATGCGCGTCCACCTGCATCTGATTGAGCGTAACAGGGTCGATCGCTACCGGCTGCACCGGCGCCAGCGTGTGCAGCGTGGTGATGCTTTGCTGCGTCACGCCCAGTACCAGCCAGGTGCGTGCGCCTTGCGGGCCCACTTCCACGGTCACCACCCGCTGTTGCGGTCCCACAGCCAGCACCGAAATCAGCTTGCTCGATGCCAGGTCAGCGCCCAGGCCGCCCTGGCGCCGCTGCGTGATGCGCTTCACGGCCAGCGGCAGCATGGCCAGCAACACCACAAATATCACGACCGTGATCAGCGACTGCGTCATGTTCTCAGCCGCCGCGGCTGACGCGCTTGAGGCGCTCGGACGGTGTCACCACGTCGGTGAGCCGAATGCCGAACTTGTCGTTCACCACCACCACCTCGCCCTGCGCGATCAGGTAGCCGTTGACCAGCACGTCCATGGGCTCGCCCGCCAGCGCATCGAGCTCCACGACCGAGCCCTGACCCAGTTGCAGGATGTACTTGATCGGCACCTTGGTGCGCCCCAGCTCGACCGAGAGCTGCACCGGAATATCGAGCACCCGGTCGATGTCGGTCATGGGAGCGTCTGCGGCCGAACTGGAAAACGGCCGAACGGACTCGCCCGTGAGGGGGCCACCCTGATCGGCTTCGGTCCCGCCCTTTTGCTCTTCCAGCGCCTCGGCCCAGGCGGCCATGGGATCTTCTTCAACGGGCTTGTTGTCGTCAGTTGACATGATTTTTTTCTCCGGAGGCAATCTGATCGTGGCTTCTGAGGCACTTGTCGACACGAATCGCATACTTGGCGTTGTGCGTGCCGTACTGGCACTCGAAAATGGGAACGCCGCCGATGTTCGCTTGAATCTTGGGCTCGCGGTCGAGCTCGATGAAGTCGCCGGGCTTCATGGCCAACAGCTGTTCCACCGTCGCGTGGGTGCGCGCCAGTTCGGCCACCAGGGTCACGGGCGCGGCCTGGATTTCCCGCGTCAGCAGCTTCACCCAGCGCCGATCCACTTCCACGGAGTCGCCCTGGCTGGAGGCGTACAGCACGTCGCGAATCGGCTCCAGCGCGGCGTAGGGCATGCACAGGTGAATCGAGCCGGCGATGTCGCCGATCTCCAGCTGAAACGCGGTCGTGACCACGATTTCGCTGGGCGTGGCGATGTTGGCAAACTGGGGCTGCATCTCCGAGCGCTGGTATTCCAGCTCCATCGGGTAGATGCCGGCCCAGGCCTTCTTGTACTCGGTCGTGATCACGTCCACCAGGCGGTTGATGACGCGCTGCTCGGTGGCGGAAAAATCCCGCCCTTCGATCCGGGTCTGGAATTTCCCGATGCCGCCGAACAGGGTGTCGATCACGCCGAACACCAGCGCCGGTTCGCACACGATCAGACCGCTGCCGCGCAGCGGCCGGATGGCGACGATGTTGAAGTTGGTCGGGACCGCGAGCTCGCGCAAAAAGGCGCTGTATTTGTGCACCGTGACCGGACCGACCGAGATTTCCGGACTGCGCCGGATGAAGTTGAAAAGACCGACGCGGAAATTGCGGGCAAAGCGCTCGTTCACGATTTCCATCGTGGGCATGCGCCCGCGCACGATGCGTTCCTGGCTGGAGATGTCGTAGATGCGGGCCTCGCCGCGCTCGTGCACCTCTTCGACCGCCTTCTGGCTTTCTCCGGTCACACCTTCGAGCAGGGCGTCGACCTCTTCCTGGGAAAGAAAGGATTCACTCATTGCTCTGCACCTGGACGGAGATCACTGGACGATGAAACTGGAAAAAAGGACGCCCTTGACCGGGTTGGCTTCCACCTTCTCGGCGTCCTTCTTCTTCTTGGTGCTGGCCTTCTTGGGCGGCTTGGCGGCGTGCGGGTCCTCGGCAAAACCGAGCGGACGCGATACCTCCAGCATGATGTCTTCAGCCAGCTTTTCCTTGCCTTCGCGCTGCAGCAACTCGACCGAGGTGCGCTGCGAAATCAGCATCAGGATGCCGCTGCGGATGCTGGGCAGGTATAACTTCACGTTGTCCGCCGCGTGGGCGTCAGCCAACTCGATGGTGATGCCGATCTGTGCCATGCGTTCGCCCCCGGGGTCGGCCAGATTGACCACCATGTTTTCCAGCGGCAGGAAGGTCGGCGGCCCCTTGGGCGCAGCATGGGCGGGAGCTGCCACCTCTTCGGTGTCGCCCTCTTCCGCGGCCGCGGCGTTGTGCTTGGTCCAGTAGAAAAAGCCACCGGCGATGGCGCCCAGCAGCACCACAACGAGCGCCACAATGATCAGCAGCTTTTTGCTTTTTTTCGGCTTGGCCGGTTGGGCCTCTTCGACAGCGGCAGCGGGAGCAGACACGGTAGTTCCTTGGTTGATCGAGTGGGCGGCGCCGTCGGGCAAGTCCCGCAGCATGCAACGCCATTATCGTCCGCTGAGCCGACCCGAACGTCCGAATAAGGCCCTAAAGCTGCCGCTTTCGCTGCCACCCGGACCGAATACCTCGCGCTTAGACAAAGAGGTCGACGGCGCGATTCGTCGAAACCGCTGTTCTGGTGGGAACGCTTGCCGCCTCCACCGCCAGGGTCGTGGCCGCGGGCGCTCTGAGTGGCGCGGGCTGCGCCTGCTGCGCTGACGACCCGAACTGACCTTGCTGCCCCGAGCTGCCGACCCAGGCTGACGTCAGCGTGAGCCCTTCGCCGCGCAGCATCTGCTCCAGCTGCGCCATGGCGTTGCTCAGCAGTTCGCGGGTGTGCGCCTGATCGCTTTGGAAAACCACCTGGGCCTGATTGCCCGACAGGGAGATGTTGACCTGCACCGACTGCGGACCCAGGCCGTCGAACTTCAGCTGGGCGTTTTGCACGTCATTCGAGATCCAGTATTTCACCTGTTCTGCCACCGCCTGTTCCAGCACCTGGCCCGAAGCGCTCGCGCCGCTGGTGGCGACCCCGGCAGCGCTCGGGCCGATGGTGCTTGGGGCGGCTCCCACCGGTGTCGGTGCGTCCAGCCGATTTGACTCCGCCGCCGCCGCGCCGCGCCGCCGCCCGTTCAAGCCCGTATCCGTGTCCGCCAGGGCGTTGACCAGGGCGGGAGTCGATGGCGTTGCAGTCAAGCCTTCCAGCGGCTGGGTGTTTGGCTGCGACCCGGCATCGCGCGCACTGGCGGTCAGGGCCCGCGCGTCCTGTGTCGTGCCAGCCGAGCCCACGGTCGATTGCCATGGCGCCTGGGGCTGGGCGCTTGCCGTGGGCAGCCAGCGCTTGCCGGCGCCGGCCCCGGAGACCGCTCCCAGGCCGGATGCAGCCGGCACTGCGGGCGAATCCAATCCTTCCGAAACCTGTGGCGCAGGCGTGCCGGCGACAACGCCAGGCGCTGCCGCGGGAGCCGAAGTCCCGACCGGCATGGCCTGTCGCAGTCGGCTCGCTTCTGTGCCGGACGCCGCATCCACGTTGCTGGCGGAGCTGGCTGCGCCACGCGCCCCGGCCAATCCCAGGAGCTGCGCGAGCAAGGCCTGCGCCACGCTGTCGGGCGTGCTGCTCTGAGGTTGACCCGTGGCGGCGTCGGGCACGTCGGTCAAACTGGCCGGTATTTTGGCGGCTTGGGGCGAGGCCGCGTCGGCCTCGCTGCCGCGCGGCAGCGACTTTGCTGTGCGCTGGCTGTGCGCGGCCAGCAAGCCGACGTCGTTGGCGCCGACCGGGAGGGTGGCCGTTGCTCCGTCCGCAGCCGCTGCTGCGGACGTGGCTGGTGCCGTTGCCGTCTGCGCGACGGTCTCTCCCAGACCCTGCAGCAGCGAGGAAAAACCGCCGGGCGCCTTACCCGGGGTGTGGGCCGCGGGGGCGCGCGGCGGCGTCGGATCCGCAGGGGAGGGGGGGCTGAGTTCAATCGCCATGGTCGTTCCGATCAAGTTCAAACAACGCCGCGCGCGGGGCGTGAGACGCATTCATTGCAAGGTCAGCTCGCATGTTGTGTCCGGTTCCTGCGGTACTGTTGCGCGGCCATTTCATCGAACAGCTTCTGCTCGATCTTGTCGCGCCGGATGCCGGCTTCCCGGCGCATGCTGTCGCACACGGTCTGGCGGCTGGCGAGCTTGAACTCGGCTTGCAGCAGCAATTTTTGCTGTTCCTGCACGCGCAGCCCTGCATCCTGCAGCACCTGGGTTTGCAGCGTCATGGCCTGGTGCAGCTTGTCCATGAACTGGTAGTAGTGGCTCATGACTTCAGGCGCCGCCTGATGCTGGGACTTGGCGATCCAGCGCGTCTGCGTTTCCTGGGCGTAGCTTTCCAGCTGATTGAACTGATCCTGGGCCGCCTCAAGCACCTGCTGCGTACGCGCCAGTTCCAGGCGTTGCTGGTCGCGCTGGCGCGTGGCCTGATCGACGGCGAGCACCATGCTGGACAAGCCGCTCATGCGGGCGCCCCGGCTTCCAGCGAGTGCGCCATGCCGGCAAAGCTCTCCTGCAGCGAGGCGCTCACGAACATGTCCTGCTGCAGGAATTCGGCCATGCCCTCGTGGCGCCGGATGGCCTCGTCCAGCGCGGCGTCGGAACCACTGGCGTAGGCACCGATGCGCACCAGATCGCGGCTTTTCTCAAAGCGCGAGTGCAGCGCGCGAAAGCGCCGCGCCAGATCAAACTCGGGTCGCGACACCACGTTGTTCATCACACGCGAGGTCGACTGCTCGATGTCGATGGCCGGAAAATGCCCGGCCTCGGCGAGCGAGCGCGAGAGCACGATGTGACCGTCCAGAATGGCGCGGGCCGCATCCGCAATCGGGTCCTGCTGGTCGTCGCCTTCGGACAGCACGGTGTAGAAGGCCGTGATCGATCCGACGCCGTTCAAGCCGTTGCCGCTGCGTTCGACCAGCTGCGGCAGGCGAGCAAAACACGAGGGCGGATAGCCCTTGGTCGCGGGCGGCTCGCCGATGGCCAGGGCTATCTCGCGCTGCGCCATGGCGTAGCGTGTGAGCGAATCCATCAACAGCAGCACATGCTGCCCCTTGTCGCGAAAGTATTCGGCCACGGCCGTGGCGTAGGCCGCACCCTGCATGCGCAGCAGTGGCGGCGCGTCGGCGGGCGCTGCCACCACCACCGAGCGGGCGCGACCGGCATCGCCCAGAATGTCTTCGATGAACTCCTTGACCTCGCGTCCGCGCTCGCCGATGAGCCCCACCACGATCACGTCGGCCTGGGTGTAGCGCGCCATCATGCCCAGCAGCACGCTCTTGCCCACGCCGGAGCCGGCAAACAGTCCCAGGCGCTGGCCCCGACCCACGGTCAGCAGCGCGTTGATGGCGCGGATGCCGGTGTCGAGCACCTCGCGCACCGGGTCCCGGTCCATGGCGTTGATGGTGGCGCGGTTCAGCGCCTGCGACTTGACGTTCAGCAGCGGGCCCAGGTGGTCCATGGGCGCACCCTGTGAATCGACCACGCGACCGAGCAGGCCGTCGCCCAGCGGCAGGCGCAGCGGACCGCCGCTGTAGCTCAGCGGAAGCGCCGTGACTTCGCCCAGACGGGGCGCCGGAATATAGGGCGCGGTTGGCGCCACGCTGGCGCCGCTGGACAGGCCGTGCACGTCGCCCGCCGGCATCAGATAGGCGCGGTCGCTGGAAAACCCGACGACTTCCGCCAGCACGCCGGGCTGCGAGCCCATCGTCACCAGGCACTGCGAACCCACCGGTTCACGGATTCCCGTGGCCTCCAGCACCAGGCCGGTCAGCCGTGTGAGCGTGCCGCGCGCTTCCAGCGTGCAGCCCAGATCCACGCGGTGCTGGGCGTCGCGCATGAAGCGCTCCCACTGGCTGGATCCCTTAGGCACTGGCAACCTCCTCGCCGCTCCAGGTCGCGCTCAGGCCGAGCGTGGCGACGGTGCGACTCCAGCGCTTCTCCAGCGTGCCGTCCACGGTCATGCCGCCCGACTCCACCATGCAGCCGCCAGGCGCCACAGCCGCGTCCGGGCGGAACAGCAGGGACTCGCCCGCAAACGACTCGCGCAGCGCAGACTCCAGCAGCCCGAAGTCTGCGGGGCTCAGGCGCACCGTGACGCCGCGGGCGTCGGAGGCGAGTAGCCCCAGCGCTTCGCGGATGACCGGCTCCAGCGCCTTGGGGTCGATGGCCAGTTCGCGCCGGACCACTTGGCGCGCGAGCGCACAGGACAGCTCCAGCACGCCCTGGGCCAGCGCCTGTTCGGCCGCTTCCCAGCGCGCCTCGAAGGCCTGGGCGCAAAGCGCCAGGCGCTCGGCCGTGGTGTGGGCCTGGCGCTCGTAGAAATCATCCATTTGCCGTTTCACTTCGACCGCGGCGCGCGCATAGCCTTCGTCGATCCCCTGCTGGCGAGCGATTTCGCGCGCCTGTTCGAGTTGCAGCAACTGGGCCGCGCTGTCGGCCTTGGCGGCAGCGCCATTCTGGCCTCCCAGCGCTGCGCTCGTCACAGCGGAAAACTGCCACTGCGCGACCGCGTCGATTTCTTCGCTCGGGACAAAGCGCGAATGGATGGAGCCCCTAGACGAAGGCTTCTTCACCGCCGCCTCCAATCACGATCTGCCCCTCGTCCGCGAGGCGACGCACGGTCTTGAGAATTTCCTTTTGCTGCGCCTCGACCTCGGACAGGCGCATCGGGCCGCGCGAATCCAGGTCTTCGCGCAGCGTATCGGCGGCGCGCGTGGACATGTTGGCCAGGATCTTTTCCTTGAGTTCGGGCGACGCCCCCTTGAGCGCCGGAATGAGGGCTTCGCTCGAGACTTCCTTGAGCACCAGCTGGATCGCCTTGTCGTCGAGCTTAATGATGTCGTCGAAGACAAACATCTTGTCGGTGATCTTCTGCGCCAGGTCCGGGTCATGGGCGCGGATCGACTCCAGCACCACGGCCTCGACGTTGCTACCCAAGAGATTGACGATTTCCGCCGTGGCCTTGATGCCGCCCAGCGAAGCCTTGCGCACCTTGTCGCCACCGGCGAGCACGTTGAACAGAACTTCGTTCAGGTCCTTGAGCGCCATGGGCTGAATGCCCTCCATGGTCGCGATGCGCAGCAGCACCTCGTTGCGCTGGCGATCGGCCAGCAGCTTGAGCACCGACGACGACTGCTCGTAGTCCAGATGCACCAGGATCGCCGCGACGATCTGCGGATGCTCGTTGCGCATGAGTTCGGCCACGGAGAAGGGATCCATCCACTTCAGGCTCTCGATGCCCGACACGTCCCCGCCCTGCAGGATGCGGTCGATCAGCAGCGACGCCTTGTCGTCTCCGAGCGCGCGCTTGAGCACGGCCCGCACGTAGTTGCCGGTGTCGGAGACGATCAGGCTCTGGGCTGCCGCAGCAATGGAGAATTTGCCCACCACCTCGTCCACGCGTTCGCGCGACACGGTCGTGATCTTGGCGATGGTCTCTCCCAGCTTTTGCACCTCCTTGGGTGAAAAGTGCTTGAACACTTCCGACGCCTCTTCCTCGCCCAGCGACATCAGGAAGATGGCTGCGTCGTTAAGTCCTTGCTCGTCCATGGTCTGATGCGCTCCAGCGTGTGAGGTCAGGCGTTTGCCTCACCGTTCACCCAGGATTTAACTATATTCGCGACCGCCATCGGATTGTCCTTGGCCAGTTGCCGGGCATCGGTCAGCCGCAACTCATGCACGGTGGGCGGCTGAGGCTCGCCTTTCCTGCTTGGAGGGGGCAGTTGCGCCCGCGCCGTGTCGTCGGCGACGACGGCGTCGAGTTGCCCGCCTGCAGCTGCCCGGGGGGCGGGTGCGCTGGCCACGGCCTTCAGCATGGGCCGCACAAAGCCCAGCAGCACCAAAGCGCCCACGAGCAGGGTACCGATGGGCCAGGCCATGCTGTGCGCCAGATCCTGCACTTCGGGCTGGCGCCACAGCGGGACGTCGCTCACGCTGATCTTTTCCACGGCAAAAGGCGCGTTCATCAGGTTCACCGAGTCGCCCCGGTCCTTGCTGAAGCCGATGGATTCACGCGCCAGCGCCGTCATCTTTTCGATCTGCGCCTCCGACAAGGCCTTGGGGACGGGCTTGCCCTTGTCCTCGGGATTGCTCAGGTAATTCACCACCACGGCCGCGCTCAGGCGTTTGACCACGCCGGTGGCGCCGCGCACCACGCGTGTGGTCTTGTCCACTTCGTAGTTGATGATGGATTCGCGCTTGGCGCCTGCGGCCAGGGCGCTCGCAGCCCCAGCGGAGAGCGGTGCCGAGGCGCCATTGATGGGCGCAGTCGACGGCGCCGGCGGCTGGTTCGTGGTCGCTCCGGGAACACCCGCTGGCGGCGCGGCGCCAGGCGCACCGGCACCGGCCTCGGACACCTGCTGGCTGCGGATGGCAGCAACTTCGGGCGCCTGGTTCGGCTTGTGCGACTCGGAGGTCGATTCGGTCTGCGAAAAGTCCACCTCGGCCGTGACCTGGGCGCGCACATTGCTGGCGCCCACGATGGGCTCCAGGATGTCCAGGATGCGCCGGCTGTACTGCTGCTCGATTTGCTGCACATACTGCAACTGCTGGGCGTCGCCCGCGCCGTTGCTCCCGTCCGCCGGGGTGGACAGCAGCTTGCCGGTATCGTCCAGCACCGACACGGCCGACGGGTTCATTTCGGGAACGCTGGAGGACACCAGATGAATGATGCCGGCCAGCTGTGCCCGGTCCAGCGTGCGTCCCGGGTGCAGACCCAGCAGCACCGAAGCCGAGGGTTTTTGCTGCTCCCGGAAGAAGCCGTTCTGATTCGGCAATGCCAGATGCACGCGGGCACTTTGCACGGAAGACAGGGCCTGGATCGAGCGCGTGAGCTCGCCTTCGAGTCCGCGCTGGAAGGTCAGGCGTTCCTGGAACTGCGTCATGCCAAAGCGGTTCGTGTCCATGAGCTCGAATCCGGTGACCGAACCCTTGGGCAGGCCCAGCGAAGCGAGCCGCAGACGCGTGTCGTACACCTTGTCGGCGGGCACCAGGATGGCGCCACCGCCGGCGGCATATTGGTAGGGAATATTCATCTGGCCGAGTTGCGCCACGACCGCACCGCCGTCCTTGTCGGCCAGGTTCGCGTACAGCACCCGCCATTCGGCCTGGCGTCCCATCACCACGCCCACGATCACCACCGCCAGCAGCGCCACCGCCGCCAGACCCAGGCGCAGCGTCTGGGCGCGGCTCAAGCCACTCAGTTTTCCACCCCAGGGGGCGGAGACGGCGGTTTGGACGGGAATTTCGGCGAGGGCTGACATCTTGATTTCCGTGTGTAGTGGGCGCCCAGAGGCACCGGGAACGTGACTCATTATTCTGGCTTGCCCCCAAAGCTTTAGCCCGATAAGCCCGGTCTTTTCCCGCCATTTCGCAGTCACTGCGAAAGCGGATGCTGGGTAGCATCAAGCCTCACGCGATACCACCTGGAGGACCGATATGGATCTGCGCCTGTCGCCCGTTTCCGCTCAAACTCCGCTGCGCGCCGCCCAGGCGCTGCGCTCACTGTCGACGCCGACCGCCGAAACCTCGGGCGCCGGCTTCTCCAGCGCGCTCAAGGGCGCCCTGAGCGCGGTCAGCGCCTCGCAAAACCAGGCGCAGGCCCTGCAACGCGAAGTGCAAATGGAAAACCCCACGGTCAGCCTGGAAGAAACCATGGTCGCGATCCAGAAAGCCCAGATCGGCTTTCAGGCCACGCTCAATGTGCGCAACCGCATGGTCCAGGCATACAACGACATCATGAACATGCAGGTCTGATTCGCTTCCAGAAGACGCCGATATTTTGTTGCCGCCGCTTGTCGTGTGTCCACACTGACCTGCGGGTCGGCGCCGCGTCTGGGCGCCTTCTGAAAGCGAATCGAGTTGGGCGCTGGCCCCAGTCGGTGTTTCGGTATTCGCTGCGAGTGCTTTGTTGCCGCCGCTTGTCGTGTGCCACCACTGACCTGCGCGTCGGCGTCGCGTCTTGGCGCCTTCCGAAAGCGAATGGGTTCAGGCGTTCATGGCGCGAAAGTGGGCAATTTCCAGCAGGCCGTCGAAAATCAGGTTGTCCACCAGTTCGAACTGAATCGACATGCTGGGCGCCATCTTCCAGCCGGCGCCACCCGTCATCAGGCACAGCGGCTCGGCGCCGCTGTGCTGGCGCACATGCTGCACCATGCGTTCCACCGCTCCGGCAATGGCGTAGGTGCCGCCGCTGGTGAGGGCGTCGCTGGTATTGGTGGGGAATTCACGCACTTCGCCGGTGGGCACGCTCAGGCCCGCGGTGCCGCTCTCCAACGCCCGCAACATGATGCCGTGGCCCGGCAGAATGAAGCCTCCCAGGAACTTGCCGCTGGCGTCGATCGCCTCCACCGTCACTGCCGTTCCGACCATCACCACCACCAGCGGCCGGCGCTCGCCGCGTCTGAGCATCAGGTGCAAGGCGCCGATCATCGCCACCCAGCGATCCGATCCCAGCCGGGCAGGGTGGTCGTAGCCGTTGACCAGGCCGGCTTCCTGGGCGCTGGCCACGACCCAGCTGGGCGCCACATCCCACAACTCCATCTGCTCCTGCACCAGGCGCTTCGCGGCTTCGTCGGCCACCACGCAGCCCAGCATGGAAGAAGGTGGGGTGAGCGTGCGCCAGGGGCCTTCGGCCAGCCGGTCGATGTGGTCCAGAAACTCGACCCCCTGCGCCAGCACGCGCGCGCCGGGTCGGGCCAGTTCGTATTGCGCCCATTTCAGGCGGGTGTTTCCAACATCGATTGCAAGGAATGTCATATCAGGCCACAGGTTTGGCGCAAGCGCTGGGAAAGAGGGCGCTTGCGTGGGCGCATTATCAACAATCGCAGATCCTGGTCGGGCGGTCGGCGGCTGCGTCGCGGTTTGTGTTGCCGCTATAGTTGGCCTTGTGCGGTCCAAGGTGGCGGTGGATTGAACCTCGTGGCGCGAGGTTTCGCCCCAGCCGGACCAAGCACATCTGCATTGGCACATCATGACTGAACGAGCCCCTTCCGAAATTGCCCGCGACACCTTGAAGATGCTGGCCAGCCGAAAGTTGCTGCCCACACCTGAAAACTACATGACGCTGTACCGGGAGATCGCTGGCACGCCCATGGTGCTGCCGTTTCCCGAGGAGCCCCTGAATCAGATTGCCAAGGTGCTGCCGGCGCAGAATCCGGGGCAGCAAAAGCAGCGTGCGCTGTTTGAGCTGGCGGTGAAGAAGCGCGACTGGGTGGCCGTGCAAAGCGCCCTGGTGGGTTATTGCGGCTTCGGCATGCCCGCGGCGGATGCCGGCGCTGCACCCGCAAGAACCTCGCTCCCAGCCGGCATGCTGGCGCCGCTGACACCCGAGTTCCTGGCGCAGATCGCGCGCCTGATCGAGTACACCTTGCCGGCGCTGGGAACGGACGACGCGCGCTTTTCCGAGCAGGCCCAGCTGCTGCTCGCGGCCATGCGCACCGCCACGCCCGACGTGTCCGGCGTCAAATCGGCGTTGGCCAACTTCAGCCACCGGGTTTCGTTTGCCGCCGAAGAGCAGTCGGAAATCAAGACGGCCATGCTGCACCTGCTGCAGATGATCTTTCAGAACATCGCAGAACTGAGCCAGGACGACAAGTGGCTCACGGGGCAGATCGAGGCGCTGATTCGTGCGTCCACGCCGCCGCTGAGCCTGCGTCGGCTGGACGAGGTCGAGTTGCTGCTCAAGGACGTGATCTTCAAGCAGGGCGAAGCCAAGGGACGCGCGATGGAAGCGCAGGACCAGTTGCGCCTGCTGCTGAGCACCTTCATCGAGCGCCTGTCGCTGATGGCCGAGTCGAGCAGCGGCTTTCACGACACCATCGAGCGCTGCGCCAAGCAGATCGGCGAGGCCAAGTCGATGGCCGAGATCGCACCCGTGCTGGAAGCCACGATGGCGGCGACGCACGCGATGGCGCAGGGCACGCTGCAGGTGCGCGACGAGCTGCAGGGCATGCGCCAGAAGACCGAGGCGGCGGAACTGCAGATCGCCCAGCTGCACATCGAACTCGACCGCGCCAGCGCGCAGGCACGGCATGACCCGCTGACCGGTGCCCTGAACCGCAAGGGCCTGGACGAGGCGATCGAGCGCGAAGTCTCCAATGCCAGGCGCAAGCAAAGGCCGATGTGCATGGCGCTGCTGGATATCGACAATTTCAAGAAGATCAACGACAGCCTCGGGCACAGCGTGGGCGACGCCGCCTTGGCCCATCTGGCCACCGTCACGCGCGAGAGCCTGCGCCCCCAGGACACGCTGGCGCGCTATGGCGGAGAGGAGTTTGTGGTGCTCATGCCTGACACCACGATGGACCCCGGCATCGAGGCCATGACGCGCTTGCAGCGTGAGCTCACCAAGCGCATCTTCCTCGAAGGCACAGCCAAGATACTCATCACCTTCAGCGCCGGCGTGGCGGAGCTGGCTCCGGACGAAACCGGCATGGAGGCGATCAAGCGCGCCGATCAGGCCATGTTTCTGGCCAAGCGGGCGGGCAAGAACCGGGTGCTGGGAGCCTAAAGCATGTGCCCCCAAGCCGTGGGCTGGGCTGCATCGCTGGCGGCGTCACGGCGTCCTTCACCGTGTCACAGGTCCGGCGTCAAGTGAATCCCACTCGCTCATTGCGCGTCGTGCTGGCCACGGTGGGAACCCGTGGCGACGTCCAGCCCATGCTGGCGCTGGCCCAGGCGCTGGCTGAACGCGGTCACGTTCCGGTGCTGGCGGCGCCGCCCAACTTCGAGGCCTGGATTCGCAGCCTGGGCTTTGAATTTTCACCGCTGGGCGTCGATATCCGGGTGATGTTCGCGCAACAACCCGATCTGCTGACGGGCAACCCGTGGCGCATGCTCAAGGGCGCCGTGCGCTACCTGGGCGCGCAGCCCGCGTTGCAGATGCACCAGCTCAAAGGCATCTGTGCAAGCGCTGACGTCATGCTGTACGGTGGCCTGGCGCTGTTCGTGGCGCCGAGCGTCTGCGAAAGCCTGGATTTGCCCGGGTTCGGCGTGCTGTTCACCACCTCCTTGCTGCCCTCGGACCAGCACCCGCCGCCGACGATTCCCTGGCATGGCTTGCCACCCTGGTTGAACCAACTGATCTGGCGCGTCGACCGGCCCTTGGGCAACCTGCTGCTGCGCGGCCGGCTCAACCGGGCGCGCGCCTCGCTGGGCCTGTTGCCGGTGCCCGATATCTGGAGCCATCTGCTGAGTGGCAATCCACCCAGCTTGGCGGTGGACGAGGTTCTGCTGCCTGCCGACAACCGCTGGCAGGGCCGCTATCCCTATGCCAACTTTCTCTTTCTTGACGACCCGGCCGCGCTCGATCCGGAACTCGAGGCTTGGCTCTCCGCCGGCGAACCGCCGGTGTTTGTCGGTTTTGGCAGCATGTCGGGCCAGGCGACGCAGCGCATCGAGCGCTTGATCGTGGAAGCCGTTTCGGCCACGGGACGCCGCTGCATCGTTGGCGCCGGCTGGGCCGCGATGAGCGGCGCTGCGCTGCCACCGGGCTGGCGCGTGGTGTCGGATGCACCCCATGCGCGCCTGTTTCCCCGCGCCGCGGTGGTGGTGCACCATGGCGGCTCGGGTACCACGGCCCAGGCGCTGCGTGCCGGCGTGCCCCAGGTCGTTCTGCCACTGATCCTGGATCAGTTTCACCATGCCCATCGCCTGTACCTGATGGGCCTTGCGCCACGCCCGCTGCCGATGGAAAAAGTGACGTCCGCAGGACTCACGCAGGCGATTGAGGCGGCGCTGGCGCTGCCCGCTGGCCCGCGTGCAACCGCATCGGCGCGGCTGCTGGCAAGCCACGGACGCGAGCAGATCGTGCAGCGGGTTGAAGCGCTGTTTGCGCACTGAGTCGTGCCGCTCAGGGGTGACTCAAACCCGGTTCTCCCGTTGCCACTGCAACACCCACGCCGGCAGGTTTTCCGAGGGCATGGGTTTCGCAATGCCATAGCCCTGGGCCAGGTCGCAACCCAGCTTCATCAGCAGGTCGCCGTGCGCTGAGGTCTCCACCCCCTCGGCGATGACGGTGCGGTGAAAGGTCTGGGCCAAGCCGATGATGCTCTGCACGATGGCCAGGTCGTCGGCGTCTTCCAGCATGTCCCGGACAAAGCTCTGATCGATCTTTAATATCTCGGCCGGCAGGCGCTTGAGGTAGGTCAGCGAGGAGTACCCGGTGCCGAAATCGTCCAATGCAAAACGCACGCCCAGCGCATGGCAGAGGCGGATGTTTTCGGTCACCTTGGCCATGTCCTCCATGGCACTGGTTTCCAGGATTTCGAGTTCCAGCTGCTCGGGTCTGACCATGGGGTAAGCGGCCAGCAGGTTGGACAGCCGGGGTGCGAAGCTTTCCTGGTGCAACTGCAGCGAACTGATGTTGACGCTGACGCACAGGTCCAGTCCCTGAGATTGCCAGCGCTCGATCTGGTGCAGCGCGGTGTGGATGACCCACTCGCCCAGCGCAATGCCAAGCAGGTGGTTCTCGATGATGGGCAGGAACTGCAGCGGGGCCAACAGGCCGCGCTCCGGGTGGATCCAGCGTATCAGCGCCTCGGCACCGATGACCTGCCCCGACTTCATGTTCACCTTGGGTTGGTAATAAAGCACGAACTCTTCGTTCGCCAGGGCCTGGCGAATGCGTTCAATGCTTTCGGTGCGGGTTTTCAGCGCGGCGTCGTACGCCACATCAAACAGGTGGTAGCGATTCTTGCCCGCCTGCTTGGCCTGGTACATGGCCTGGTCGGCCTGACGCAGCAGCTGGTCCGCATCCACGCCTTGCTGCGGGTAAAAGGTGAAGCCGATGCTGGTGGAGACCTGCAGCAGCAGCTCCCGGCTGTCGCTGCCCTGCGGGTGGTGAATCGTGTTCTTCAGGTGTGCGGCCGTCAACAGCCGCTCCAGCACCGAGTAGCACTCGTCCTGGTGATCAAGATCGGCCATCACGGCGACAAACTCGTCGCCGCCGATGCGCGCCAGCGTGTCGCCGTCGCGCAGCGCGGCCTTGAGGTTTTGTGCAACGGCGACCAGCAGCGCGTCGCCGACATCGTGCCCATGCTGGTCATTCACCTCCTTGAACCCGTCGAGATCCAGAAAGGCGACGGCGAGCAATTTCTTGCGCCGCTGGCATTGCAGCATGGCCTGGCGCAGCCGGTCGGCCAACAGCACCCGGTTGGGCAGGCTGCTGAGCGAGTCGTAGTGCGCCATATGCGCCAGCTGCCGCTGATGGTCCTTGATCTCGGTGATGTCGGTGAACAGGGCGACAAAATGCTGCGCCACGTCCGCCGCATCGCGCACCGCGCTGATGGTCAGCAGCGCCGCAAACAGGTCGCCATTGCGGCGGTGACTCCAGAGGTCGCCGCTCCAGTGGCCTTTGTTGAAGAGGTCGTTGCGCATCGCTGCATAGAATTCCGGGCTCTGCCGATCTGAATGCAGCATGGCGGGGGTGCGCCCCAGGACCTCTTCGCGGGCAAAGCCGGTGATGTGGCTGAAGGTGCTGTTGACGTCCAGGATGAGGCCGCTGACGTCGGTGATGATGATGCCTTCGCGCGCATGGGTGAACACGCTTGCCGCCAGCCGCTCGCTGTCGCGCATGGATTTTTCCAGGGACTCGCGTCGCGCCAGACTTTGCAGGATCATCCGGGTCGCCAGCACCAGCAGCAGCGGGAACAAGGCGGCAAATATCGACACCACGTGCTTGCGGTTGCGGTCCGGCGCCATTTGGTGGGCGGTGTCTACACCCACCAGAACGGCGACGCCGTACTTCGGTACCCGATAGATGCCTACCGTGTGCTCTGATTCTTCGTCGGAGACGGTTTCCATCAGCGGCCGCGGGACTGCCGACGGGGCCGTCCGCGCGGCCCGATCCACCCAGAGCGGGCGCACGTTCGGTGCGCCGTCCGGGGCGTGCGCAATCAGCTGGCCGTCGCTCCCCAGGACCGCAATCGTGGTGCCGCCGGCAAGATCGAGCTTGCGCGAAAACTTCGTCAGGAAGGCCGGCTCCACACACAGTGCGATCACGCCGGCCAATTGTTGCTGCTGGAACAGCGGGCGGACGATCTGAACGATTTCCCGGGTCTGAACTCCAGGCTGCGGGCCTGGCACCCGCAGCAGCAGGCGGTTCATGGCGGCGTAACTTGGCATTGCCCCGGGGTCCAGCGGGCACGCAGCCGGATCGATGGGCGCGGGCCCACCCCCAGTCGAGTGCATCTCGCCTTTCGGGGCCAGCAGGCTTACGCGAAAGCTGTGGCCCGCCAGCAGATCGGAGAGTTGACCGTCGGCCTCTGCGGTGCGCGCCGGGTCCTGCAGCCAGCGGGCGCCGGCCTGGATCAGGGCGTTGTCGGTGCTCTCAAGCGTGCGTTCCAGATTTTCTGCATACGCCAGCGACAGCGTGGACGCGTGCAAGCGGACGTTCTCCAGGCCGCTGGCTTCGCTGTCCAGATGACCCCAGTAGAAGGTGGCCCATGCCGCCAGCGTCAGGCAGGCCACCAGGCCGTACAGCTGTGTCGCGAGCGAGCTTCTTAACTGAAGAAAAAATCGACCGTGTGCGTTGAGGGTTAGGGGCATTGCCGGGTCACAGTCTGGCGCGGATACCATGGCTCCACGCGGCGCTCTGTCCTTCTTTTTGTTGCTGTTGGACTGCACGCGCGACGCCGGATCGCGTTGCCCCACGGCACTATGCACTCCAGTCCTGCCTGCGCCGGGCGCCAGTGCGCCCGATCGTCACTCGGAAAATTCTACTTTGCACCGAGTGTATGACGCAGGAATTACGCTGCGAGCCCCGGTCGTCAATGTGCCGGGCGTCCAGGCGCAATCAGGCCAGGGCGGCCCAGGGCAAGAGCCGATGCGATGGCCAAGTCACTTCCCGCAAGCCCTCAACGCCTTGCCGCCCAGCGCCTCGTTGATGCCGTCCACCACGGGCCGCAGCTTCTCGTCCACGGCACCCAGGCGCAGCAGGTCGCCGCGCTGCTCGGGCTTTTCCTGCACCACCTTGGCGGTGCGCACGCCCTTTTGCGTCAACTCCTTCAGCGCCTGCTCGGCTTTCGCCTGGGTCTCGTAGCCACCCAGCGAAATGCCCGGCTCCAGCGCGGCGTTGCGCAAAGGCTCGAATGCCACGCCGCGGCCCTTGAGCTCGGCCTTCTTCTTGGCAGCAGCGTCGGCATTGGCGAACTTGCCCATGTAGGCGATCCAGCGCGGCGGCTGCACGCTGGCCTGCAGGGTCCAGCTGCCCGCTGGCAGGCGCTGTTCCAGCGTTTCACGCAGGGCGGCGCTTTGCTTGTTGTCGAACAGGCCGGCTTCCAGACATTCGGGTGGCGGCGCTTTGGGCGCGGCCGCGAGGGCCTCGACCCGGCGGGCTTCCTCCGGGCTCAGGATGCGCAGCGCTTCGGGCTTGAGCTGCTGCGTCATGCGCTGCGGCTCGGTCTGCACGGCCGGACCCGCGCCCAGCTCGCGCAACCAGCCTTCGGTCCACGCGAAATACAGGCCATTGGCCAACAGCAGCAAGAGCACAATGAATCGCAACATAGGATCAAGGGGTGGGACGAACACTCACTTCGGAACTGGCGATGGCTTGAACGCCAGCCGCAGTATGCACCAGCAGCGCGCCCGATTCGTTCACGCCGCGCGCGGTTCCCTGTGTGCCGTCACTCAGGGTCACGGCGCGGCCGCGCAGGCCGTCACGGGCGTTGAATTCCTCCCTGAAAGCGGCGAAGCCCTGGCGCTCAAAGCGCTGCAGCGTGTGCACCAGCGGCAGCAGTACGCGCTCCAGGGTTTGCGGGCCGTTCATGTCGGGCAGCGCCTCCTGCAGCCAGGCCGGGGGCGTGGTCAGGCCTTGGGCGTCGCGCTCCTTCAGGTTGATGCCGATGCCGATCACGGCGTAGCGCTGCGCGCCCACGTTCGCGGTTTCGATCAGGATGCCCGCCAGCTTGCGCTGTTTCCACCACAGGTCGTTGGGCCACTTCAGCTGGATCTGCGGATGCAGGCTTTGCGCCACGCTCAAGCCCACGGCCAGCGACAGGCCAGACCAGTCGCGCAGCAGCAGCGGCAGTCCCAGCGAGAAGGTGAGTGCGTCTCCAGGCTGACTCAGCCAGTTGCGCCCCATGCGGCCGCGACCCGCGCTTTGCGCCAGTGCCACCAGCAGTTGCGGCCGCAGGTCGCCGTTGCGGGCGCGGCGCATGAGTTCACTGTTGCTGGAATCGACCTCGGGCAATACCTGCGCGTGCAAGCCAGGCAGCTCAGGGGCGAGCTGCTCG
>CAILZB010000046.1 GCA_903838565.1 uncultured beta proteobacterium | reverse complement strand
GGCGTTCATGCGGGGGTTGTAGGGTGCTTTTTTATGTGATCCACATTGCAGGAGTTGCGGGCTTGTTCCGCTCGATGCCCGTGTGTGGCCGACACATAAATTTGGCCGCAACGTAAGTGTAGATATGTTTTCGAAAACATAAGGGCAAGATGAACCGCAGCGTGCAGGACCTGGACGGTCAGGGTTTGCGTGGCGGGCTGCTGATCGTGAGCCAGTTCACGCTGGCCGCCGACACATCCGGCGGCAACCGCCCCAGCTTCACGCAGGCCGCGGCGCCCGACGAGGGCCGGCGCTTGTACGAGCACTTCGTGGCACAGGCGCGTGCAGCACACAGCATCGTTCATACCGGCGTGTTCGGCGCCGACATGCAGGTGCACCTGGTGAACGACGGGCCGGTGACCTTGCTGCTTGAAGTGGCCTGAAGCGCTCGTGCTCCGCACGCCGTGAATCACGCGGGGACGGCTGCGTCGGCCATCCAGACCGCATTGCGCCCCGACTTCTTGGCTTCATACATCGCGGCATCGGCGCGCTTCAGAATCTCGTGCGGCGTCTCCGCCTCCTTGTCCAGCAGCACCAGCCCGATGCTGGCGTTGCATTGGTGCTGGACTGGGGCCATGACATCACCCCCGGCCGAGACGCCCAGCGAATAGGGCACAGCCAATGTGGCGCGAATTTTTTCGGCCACGACGGCCGCCTGGGAACTCGATGCGTCCCGGTCCACATCCAGGTCATGGAGCAAAACGACAAACTCGTCGCCACCGAAGCGCGCCACGGTGTCGAACTCCCGAACGCAGCGCGTCAAGCGCTTGCCAACCTCCACCAGCAGCAGATCGCCGACCTCGTGACCGAACGCATCGTTGAGTGGTTTGAAGTTGTCCAGATCCAGGAACATCACGGCCGCGTAGCGCCCGCTGCGCCTGCTCGAAGCGATGGCCTGACTCAATCGGTCAATCAGCAGGCGGCGATTGGGCAATTTCGTCAGCTCGTCGTAGAAGGCCAGCTGACGCACCCGATTCTCCGTTTCCTTGCGCTGCGTGATGTCGCGAAGAATGCCCATGGCGTGCCACGCTTCCCGGTACCTGAACGCGGACACTGATAGTTCGATCGGAAACTCCTGGCCGTTGCTGCGCATCGCGGTCAATTCCAGCGTCTTGCCAACGAAATTGCCCGTTCCACTGGTGCTGAATTGCTGGAATCCAGACTGGGCGTGCGCCTGAAAGCGTTCCGGGGCAATGAGCCTGTGCAAGTTCATCCCGATGACCTGGGCCGACTCGTAGCCAAAAATTTCAGTGGCGGCCGGGTTCCAGTAGATCACCCGATCCTGCGGGTTGATGATCACGATGGCGTCTTTCGCCACAGTGCTGACCAGGCGGAATTTTTCCTCGCTCTGCGCCAGTGCTTCGGTCCGGCTTTCCAGCTCGGCCGTGCGCTGCTCGACCAGTTGCTGCAGTTGCCCGCGATGCGACTGCAACTCGTCCGTGGCATGCTGCAACTTCCCGATCATGGCTCTGACGTGCGTGACAATCGGACGGAAGATCAGCCAGGCCTCCAGGGCCAGCAGCAGCAGCGTGATGCCCCAGAAGGTCGTTTCCAGCAGCTGTATGCGACGCACCGAAGTCTCACCCTCCAACTGGTATTGGCCGACCATCTGATCCAGCGATTTGAGCAGCGTGGTGGGTGCGCTGCGCAAGATGTATTGCAGCTCCGGGGTGGAGTGGTTCAATCGCGCATCGTCCAGCGCAAGCAAGGCATCCACGGTCTTGATGTAGGTTCGGACCTGCTCATCAAGCGGGTCGGCGCCGTCAAAATACAGCGCGCGCACCGCGCTCGACGGGGCGCCAGGCAGGCCCATTTCGGCGTCGCCATGGATCAGTCCGCGGTGCGAGCGCTCCATCAGCCGGATCGAATCTCCGAGCTTCAGCCGAAGCTCGGGTCGCTGCGGGTTCGCCGCCTCTTCCAGGAGCTCGGCGAACAAGGCGGTGCGCTGACTCAGCATGCGCTGTCGGCCGCTCACGTTGACGATCGCTGCCGTGGTCTTCTGCTCGGAAATCACCCGGTGCATGCTCCACCAGGCCGCGGTGGAAAGGGCTGCCACCAGTGACAAGGCGACCAGATAGCGATTCGTGAGTGCACGCCCGATCCGCAGGTCCTGGGACGAATGGAGGTCGCCGCTACTGTCCATGGCGTGGCGCACTTTTCGTGGGCATGGTGCAGCTAAATCGGGCGCGCGGGGACCGCGTCACGCCTCAGGCCGCGGTGCCGCGCTTGAGCGTCCAGTCGCCGACGTAGGCGAAGGCGTAGGTCAGCGCCGAATCCATGGCCTGCTCGATGTCCTGACGTTCCTTTTCGGTCAGGTAGAAAACCAGGTCGACCTCGTGCCGCACATAGCGCACCGGCATGCGATTCAGGGCCACACAGGCCACGTCGGCCAGCATCTCGGCGGTGAATCCGGGGTGCTCGGCGCTGCGGTACAACACTTCCTCGAAGACAAGGCGTTCGTAGTAGTTGTGGACCTGTTCAAAGTTGACGGCCATGGTTTGCTCCTAATTTTTGGTGTGTCGGGCTCCGACCCCAGGTAATCCAAGTCTCACGCAATGTAGGGATTATCAACGCCCAGCGCCGCCAGAATCTGCACCTCGCGCGCTTCCATGGCCTGCGCGTCGGCGTCGCCGGTTTCATGCTCCCAGCCCTGGGCGTGCAGCGCACCGTGCACCAGCAGGTGCGCGTAATGCGCCTTCAAGCTGCGGCCCTGTTCGCGCGCCTCACGCTCCACCACCGGCGCGCACAGCACCAGGTCAGCCGTGACCAGGGGTTCATGCGTGTAGTCGAAGGTCAGCACATTGGTGGCGTAGTCCTTGCTCCGGTAGTCGCGGTTCAAGTTCTGGCCCTCTTGCTCGTCCACAATGCGCACCGTGATTTCGGCGTCAGATTCCAGGGCGTGACGCAGGCAGCGGGAAACCCAGTGTCGAGGCAGAGCGGCGCGGTGTGTGCCAGCACCGCAGGCCAGCGCAAACTGCAGGGAGAGCTGCAACTTCTTGAGCGTCATTTGCGTCCTCTTGCGTCATAGGCGTCGACGATGCGCGCCACCAGAGGGTGGCGCACCACGTCGGCGCTGGTGAAGTGCGTGATGGCGATGCCCTTGACACGCTTGAGAATCTGTTCGGCCTCGATCAGACCGCTGACCTGGGTCTTGGGCAGGTCGATCTGGCTCACGTCGCCGGTCACCACCACCTTGGCGCCAAAGCCGGTGCGCGTGAGAAACATCTTCATCTGCTCGGGCGTGGTGTTCTGCGCTTCGTCAAGGATGATGAAGGCGTTGTTCAAGGTGCGTCCGCGCATGAACGCCAGCGGCGCGATCTCGATCGCCTGGCGCTCGAACGCCTTGGCCACCTTGTCAAAGCCCATCAGGTCGTAGAGCGCGTCGTACAGCGGGCGCAGATAGGGATCCACTTTCTGGCTCAGATCACCGGGAAGAAAACCCAGCTTCTCGCCCGCTTCCACCGCGGGCCGTGTGAGCACGATGCGTTGCACCGTGCTGCGCTCCAGCGCGTCCACGGCGCAGGCCACGGCGAGATAGGTCTTTCCGGTTCCCGCCGGGCCGATGCCGAAGGTGATGTCGTGGCTGGCGATATTGTCCAGGTAGATGCTCTGGGTGGGTGTGCGCGCGCGCAGGTCGCTGCGCCGCGTGTGCAGCGTCATGCTGCCGTCCTCGGCCTCGCTCATGGATGCGTCGCCGGCCAGCATCAACTGCACCTTGACGGCGTCGATGGGGCGGGCCGCGATTTCATACAGCGCCTGCAGGACTTCCATCGCACGCGTGGCCCGGGCCTTGCCTCCGTCCACCTTGAACTGCTCGTGCCGATGCGCAATGCTGACCTGCAGTGCCGCCTCGATGCTGCGCAGGTGCGCGTCCGTGGGGCCGCACAAATGCGTCAGGCGGGCGTTGTTGGGTGGGGAGAAGGTGTGTCTGAGAATCAAGCTGATAATCCTGCGTAGTAGGTCTCATCATAGACAACAACGTAGCGGGAGAATTGTGTGATCGGAAAACTCAGCGGTATCTTGCTGGAAAAAAATCCACCGCAGGTGCTGATCGACTGCCACGGCGTGGGCTACGAAGTGGACGTGCCCATGAGCACCTTCTACAACCTGCCGGCGCTGGGCGAAAAGCTGGCCTTGCTGACGCACTTTGTGGTGCGCGAAGACGCGCAGATCCTGTACGGTTTTTCCACGGCGCAGGAGCGCTCGGCGTTCAGGCAGCTCATCAAGATCTCGGGCGTGGGGCCGCGCACTGCGTTGGGCGTGCTCAGCGGCATGAGCGTGGCCGACATCGCCCAGGCCGTGACGGCGCAGGATGCAGGGCGGCTGGTGAAAATCCCGGGCATCGGCAAGAAGACCGCGGAGCGCCTGCTGCTGGAACTCAAGGGAAAGTTCGGACCTGATCTGGGCACGGCATCAAGCCCCACCAGCGACGCCCAGGCCGACATCCTGCAGGCCCTGGTGGCGCTGGGCTACAGCGACAAGGAGGCAGCTCTGGCGCTCAAGGCCCTGCCCGACGGCGTGGGCGTGGGCGAGGGCATCAAGCTGGCGCTCAAGGCCCTGGCACGCTGAGGCGGACTATTTTCCGGAAAGACCCCTGTCTTCGGGCTCCTGGCTGCGCCGACCGGACTCCTTGGGCGCGGTCTTCGCTTCTGACGGACCCTTGATCTCGGTCGGCGCCCTGGATTCTGCGGGCGCACGTGGCGCAGCGGAGCGCTCGGCGCCGCCAGGAGCGGCGTTCTGTCCCCGACCCTCGCCGCCCTGTCCCCGCCCCGGCTCAGCACGCGGAATCGGCGCGGCAGCGGGCTTGGGCGCCGCAGGCGGCGTCACGGTCGGTGCGGCATGGCCCTGGTCCGCGCGGCCTGGCCCGGGATTGTGTTGCCCGGAACTGTCGGCGGGTCTGCGCGATGCGCCCGGCGCGGACTCAGGCTGAACTCTGGGCTCAGGCTGCGTTCTGGGGCCGGGCACCTGTCCGCGGTATTCAGGCGGGCCTTCGGGCCGGTGCTCTGGCTGCCGATCGGGGATCGCGGTACGCGGTGGTGCGGGTCGTGTGTTGGGTACAGGCTGCGGCCGTGGCGGCGGCGTGGTGTATGGAACATTGCGCCGATGATCGGGGTCGTGGCGCCATTCCTGACCCGGTTGCCCGGGGCGGGAGTGCGGGTCGTTCCACTGCGAATGCGGCAGCACCGTGACGCGGGATTGCCCCCAATTCACCTGGCCAAAGAAGAAGTTGATTCCCACGTTGATGCCTGAGCCCGCGTAAAAACCGGCGCCGGATCCCGGGCGCTGCGCGTAGCCGGGCCAGGGGTTCCAGCGCATGGGCGCATAGCCCGGCCACCACCAGCGGCCATAGACCACCAGAGGGTCGTAGTAGGGGACGTAAATCACCTCGGGATTGGCCGGCTCAAGTACAAGCAGTGGTCCGTTCTGCAGCACCCGAATCTGCTCGTTGGAGCGCAATTGGCCCGCCGCGTAGGCGCGCTGACGCAGCATTTGCACCGTCCCCCAGACCTGCGCTTGCTGCGCCAGGAAGGCATTGCCCAGGCGCTGCGTCCAGTCGGGCGCGTTGTCCATCATCTGCAGGATCTGCGGAAACGCCATCAGCGACTGCACGCTGGCATCCCAGCCGCGCTGCGCCACGGAGCGCACCGCTTCCTGCGGATCAACGCCCGGTATGGCGCGTGACCAGCGCGCGGCGTCAGCCACCTCCGCAGGATAGGTCGCAGCCATCAGGATCTGCGCCAGCAGGGAATCCGGGTACAGCGCAATCGGTGCCAGCATCGCGTCCAGGTCCTGCTGGCTGAAGCTGTATTGGGGTGCGCCGTATGGGGCTTCGGCTACCACGTAGGTTTGCGCCTGCACCGTCTGCAGACACGCGGCAGCAGTGATCGTCAAGGCCAGCCAGCGAAAAGTTGATTTTTTCATAAGGTACTCCTGCTCAGACAACGGCCCGGCCGAGCCGGGGATGACGCCAACGCGCCGCTGCCTCCAAACGAGGCGCAACTTTACCGTCGCGAAACCATATGGGGGATGTCGCGCCTGGATTCAAGCGCGAGCTTGCAACGTCAGCGGCTACTGGGCCTCGCGCACCACGCGTCCAAAGCTGGGCTGGGTGGGTCGTGCGTTGTTCGGGAAGAGCTGGGAAAAGAGTGCGAGCTGCTCGCGGCTCAAGCTCATCGGTTGGCGCAGCACCAGCCAGAGCACGCCCTCGGTGCAGGGCGGCGTGGTGAGTGAGCCGATGAACTGGTAGTAGCGCATGTCCTTGGGCAAGGTTTCGTTCAGGTCGAGCAGGCCGTCGGGCAGGCTGACGCGGTCGCCCACATCCAGCGGCATGTGGGTCCAGACCTTCTGGATCATGGTGCTGGCTTCGCCCGGATCAAACAGCACCGCCAGCACGGCCAATTGACCTTGTGCATTCTGGTGCACCAGATGCGCCACCATGGCAAAACCCTTGTAGTTCAGTCTTTCTTCTGCCGGGTGATGAAAGTGGAACTGCACCAGCTTGTAGGTGGAGCCGCGCACGGTGAGTGTGTTGTCGCCCTGAATGTCGACCTGGATCGTGTGGCCGTTGTTCACCACCGACGCCTTGCTCGCCAGGTAATTGATCTGCAGTGGCTCCGCCGGCCCGAGCAGCGTGCTGGATTCCTCGATGTGGATGGGAGACTGGCGTTTGCCGATGGCGCAGAGATTGAACGACGGTTGCAGCTGCCCCCAGGCCTGCGGGCCGCTATCGCCCTCGTAGCTCCAGTGCGGGGCGGCGTGGGGGTCGTGCGCTGCCGTCGGCGCGTGTGCGCTGGAGGCCTTGGCGCTGGCGCCATGGGCAGAGGGCTTGGCCTTGGCTTCAGCCGGCGCTGCATGCCCTTTGGCCGAACTTGCCGGTGCAGCGCCATGGGCGCTGGCGGGCGCGCCTTTTTCGCTGGCGCCGATCACCACCGTGGGTTTTTTCTTGCCGGAGGCCGCATTGCTCTGTTCAATCGCTTCCCGGAGTTGCTTGGCGACCGCGCTTCGGATATTGATGATGGGCGCGGGCTCGGCGGCGCCCGGTGCGCTTGCAGCGGCACTGGCGGGCTTGGCCGGATGGGCCTCTGCTGGCGCGGCCTTGTGCATGGGATTGGAAAGCGCGGCGTCGTTGGCCCACGCGGGCGACCCTTGCCAGAGCCCGGCGAAGGCCAAAAGCCCCGGCAGCGCGCCGCGCCGTAGGTTCATGCAAAGGTGGTTCATAAGTGGATAGGCCTCGAAGCGGTGCTGGCGGGTTGGCGAAACATTCGCGCGACCGACCTTGTCTGGTGTATCGACATCTGGTGCCCTGACTTGAGCGCAGTGCGTGGCGCTATAGTCAGCCCTGTCGTCTTCCTTGACCCCCCAACGCACGCCGTGAGCATACAGACCGACGATTTTTCCGCACCGCTGGTGCCCCGCATGGTGTCGGCAGCGCCGCTGTCCCCGAACGAGGAGGCGATCGAGCGCGCGCTGCGCCCCAAGCTGTTTGATCAGTACGTGGGCCAGACCAAGGTGCGCGAGCAGCTGGAAATCTTCATCGGCGCGGCGAAGAAGCGCGGCGAGGCGCTGGACCACGTTTTGCTGTTTGGTCCGCCGGGGCTGGGCAAGACCACGCTGTCGCACATCATCGCCCACGAATTGGGTGTGAACCTGCGCCAGACCAGCGGACCGGTGCTGGAAAAACCCAAGGATCTGGCCGCGCTCCTGACCAATCTGGAAAAGAACGATGTGCTGTTCATCGACGAAATCCATCGACTCAGCCCCGTGGTGGAGGAAATCCTCTACCCGGCGCTGGAGGACTACCAGATCGACATCATGATTGGCGAGGGGCCCGCGGCGCGCTCCATCAAGCTCGATCTGCAGCCGTTCACGCTGGTGGGCGCGACCACGCGTGCCGGCATGCTGACGAACCCGCTGCGCGACCGCTTTGGCATCGTGTCGCGGCTGGAGTTCTATACGCCCGACGAACTCGCGCGCATCGTGCGCCGCAGCGCCGGATTGCTCAAGGTGCCGACCGACGACGACGGCGGGTTCGAAATTGCCAGGCGCTCGCGCGGCACGCCGCGCATTGCGAACCGCCTGCTGCGCCGGGTGCGCGACTACGCCGACGTCAAGGGCATAGGCTCAATCACGCTGGACATCGCGAACCGGGCGCTGGCGATGCTGGACGTGGACCCGCAGGGCTTTGACGTGATGGACCGCAAGCTGCTCGAGGCCGTGATCCACCGCTTCGACGGCGGTCCCGTGGGTCTGGACAATATCGCGGCCAGCATCGGCGAGGAGCGCGACACGATCGAAGATGTGATCGAGCCCTACCTGATCCAGCAAGGCTATCTGCAGCGTACGCCGCGTGGGCGCATCGCCACGCTTGCGGCCTACCGGCATCTGGGCGTGGCGCCGCCCTCGACCGTGGGCGAACTGTTCAACGGGAAATAGATTTCAAACGGTTTCGTCGCGCGCCGCTTCAAGCAGGTGCGCAGTGTCGCCCCAGCCCACCAGGCTCAGGCCCTGCTGGGTCCACAGCAGGCGGTTGATGGCGGTGTTGCCCAGGTCCCAGGTGCGCCGGATGGTCAGGTCCTGACGCGTGGCAGCCCGGTACAGCACGTCGATCACGCCGCCGTGCGTCACCCACACGATTTGCTCTCCCGCATGGCGCCGGGCCAGCGCGTCCAGCGTGGGCAAAACGCGCGCGTATAAATCCTGCAGCGATTCGCCGCCCTCGGGGGCAAATTCCGGGTCGCGCTCGCGCCAGGACTTGGCCTGTTGCGGCCACTGCGTTTCGATCTCGTCGTAGGTCAGGCCCTGGAATGCGCCGTAATGGCGTTCGCGCAGCCGCGCGTCCGTCTGCAGCGCAACGCCGGTGGCGCTGGCCACCGCCTGCGCCGTGACCTGTGCGCGATCGAGGTCGCTGGCGTAGATCGCGGCGATCGGCTCCTGCGCCAGCGCCTGTCCCAGCCGCTGCGCCTGCAGGCGCCCGGTGTCGTTCAGCGCGATGTCGATTTGCCCCTGGATGCGCTGCGCCTTGTTCCACTCGGTTTCGCCGTGGCGGATCAGCAGCAGACGCGTGGCTTCCTGTGCCGCGCTCATGAAGGGCTCAACTCGATCGTGATTTTGCGCGCGCCGCTGGCCGTTGGCAGAGGGGCCAGCGTTGGCATGGGAAATTCCTCCCCGTCGAAAGCCTTGTCGCCGTCCTCTCTCGCCACGCCCGTGGTCTTGAGACTGCGAAAGTCGTGCTGGCGCGGGTCCATCAGGTGCGAGGGCACGACGTTCTGCAGCGCGGTCAGCATGGTTTCGGTGCGGCCCGGGTATTGCTTTTCCCACTCGCGCAGCATGTTTCCGATCTGCTGGCGCTGCAGGTTTTCCTGGCTGCCGCAGAGCGAGCAGGGGATGATGGGAAAGGCCTGCTGCTGCGCCCAGCGCTCCAGGTCCTTTTCGGCGACGTAGGCCAGGGGCCGGATGATCATGTGGTCTCCGTCGTCGCTCACCAGCTTGGCCGGCATGGCCTTGAGCTTGCCGGCAAAGAACATGTTGAGGAAGAAGGTCTGCAGCATGTCGTCGCGGTGATGTCCCAGCGCAATCTTGGTCACACCCAGCTCGTCCGCGACGCGGTACAGTATGCCGCGGCGCAGGCGGCTGCACAGGCTGCACATGGTCTTGCCAACGGGGACGACGCGCTTCACGATCGAATAGGTGTCCTGGGTTTCAATGTGATACGGCACGCCCAGCTTCTTCAGGTAGTCGGGCAGGATGTGGTCGGGAAATCCAGGCTGCTTCTGGTCCAGATTCACCGCCACCAGATCGAAGTGAATGGGCGCGCGCGCCTGCAATTTGAGCAGGATGTCGAGCAAGCCGTAGCTGTCCTTGCCGCCCGACACGCACACCATCACCTTGTCGCCCTCCTCGATCATGTTGTAGTCGATGATGGCCTGTCCCACCTGGCGGCACAAACGCTTTTCCAGCTTGTGACTTTCGCGCTCGATGCGCAGCGCAGCGTCGCGCACGGTTGGCGCAGTGCCTGCAGCGGCGTCCGTTTCGATTCCTGTGGGGTTCATGGTGAAGCTGTTCAAAAGGAGAATTGAGTCGAAAAATCGGCAGCATGTCGCGCCTGTCGGGTTGCGATTTTGCACTGGCCTAGGTTAATGCAAAAAATCGGCCGCACAATCCCAGCCATGAAGACCCTACGATTGCGTGAAGGAAAAGAGCGCTCTTTGCTGCGCCGCCACCCCTGGATTTTTGAATCGGCCATCGCCAAAGGCGGGGCCGACGCCGGAGAAACGGTGCGGGTGGAGTCGCACGCGGGCGAGTTCCTGGCTTGGGCGGCGTTCAGCCCCGAGTCCATGATCCGCGCCCGCGCCTGGAGCTTTGACGAAAGCCAGCGCATCGACCATGCGCTGTTTGCGGCCAAGGTGGCGCAATCGGTGCAGGCGCGATCGCGCTTTGACCTCCAGAGTGACGGCCTGCGCCTGGTTCACGGCGAGTCCGACGGCCTGCCCGGCCTGGTGGTGGACCGTTACGGCGACACGCTGGTGGCGCAGTTCCTCTCCAGTGGCGCCGAGCGCTGGAAGGATGTGCTGGCCGACGCCCTGCTGCAAAGCACGGGCCTGACGCGTTTGTATGAACGCAGCGACACCAGCGCGCGCAAGCTCGAAGGCCTGTTGCCCGCCACCGGCTGGCTGCGCGGCAGCGGCCCCACCGAGTTGACGCTGCGTGAACACGATTGGCAGCTCGGCCTGGACATCGCCACCGGGCACAAGACCGGCTTCTATCTGGACCAACGCGACAGTCGCAAGCAGTTTGCGCAAGCCACGCGCCGGCTCGGTTTCGAGCGCGTGCTGAACTGCTTCTGCTACACCGGGGGATTCACCGTGGCCGCGTTGCACGGCGGCGCGCGCCACGTCACCTCCATCGACTCCTCGGCACCGGCTTTGGAGCGCGCCCAGGCGAATGTGGCACTGAACGGCTTTGCGCCGGAACGCGCGGATTTTCTGGACGCGGACGTGAATGCGTCGCTACGGCAGTTCATCGAACAGGGAAGGACCTTCGACGCCATCGTGCTCGATCCGCCGAAGTTTGCGCCCACTGCAGCGCACGCGGACCGCGCCGCCCGGGCCTACAAGGACATCAACCGACTCGCGTTCAAGTTGCTGGAGCCCGGTGGCGTGCTCTTCACCTTTTCCTGCTCGGGCGGGATCAGCGCCGACCTGTTTCACAAGATCGTGGCCTCGGCCGGTATTGACGCTGGCGTCGACGGCTACATCAGCCAGCGCCTGGGCGGTGCGCCCGACCACCCGATGACCATCAATTTCCCGGAAGGTGAGTACCTCAAGGGCCTGGTGGTGATGAGAAAATAAGGGTAAACGCGGATGTGGCGCCTGAGATCGCTACACTCCACGCTCCTGAATTTGAACCTCGGCCGACGAGCGCCGCAACGAGAGTCCTGCTATGAGTCTGATTCCTGCCACCATCCTGACCGGCTTTCTGGGGTCCGGCAAAACCACGCTGCTCAAGCGCGTGCTGACCGAAGCCCATGGCCAGAAGATCGCCGTGATCGAGAACGAGTTCGGCGAAGAGAACATCGACAACGAGATTCTGGTGAGCGACGCGAATGAGCAGATCATCCAGATGAACAACGGCTGCATCTGCTGCTCCATCCGCGAAGACCTGCGCGCCACGCTGCAGGAACTGGCGGAAAAGCGGCGCAAGGGCGAGTTAAATTTCGACCGCGTCGTGATCGAGACCACGGGCCTGGCCGACCCCGGTCCGGTGGCGCAGACCTTCTTCATGGACGACGAGATCGCTGAGAGCTACCTGCTCGATTCGATCCTGACGCTGGTCGATGCCAAGCACGCGATGCAGCAACTCGACGACCGGCAGGAAGCGCGGCGCCAGGTCGGATTTGCCGATCAGATTTTCATCAGCAAAACCGATCTGGTGGGCAAGGACGAGGTCGATGCCCTGATGCACCGCCTCAAGCACATGAACCCGCGCGCGCCGCAAAAAGCGGTGCACTTTGGCGAAGTCGCGCTGGCCGATGTGTTTGACCTGCGCGGTTTCAACCTCAACGCCAAGCTCGACATCGATCCGGATTTTCTCAAGGACGACGCGCATGCTCATGACCACGCTCATGAGCATGAACACGGCGAGCACTGCGACCACCCCTCGCACCAGCACGGCCACCACCACGCGCACGACGACGATGTGAAAAGCTTTGTCTTTCGCTCGGAGCGCGCGTTCGATCCGGCCAAGCTCGAAGACTTCCTGGGCGCGATCGTGAATATCTATGGCCCGCGCCTGCTGCGCTACAAGGGCGTGCTCAACATGACGGGAACCGAGCGCAAGGTGATTTTCCAGGGTGTGCACCAGCTCATGGGCAGCGACCTCGGACCGGCGTGGGCCGCAGGCGAAGCGCGAACCAGCAAGATGGTGTTCATCGGGATCGATCTGCCCAAGGACATCCTGGTGCAGGGTCTGGAGCAATGCCTGTCGGTTTCGCCGTCACAGTGAGTCGCTCGTGGTGCAAGCAGGCGCTTAACTTTTATTACTTCACACATAAGACCAAATGATTGTCTCGCTTCTGCAACTCATGGGTTTTGGACTAGGCAAGTCGATACAATCGCGCGCCGACTCTGATTCCGGGAAAACCAACCCTTCGCGCGATCGGGACGCAAGCGGCGTGGCTGCGAGCAGCCACGCAGTGAACAACAGCCGCTTGTCCGATCGCGATCAAGTCCCGACGCAGGCAGCACCATCGAGGAGACCAGAAGTGAAGACACAGCCCGTAAAAAAAGCCAAGGCGAGCCAAAAAGAGCCTGTGCCAGCATCCAGGAAGACCGCCAAAGTCCCGCCAAAAGCTGCACCCAAGACGGCCCCCAAGAGCGTGTCCAAACCCGTCGCCAAGTCGTCTGCTCGGCCAACTCCCGCCAAAGTGGCGCCCAAGCCCGCATCCAAACCCGCCCCCAAGGCCGCGGCCAAGGTCGCTCCCAAGTCCGCGCCAAAAAAACCGGTCGCCAAGGTCGCAACCAAGCCTGCACCGAAGGTGGCCGCCAAGGCCGCCGCCAAGCCTGCTGCGCGCGCCGTTGCGCCTGCGAAAAAGACGGTTGCCGCGCCTGCCAAGCCTGCCTCCAAGGGCAAGGTCAACGCCGCGGCAACCAAGCCGGCTCGCGCCGTCAAGTCATCCGCGACCCCGGTTGCGCCTAAAGCCGCTGTCAAGCCAGCGGCGAAAACCAAAGCTGCGCCGTCGTTGCCAGTGAACCCAAAGAAAAAAGAGATTCCCGTTTTGTCCACTACTGCCGCCGAAAAGAAACCCCTCAAAGCCGAACCTGAAAAGGCCGCTGTCGCGCCTGTCGTTCCGACCCCCGCCGCTGTTCCCGCAAGAAGCCCCAGGGTCTCTTCACGCCTGGCGCAACTGACCGTGCCGTCCATGGCCTCGATACCGGCCGTGGCTTCCACCGCGGCCAAGGCCAGCTATGGCCACTCCACGCCCCCCGCGCTGCCGACGCCGCCTCACTTTGTCCCGGTCAAGAAGGACCCCAAGCTGGCGAACAACTGGAAGACCAAGCCGGTGGCGCAGTGGACCGACGAAGAAGTCGTGGCCATGCCTGATTCGGAATACATGAACGAAGGCCAGATGGCTTTCTTCCGCCTCAAGCTGGGGCAACTCAAACGCGACATCCTGTCGAATGCCGGGGAAACCACGGAGCATCTGCGCGAAGAGACGGTGGTGGTTCCCGATCCGGCTGACCGTGCCACGATCGAAGAGGAGCACGCATTGGAGTTGCGTACGCGCGATCGCGAGCGCAAGCTGCTCAAGAAGATCGAGCAATCCATGGCCCGCATCGATGCGGGCGACTATGGCTATTGCGACGAGACCGGTGAGGCCATTGGCGTGAGCCGATTGCTGGCCCGACCCACGGCAACCCTGTCGCTGGAAGCGCAGCAGCGGCGCGAACTTAAGCAGAAAATGTTCGGGGACTGAATCCCGCCAGCTTTCACCCGTTCCAACGCACTGCACCATGGCCACCAGCGACAACATCACCCTGCTCAGCAAGGTCGTGAGTTTCGTGACGCGTCCGGTGTTGGGCCGGTCGGCTGCTTTCGAAGCCGCTCAGGCCGCGCCGGAGGATGTCGACAAGGCCACGATGCAGGCCATGATGGACCGCAGACTGCACAACGATGTGGTGCGCAAACGTGAATTCGAACTGCTGCGCCAGATGCGCAAGCGTGAGCCGCAGGCCGGCAGCATGGACTTGAACGAGCGTACTTCGCTGTTTCCATCGAGCGTGTTGACGCAACCGGGCGGGCGCGCGCAGACGATCAAGAAGATCGACGAGATCGAGCAGCAGATGTCGCAGCAGTGGTGGAAAGGCAAGCAGATCAAGGGTGCCTTTCTGGGTTCAAGGCCTGTGCCGATGTCGACTTCACCGCAGGAGTCGTCAACCTCGGGGGGGCCGGTCTCGGCACCCGCTGCCGCTTTGGCGTCTGCGCGTGCCACAGCGCCCGCATCCGCGCCCTCCGCGCCTGCGGCTGCGGCTGTCAATGCCGGCGTCAAACCGGCCAGAATGGAAGCGAGCCTGTACGACGAGTCGAAGTCGCCACCGCCGAGCGAGTTCCTTCCGACCCAGGTGGACCAGTTCACGCACGATCCTGAACTCGAGGATGCTGCCATTCTTTTTGCCAACGGCGATTTCGAGGGCGCAGCGCAGTTCTTGCTGCGCCTGCTGGCCGACGGCGAGATGCAGGCCGAGCAGGAGCAGATCTGGATGACGCTGTTTGATCTGTTCCGTGCCACCGGTGACAGGACAAGGTTTGAGGGCGCAACCATCGATTTCGCTGCGCGCTTTGGAAGGTCGGCGCCACAGTGGGGTGCAATGCTTGAAGTCCAGCAGCAAGCATTGGCCCCGGAAATACAGGTGACCTCGGCGGGACAGGCCCAGCGCTGGGTCTCGCCTTGCGTTCTGGATACGGCGGCGCTGGCTCAGCTCCAGGCTGTATCGAGCCAGGGCACGTCACCCTGGATGCTGGATTGGTCGCCACTGACGCGCGTGGACGCCGCCGTTCTGTCCGGGATGGTTGCGCTGTTTGCCGACTGGTGCAAAAGCAGGCTGCAATTGCGCTTCGAAGGTGGACGGCATCTGGATGAGTTGCTGCTGGAGGCCACGAGCACGGGCAACGCTGAAGTGCCGCAGGATTGGTGGCTGTGGCGGCTGGGCAGCCTGCGATTGAGCCGCAGGGAAGAGGAGTTCGAGCGGGTCGCGCTGGACTATTGCATCACCTACGAGATGTCGCCTCCGGCCTGGGAAGCGCCGCTGTGCGATTTCCGCAGCAGCGAGCTCGATGCCAACGAGGCCGCGTTCAATGAATCTTCGCCGCTGGTGATCGGCGAAGAGCTGCTGAACACGCTGTCGGTCCCGTTTTCCAGCACGCGCTCCGCGTCACTGGATTCTCCCGCGGCCAGGTCTGTGCCGCCGGCGGACGGCAGCTTTGGTGTGGTCGAGCTGTCGGCCGAGGTGCTGGGCGACGCTTCTGCCGCGTTGGCCATTCTGGATGGCGGTCGGGCCGGTTTCAGCAAGCTGGTGGTCGACTGCAGGCATCTGGTGCGGGTGGACTTTCTGGCCGCTGGCGACCTGCTCAACTGGGCTTCAGCGCGCAATGCCGAGGGCTGCAAGATAGAGTTCAAGAACCTGAACCGTCTCGTGGCCACATTCTTCGCCGTGATCGGCATCGACGAATTCGCCCGCATCATTCCTCCAGCGCACTGATCGCGCGCGGACGTCGCGCCAGCCTCTTGCGGCGTCACTTTCAATCCCCAACTGGCAATCACTATGGAACAGTTTCACGGCACCACCATCGTCAGCGTGCGGCGCAGAACCGCCAACGGCATCCAGGTTGCGATCGGCGGCGATGGCCAGGTGACGTTGGGCAACATTGTCGTCAAGGGCACGGCGCGCAAAGTGCGCAAACTGCACCACGACAAGGTGCTGGCAGGTTTTGCCGGTGCCACCGCCGACGCGTTCACGCTGTTCGAGCGCTTTGAAGCCAAGCTGGAAAAGCATCAGGGCCATCTGGTGCGCGCGGCGATCGAGCTCACCAAGGACTGGCGCACCGATCGCGTGTTGCGCCGCCTGGAAGCGATGCTGGCCGTGGCCGACATGGAAGCTTCGCTCATCATCACCGGCAGCGGCGACGTGCTCGAGCCCGAACACGGAATCATCTCCATCGGCTCCGGTGGCGCCTATGCCCAAGCGGCGGCCAAGGCGCTGCTGGACAACACCGAGCTGTCCCCTGCGGAGATCGTGAAGAAATCGCTTGAAATCGCCGGTGAGCTGTGCATCTACACCAACATGAACCACACCATCGAAACCCTAAGCTAGGGGTTGTGGGACAGACCTCCGCAACCGATCAAAACCATGTCGTCCATGACTCCGCAAGAAATCGTCTCCGAGCTCGATCGCCACATCGTCGGGCAAAACCAGGCCAAGCGCGCCGTGGCCATTGCGCTGCGCAACCGCTGGCGCCGCCAGCAGGTGGAGAGCGGGCTGCGCGCCGAGATCACGCCCAAGAACATTCTGATGATCGGTCCCACGGGTGTGGGCAAGACCGAGATTGCACGCCGCCTGGCGCGTCTGGCCGACGCACCCTTCATCAAGGTCGAAGCCACCAAGTTCACCGAGGTGGGCTATGTGGGCAAGGACGTGGATTCCATCATCCGCGACCTGGCGGAAGTGGCGGTGAAGCTCACGCGTGAAACCGAAATGAAGAAGGTGCGCGCGCGCGCCGAGGACGCCGCCGAAGACCGCGTGCTCGATATCCTGGTGCCGCCGGCGCGCTCCAGCGGAGACTTCGGTCTGGGGCAGAGCATGCCGGCGTCGGGCGACAGCACGGCGCGCCAGGTGTTTCGCAAGAAGCTGCGCGAAGGCGAACTCGCCGAGAAGGAGATCGAGATCGACGTGGCCGACACCAAGCCGCAGCTCGAAATCATGGGGCCTGCAGGCATGGAGGAGATGACCGAGCAGCTGCGCGGCATGTTCAGCCAGATGGGGCCGACCAAGCGCCATACGCGCCGGCTCCCTGTCGGCGAAGCGCTCAAGCTGCTGGTCGAGGAAGAAGCCGCCAAGCTGGTGAACGAGGAAGAGATTCGTGCCCAGGCGATCGAAAGCGCCGAGCAGAACGGCATTGTCTTCATCGACGAAATCGACAAGGTGACCTCGCGCTCGGAGTCGGGCAGCGGCGAAGTGTCGCGCCAGGGCGTGCAGCGCGATCTGCTGCCACTGGTGGAGGGAACCGCGGTGTCGACCAAGTACGGCACCATCAAGACCGACCACATCCTGTTCATCGCGTCGGGCGCTTTTCATCTGGCCAAGCCCAGCGACCTGATTCCCGAGTTGCAGGGCCGCTTTCCGATTCGGGTTGAACTGCAGTCGCTCTCGGTCCAGGACTTCGAGGCCATCCTCACGCAAACCCACGCTTCGCTGGTCAGGCAATACCAGGCACTGCTGGCCACCGAGAACGTGCACGTGGAGTTCACGCCTGAGGGCATCACGCGCCTGGCCAGTATCGCTTTCGACGTGAATGAGCGAACCGAGAACATCGGCGCGCGCCGCTTGTCCACGGTGATGGAGCGGCTGCTGGACGAGGTGAGCTTTGATGCCGCCAACCTGGGCGGCCAGACCATTCATGTGGACGCGGCCTATGTGGACGCGCGCCTCAAGGAGCTGAGCCGGAACGAGGACTTGTCACGGTATATTCTGTGATCCCCCGAATTCACGCCAACCACCCTCCATGCGCTCCGTGCTGCAGCAACGAACCCTCAAATCCCTGACCCGCGCCGTCGGCGTGGGGCTGCACAGCGGGCAACGGGTGGAGCTCACGCTGCGACCGGCGCCAGCCGATACCGGCATCATCTTTCGCCGCATCGATCTGGCCGAGCCGGTGGACATCGCGATCTCGGCGCTGGCGGTGACGGACACGCGCATGGCGACCACGATCTCGCACAAGGGAGCCAGGGTGCTCACGGTCGAGCACCTGATGTCGGCCTGTTCCGGTCTCGGGGTGGACAACCTGTATGTGGACATCACGGCCGAAGAGGTGCCGATTCTGGACGGCTCCGCCTCGTCCTTCGTCTATCTGCTGCAAAGCGCGGGCATCGCGCTGCAGCGCGCACCCAAGCGCTTCATTCGCGTGAAAGAACCGGTGGAGGTGCGCCAGGGCCAGGGCGAGTCGCTCAAGTGGGCGCGGCTCGATCCCTTTCACGGTTACAAGCTGCGCTTCGAGATCGACTTCAACCATCCGGCAGTGGACTCCACCGGGCAAAGCGTCGAATTCGATCTGAGCACCGGCTCGTACACTCGCGACATCGCGCGCGCGCGCACCTTCGGCTTCACCAAGGACGTGGAGATGATGCGCGCCAACGGCTTGGCGCTGGGCGGCGGGCTGGACAACGCAGTCGTGATGGACGACTACAAGGTGCTCAACGCCGAAGGCCTGCGTTACGGCGACGAGTTCGTCAAGCACAAGATCCTCGACGCCATGGGCGACCTCTACCTGATAGGCAAACCCCTGCTCGCGGCCTACAGCGCGTTTCGCTCCGGGCACGCGCTCAACAACCTGCTGCTGCGCGAACTGCTGTCACAGCCGCAGGCCTGGGAGGTGGTGAGCTTTGAAGACGAAAGACAAGCGCCCGCAGGTTTTTCGCAACTCGCGAGGGCTTGGTAATGCTGCTTTTTCGCGCTGCCGTTCTCTTGCTGCTGCTGGCTGCGGGCGTGTCGTTCGCGCTCTTTGTCGGAACAGGCGAGCCGCGCTATAAACAATTCGGCCTGCGCACGCTCAAGTGGTTGTTGATCGCCGCGGGCTGCTTCTTCGCGGTGCTGATTCTGGAGAGAATCGCCTGAGCTTCGCGCTCGCGAACTGCACGGTACCCTGTCGGGTCACGCTGCGCTGACCCGACCTATGGGTGGGCATGCGCACAAGACGTAGGTCGGGTTAGCCCGCAGGGCGTAACCCGACAATCGACCTACCTCGTGATCACGACCTTCTGGTACAGACCACCGAAATAGGTCTGTTTTTCCACCTTGGTGAAGGGCACTCCTTCGGGCAGCCAGTCGGCGATTTCGCCGCGCCACATATCCAGCGCGAACGGTTCGAGCGTGCTCAGTATGGGCACCATGAGGTAGCGCCAGGGGCTGCTTGCCACGGGCTTGTGGTAGTCCACAAAGATCAGCTTGCCGCCCGGTTTTGTCACGCGCAGCGCCTCGGCGATGGTCTTGCGCCGCACGTCGGCGGGCTGCTCGTGCAGCAGGAAGAACACCACCACGGCGTCGTGGCTGGCGTCTTCGAAATGCAGTTCGGTCGAATCCTGCAGCAATATCCGCACCTGGCTGGGGTTGCTCAGCTTGGTCTGCAGGTTCTTGATCTGGATCGGCGCCACGTCGACCACGTCGAGTTGCCCCTCAGGAGCCAGTCGCCGCAGCAGGTGCTCTGTGAAGTCGCCATAAACGCAGGCGACCTGCAGCACCTTGCCGTGGATGACCGAGCCCATTTCCTGCAGCGCCGCGTCGCGCAGCCGCGCAAAGTTGCCCCACAGGATCAGATTGACGAGCCACTGGCGCTCGAAAATGCGCACCGCATTCGGGTGCAGGTAGGCCCACCAATAGGTCTTTTGCAGGTACTCGGGAACGACGACCGGGGCAAAGCCGGTCGCGGAAGATTCGGCTATGGCCGCAGATTCTTTGGGACTCACGAAGTGACCTCGGGCAAACGTTGGAAAACCAGCCCAGGCAGTTCGCCCGGGCACGTCGAAAGTTCAGTCCGCACGCAACGCGCGGCACCGAAGTATCGCCGGATTTTCAAATGCGGGTCAGAGGCGCAGCAGGTACAGCGCGCAGAGCACGGTGCCTGCAGCCGCGACGAGGTAGGCCAGTACCGCGACCTTGCCGTCCTGGCGCAGACCGAAGTCAAACAGCGTGACGCGCAAACGGTGCGCCGCGTGCCACAGGAAAAGCGAGATCACCCCGAACAGGAACAGTTTGGCGAACCAGTGCCCGGCAAAGGCATGCAGCCTGTCGTAGCTGAACAGGCCGGGCGCGTGTCCCAGTGAGACCATCACGAACAGCAAGGCCAGCGCCGGGGCCAGAAAGGCCGCCAGCGTGCCGCCAGCGGCGAACAGGCCCCAAAAGATCGGTTTATTCGACTTGGCCATGGTTACAGCACTCCTGCAAAAAACAGCACCACCAGCGAGGCCACGGCCCATACGGCATAGTGCGCACCGACGATGTATTTACCCGCCAGGAACTCTTCGCCGATCTGCACCGGCATCGCCTTGGGCGTGACGTTGAACCAACTGGTGGCGTTGTGCACGGAAAAAACCAGCACGATCAGCAGGCCCAGGAAACTCCACGGTCCCTTGAGCGCGGCCATGAACGAATCAAACGCCGCCGGTCCTGCCGCCAGCCGCTCCAGCGTACACAGCATCAGCAGCGCAAAAGCGCCGATCGGGATGCAGGTCACCTCGCGCGACATGTAGCGCATATAGCGCGGGTGTTTCAGATACCAGCCGGTCTTGGAGACCTCGCGGACATAGGGCTTGCGGCTCATTTCGATGCTCCCGGTAACAGACGTTCCTTGTACCAGTCCAGGGTGCTGGCCACCTTGACCTGCTGCAGCGCGCCCGCCGGATCCACGGCCTTGGGGCAGACTTCGGAACAGGCGCCGACAAACGAGCACTCCCACACGCCTTCGTTCGTGGCGATGACTTCCTGGCGCTCGTCGCGCCCGCCGTCGCGTGAATCCAGGTTGTAGCGGTGCGCCAGCGTGATCGCCGCCGGGCCGATGAATTTCGGCTGCAGCGAATACTCGGGGCAGGCGGCATAGCACAGCATGCAGTTGATGCACATCGAGAACTGCCGGTACTTCATCAGCTGCGCCGGGGTCTGCTTGTACTCGCCCTGCTCAATCGTCTTCTTCTCCTTGGGGATCAGATAGGGCTTGACGCGCTTGAGCTTGTCGATGAAGTCGTCCGCCACCGTCACCAGGTCGCGCTCGATCGGGAAGTTGGCCAAAGGCTCGACCCGGATCACGCCCTCGTAGTCACGCAGGAAGGCGTGGCACGAGAGCTTGGGCTCGCCGTTGATCATCATGCCGCAGCTGCCGCACACCGCCATGTGGCAGGACCAGCGATAGGCCAGAGTCGGGTCCAGGCTTTCCTTGACGGCGTTGAGCGCGTCCAGCACCACCCACTCTTCATTGCACTCCACTTCGTATTTCTGAAAGTGCGGCTCGCTGTCGGTTTCGGGGTCGTAGCGCAGCACTTCGAGCTGCACCATGCGCTTTTTCAATTGTGTCATTTGTGATCTCCCGAGTAGTCACGCACGCCCGGAGGCGATTTGGTGATCACCACGTCCAGGTAGTCCAGACGCGGCGGCTGCAGGCCCTGGTAATAGGCCATGCTGTGGCGCAGGAAGCTCTTGTCGTCGCGCTCCACATAGTCCAGCCGCTGGTGCGCGCCGCGCGATTCCTTGCGTGCCAGCGCGCTCACCGTCAGCGCCTCGGCGCAGTCCAGCATCGAGCCCAGTTCCAGCACCTGGAACAGGTCGGTGTTGAAGACATTGCTCTTGTCGTGCAGGATGATCTTTCCGTAACGCTGGCGCAACTCGGCGATCTTGGCAACGGCTTCCTCCAGACCCTTTTCTTCGCGATACAGGCCTGCGTTCTTTTCCATCGTGTCCATCATCTCCTTGCGCAGGCCCGACATCGACTCGGTGCCGTTGGTGCGCGAGAAGATCTCCCGAATGCGCGCTTGCGACTCCTTGGCGCGCGCCTCCAGCACCGCGGTGTTGGGCGCGGGCTGCTGGCGCAGATGCTCGATCGCCGAGAGCGCTGCGCTCTTGCCGAACACCAGCAGCTCCACCAGCGAGTTCGATCCCAGGCGGTTCGCGCCGTTCAGGCTCACGCAGGCGCATTCGCCCGCAGCAAACAGCCCCGGCAGCTGCGTGGCCGCCTTGGTGTTGGTGGAGATGCCGCCCATCATGTAGTGCACCACCGGACGGATCGGAATCGCGTCCTTGACGATGTCCACGCCCAGGTAGGCGATGCCGAGTTCGCGCACCAGCGGCAGGCGCTCGTCGATGTACTTCTCGCCCAGATGGCGCATGTCCAGCATCACGCATTCGCCCCAGGGCGTGGTGACAGTGTTGCCTTTTTGCAGCTCGTGCCAGTAGGCTTGGCTGACGCGGTCGCGCGGGCCCAGTTCCATGGTCTTGAGCTGCGGTTTGCCCAGAGGCGTCTCCGGGCCCATGCCGTAGTCCTGCAGGTAGCGCCGGCCGTTCTTGTTCAGCAGCACGCCGCCTTCGCCGCGGCAGGCCTCGGTCAACAGGCTGCCGGTGTTGGGCAG